>CAZRGL010000275.1:0-14337 GCA_964599485.1 uncultured Polyangiaceae bacterium
GTTTTGCTTGTGCGAGGTGTCCTGCGCCGACTGCGACGACGCCCTGGACACGGACGACGGGGACGGGGACGGCTTCTCGGCCTGCGGCGGGGACTGCGACGACACGGACGCGGACGTGGGCCCCGAGGATCTGGACGGCAACACCTGCAACGACTTCGGCTACTCCAGCGCTGCTGGTCTGAGCTGCACAGGACAGTGCAAGCTCGATCCGGCAGGCTGTCAGGCAACTTGCGACGGCATGTTGCTCGAGCCGGGTGAAGACTGCGATGGCGCAGATTTGGGGGGCGCGAGCTGCACCGATCACGGCTACTCGGAGCCGGGCGGTATGAGCTGCAACAACAAGTGCAAGCTGAGCAGCAAGGGGTGCAAGGCGACCTGCGACGGCAAGCTGCTCGAGCCAGGCGAGGACTGCGACGGAGCGGATCTCGATGGCAAGACGTGCAAGGACTACGGCTACAGCAATGGCGCCGGGTTGGTCTGCAACAACTGCGCGCTCAGCGCGGCCGGTTGTAGCGCGACCTGCGACGGTCAGCTGTTAGAGCCGGGCGAGGACTGCGATGGGGCGAATCTGAATGGCAAGACCTGTAAAGACTATGGCTACAGCAAAGAAGCCGGCCTGACCTGCAACAACTGTGCGTTCGACTCGGGAGGCTGCCAGCCCAGTTGTGACGGCAAGAAGGTCGAACCGGGTGAAGACTGCGATGATGGCAACAGCAATCCCAACGACGGTTGTGACCAATGCAAGACCGGCGGCCATAGCTGCGCTAGCGCGATTGCTGTGTCACTCGGCTTCGGCACCAAGTCGTACAAGGGAACCACTGTCGGGGGCGGCTCGCAGCAGAGTAGCCAGTGTAGTGACGAGCACACCGCGCCGGACCGCGTTTACGCGGTTACGCCTCAGAGCAATGGCTTCTTGACTGCGACCTTGCCGCGGCAGAGCACCAAGTACGACTCCATGCTCTATGCGCTTGGCAATTGCAAAGAGATCAACTCGGGGATCTTGTGCTCGGACGCGTATCCGACTGGCGCCGAGACGCTGTCCTTCGAGGTCCAGGCCCAACAGACCTACTACATCGTCGTCGACGGTTGGAAGGGGGCCGCGGGTGACTATGAGCTACTGCTCGATCTGTCCGCGGGCAACTGCGCCGATCCAGTTCCCTTCCAGGTGTGGGGTGACAAGCAGCTGCCGGTGCCCATGCGCGGCCTAGGCAACACCGCGGGCGAGTCCGACGAGCACACGTCGACCTGTGGTGGCACCCTTTCGCCTGATGTCACCTACGAGCTGATGCCCAAGTTCACCGGTTCGCTCGAGGTCCGTTTGCTGGCTCCGGATACCAAGTACGACGCTGTGCTCGCCGCGCGGACAACCTGCAGCAGCATCGCTTCGCAGAGCGCGTGCGATCGCCAGTCCGACTCGAACGTAGATGAGGTCATCAAGCTGTCGGTGACCAACAACGTGCCCGTTTACATCTTGGTGGACGGTAGCTTGGGGGCCAGCGGCGAGTATCTGATCGACTTCGATCCCCAATAGTCCCCCGTACTGAGGCCCGTGAAGAAAGCGCGAGTCGTGAACGAAGCGCGAGTCGTGAAAAAAGCAGGGACCAAACAGATCCTGCGCCAGACGCTGCGGATTTTCTCCATGCGTGGCGGGCGGGTGATGGGCGCCGCCACGGCGTTCTACGCGTTGCTCGCCCTGGCACCGATGCTCCTCATCGCGCTGGCGATCGTCGGTCGGCTCACCAGCCAGGAACAAGCACGAGCGCGAATCCTCGCAGATTTGGCCCTGTGGCTGGGCAGTGAGGGTGCCCGCACTGTTGGAGGCTTGCTCGATAGTCTCAGCGAGGCGCGCTCAGGCGCCATGGCGGGCGGCTTCGGTGCGGCACTGCTCATCTACGCCGGGCTGCGCTTGTTCACGCAGCTGCGCTTCTCGCTCAACACCATTTGGGGGATCCGTGAGGTCGGGGGCGGAACCTTCAAAGAACGCCTGCGCCGCCAGGTGCGCAAGCGCCTGCAGACGCTCGTGACCATGGTGCTGCTCGTTGCCATTTTGGTGGCCACCTTGGTGACCAAGGCTGCGCTGGCCGCTGCGGCTAGCATTTGGAATCTCGACGCAGCCGTCATGGTGCCCTGGCACCTGCTCGAACTGGCGACCTCCTTCGGCGTGTGGACCACGATGCTGGCGGTGACCTACAAAGTGTTGCCGGCGGCGCGCATCGCCTGGGCCGACGCTTGGAAAGGCGCCCTCGTCTCCTCGCTCTTGTTCAGCGTCGGCGCCACCGTTGTCGGTTGGTATCTCGGTGCACGGGCTACCCAATCGACCTATGGCGCTGCTGGCTCGGTCGTCGCGATGCTCCTGTGGACCTACTACTGCTCGCAGGTCTTTTTTCTCGGGGCGGCTTTCACCCGAGTTCGTGCCGAGCTGCGCGGCTGCGGAATCGAGCTGCCCGAAGGAACAGCCCGCTACGTGCTCGAGCTCGACGACGACAAGCTGCCGCCGTCGGTCCCAAGCCCTTCGGTCAGGGGATGATCGCGCTCGGTCGACCAGCAGCCCGCCGCCTGGTGTTGTCATTGCGGCGGACTGCTGCTCCGGCGCGCTCAGCCAGGGGCCACTAGCCTCGCTACACCGCCGCGAGATCTGGCAACGGACTTTGCGTAATGGTCTTGCGGCCTCCGAATGGCAACGACTCGAACAAGGCCGTCTTGTCGCGCTCGGCGCTGGGGCGGCTTGCGGTGAGCCACACGTCTCGGGCTCTGATGTCCGTGTAGCGTTTCTTGATCCCGTCGCGCTCGTGGTTGCGGCTTCGGATGGTGCCTTCGACCACCACCTTCATGCCTTTGCTGAGGATCTGGTGTAGCGGCGTGGCCCTCTTGCCCCATAGCACCACGTTGTGCCATTCGGTGCGCTCCTGCCATTGGTCGTCGCGGTCCCGCCACCTGTCCGTGGTGGCCAGCGAAAAGCGTAAGAAAGGATTGCCATTCTCTGCGTTTCGTAGCTCCGGATCAGCACCGAGGTTGCCCAACAGAAACACCTTGTTCATCGAATTGCTCATGATCTGCTCCTAGTTCGCTCGTTCTTGTTTTTGTTCTTGCTTGGGTTGGTCTGCTTTTTTGGCCGGTGCGCCTCTGGGCGGGGTTGTCTTGGCCTCGTGGGCAGCGGCGATGGCGTCGCGAAGCGCCAGGGTGAGGGCGTCATTTTGGAGGATGCTTTCTCGCACCCGCTCGCGTCCCTGACCGAGGCGCTCGTTGCCAAAGGACAGGTGGGAGCCTCGCTTGTCGATGACCCCCGCCTCCAAGCCGCGGTCGAGCAGCTCGGTGGCGCGATCGATGCCGCTGCCCCAACGGATCTCGAACTCGGCCTTCTTGAAAGGAGGCGCACACTTGTTCTTGATCACCTTGACCCGGGTCTTGCTGCCAACCGCTTCTTCGGAGCTCTTGACGTGCCCAATGCGGCGCACATCGATGCGGACGCTGGCGTAGAACTTCAGCGCGTTGCCGCCAGGGGTCGTCTCGGGATTGCCGAACACCACGCCGATCTTCTGGCGCAGCTGGTTGATGAAGAGGATTGCGGTGCCGGTCTTGTGGCAAATGGATGTGAGCTTGCGCAGGGCCTGGCTCATCAGCCGAGCTTGCAGGCCCATGTGCCGGTCGCCCATTTCACCGTCTATCTCTGCCTGTGGTGTCAGTGCCGCGACCGAATCGATTACGATCAGCTGCAATGCGCCCGACTTCGTCAACGACTCGGCAATGGCGAGGGCCTGCTCGCCGCTGTCTGGCTGAGCGAGCAAGAGCTGCTCGGTGCTCACGCCGATGGCCCGGGCATAACTCGGATCGAAGGCATGCTCGGCGTCGATGAACGCAGCCACCCCTCCGGCGCGCTGACATTGCTCGATAGCGTGCAAGCACAAGGTGGTCTTGCCTGAAGACTCAGGACCGAAGATCTCGGTAATGCGCCCACGTGGGTAGCCCCCCACGCCGAGCGCTTCGTCGAGCCAATACGATCCGCTTGGGATGACCTCGATAGGCCGGCCGCCCGTCTCGTCGCCCAACGACATGATGGCCCCTTTACCGAAGCGCTTCTCAATCGAATCGATGAGACCGCGCACGGTCTTGACAACTTGTTTCTGCATGACAGCTCCCTGCTGGTTTTGGTGCTCACTGCGCCAATCAATGTTGCGCTCATGCATTGCCAACACCGTGCCAATCGCCAAGTGGCCGGAACTTGGTTGTCGCCGGCGTCTCGAGGGTGGCAGCCGCCATGGCGGAGGGTGGCGGCCGCCACTTGCGCTGGGCCCGGAAACAGCTCGGGCTTTGACGCACCGCGAGTCGGTGATGCCTGTTGAGGGAGCCGCCTCGAGCTGATTCCGAAACCTGCTCGACTACCGATACCCGGCCTCCTCGCTCTGCAAATAGCGCTCGGCGGTCGAGCAAGTGATCAGCGCCGCTCGGCTCGACACTGGTAGCCGGGTCAGGCGCTGTCGATCAGGAGCTTCTCGTACCACCGTGGCCATGGCCGAGTTGAGTCGCATTAGCCCGCCGAGCAAGCGCCAGCCGCCGTCGACGTAGACTAGGGGGAGCAAGCCAGCTCCCGGCCGGTCTCCGTCGGGTGGCACGAGCTCGGCTGCGTACACCGCCACAGGCTCTCGCATCGCCAGGGGCCCACGTCGGGGCGGACGCATGTCAGAGGCGGGATCGGGATCGACCAGCATGTGCACCTCGACGTCAAACTCCGCTGGGTGCGCGCTCTGGGTGAGCCCATCGGCCGCCTCCCGCACCCGCCGGCCGCCGTTGTCCAAGTAGTCAGCAACAATCGCCTCGAGCTCATCGGATGGCTCGAAGACTCGGTGCAGCCAGGCCTCCGGCTCGGGCAATTCGAGCACCTTGCCCAGCCAGCGCAGCTGGTTCATGTCATCGTCGACGACGCTCGCCAGCATCCGCTCGACGAGCTTCGCCAGTCCTTGTCGGGTTCCCGGAAAAGGATGGGGGCCAGGGCCAGGGTACCCCGTTTGCTGCTGCCAGGCGTTGGCGCCCCGAGGATCCCGTCGCAACGCCCAGAGCTCACCGAGCAGTCGCCAGTGCTGGCCGTCGTGATGCCAGTTATGCGTCATGATACGACCTCGGGTCCCCGTGATGAGGTGCCGACAGTTGTAGACCTCGACCGATGGGTCCACCGATAGGAGCACTTGCTGCATCGTGTGGCCAACGCCCGGCGTCACCCGTTCGATGGTCACGCCAAGCGCTCCGGCAACCGCGAGCTTGCGGAAGCGCTCGGCTGCTGATGGCTCCTCTCTGTATTCCTCCTCGGCCAGCTCGGCGTTGGCCTCGCCGAGTAGCGTTGCAAAGAAAGCCCTTGGCTCGGGCACGACGAGCTTGGCGGATAGCTGCTCGAGCTCCTCACGACGGTCGAGGCCCGCTAGCATCACGCCGGCTTCGACCAGCCGCTCGAGGCCTGTGGTCGTGGGCGGCCACGCGTCCAAAGCGGCGGCAATGGGGGCTTTGCCGTCCAGCACGGCTGCGGCGGGGCAGTCTTCGAGCGCTGCCATCGTTCCAAGCCAGCGCCATCGGCCGTCCACGTAGGCCCAGGACCAGGACTCGCGGCCGACACCGTGGCGATCAAATCGCAGCGTGACCAGCGGCGTCGGCTCCGTCATGGTCATCAGCGCTAGCCGCTGCAAACGGGTCGGCGCCCCGTAGGGATTGACATGGCTATCGGCGCTGACGTCGCACTTCGCCTCGAGCGCGGCCTGCAACAGCATGATGAGCGGACCGTCCTCGAGGCGCTGTTCTCGGAGTTGCTCGATACCCGGGAGCTGCTCGAGCGAGCTACCGTGGTCGGAATAGAAACGCCGCAGCGACATATCGCTCGCGCGCCAGCGCGCTAGCCAACGTTGCCCTTCGGTACCACCATGACGCTCGGCGAGACCGGCCAGATCCAGCGGTCCGCCGTCGTAGTCGCGCGCAAGCGTGGCACCGAGCTGTCCGAATTGTCGGGTGAGCCAACCGTCTGGGTCCGGTAGCCGCCACGACTCGATGATCTCGCTCTGCTCGGTGACGTCGCCACATTCCAGCGCCGCGAGCGCTGCCGAGACCAGCCGGACGAGCTCCTCCGGCTCCGCTCGCTGGGGCAGGATGGTGGTCAGCTCGCCCAGCCATAGCCAGCGATCGTCCACGAAGATCCAGTGGGCCAGCTTGACCCCGTTCCACCGTGAGTCGTCCGTGATCACGACGTCGGCGACGGTAAGCTCTGACTCGAGCCACTCCAGCAAGAGCGGATGGGCCTGCTGCGTCCACGTATCCTCGCCTTGAACCTCGATTCTGGGATTGTCGAGCTGAGCGACGGCGCACCGAAGTGTTTCGATGAGCCGATCGTGTCGACTTGTTCGCTCACGTTGCACGTAGGCGCGGGCCGTGGGTGGCCCGTGCTGTTGGCCCAACAGCGTCACGAACAGCTCATCGGGATTGGCAACGCGATAGGACGCCAACGCTCGTAGCTGCGCCTCGTCGCCATTGCGAGTCGCATCGAGCAGGTCCTGCACGAGCGCCTCGAGCCCTTCATCCGTCCCCGCGTATTGGCTAGCCACGGCACGACTATACTCCGGCCGCCGCCACCGGTCAGCGGGGCCATGCTGCTGTTGCCAGACAGGCTTGCCTGATGGGTTTAGCTTGAAGATCACAGTCGTGAGCGGTGGGGCGTCTGAGATCCGTCTCATGGGACGGGTTCTTGAACGCCCGCGTGGCCGCGCTGATTCGTATTTGCACGATGCGGACTCGAGTCAGCAACATGGCAGCGAGCCTCGATGGCCGCAGTCGGTTGTGCCGAGCGATAGCTGACAGATGACGCTCGCGGTAGCGCGTCAGCCCAGCGCGCCACCGATGCCCGGCCTCCTCGCTATGGCGAAGGCCATCAACGCGCTAGGGTGCGCAAGATGATGGACTGGCAAGCTCGCGTAACCGACGGTGCCCCTCCGATTCGACGCTGGCAGGAGCTGACTGGGGGCGATTTTGCAAAAATGGACAGGGCCCAGACAGTCGTGCTGCTGAGCTGCTCGCCCATCGAGGTGCATGGTCCGCACCTGCCGGTTGCCGCCGATGTCACCGAAGGAGACGCCCTGTTGCTGCGCTGTGTGGAGAAACTGCGCGGCCGCCATCCTGAGCTCGACTTCGTTCACATGCCGCCGCTTGGGCTCGGGGCGCAAGTGTTGCCGCGTCCGGGCTCATTGCCGATTCGGGCAGGCACCATCGAGCAGGTGATCAGCGAGCTGGGCGAGGCGCTGGCCGCGCAGGGCTTTGTGCATATTTGGATTGGCAGCTTCCACGGGGCGCCGGGGCACATTCTTGCGCTGGAGCGCGCCGCGCGCCGCTGCAATCGCAACTGCGGCACCAAGATGATCTCGGTGTTCTCGCTGATGCTCGGGCAGCTGGACAACCAGAGCGTCGGTCTCGAAGAAGGGCCCCTGAAGGATCTGCTGGGAGACGTCCCGGGTATGCCTTGGGAGGTGCTGCGCGGCGACGCTCACGCCGGCTCGGTCGAGACCTCGATTCTGCTGCACTTGCTTGGACGCTGGGTCGACCCGAGCTTCACGACGCTACCGCGACGCACGCTCGACGAATATCTTGCCGAACGAGGCAGACGTCGGGTGCAGGGGCGGGGCCTACTTGCCGTCGCCCGCGGTTTCATCGATGAGCTCGCCTTCTTTTCGGACGAGAGCTACGCAGGCGAGCCAGGTTTCGCTAGCGCCGAGGCTGGCGCCCACATCCTGGGCAGGCTCAGCGATTGCGGTGCCGATGCGCTCTCGGCCGTTTACCGCGGTGCGCTGGGCCTCGATGCTTGTCACTCCCCCTTGTGGAAGAATCGTTGGATCTTCGCTAACCCGCTGCTTGCCCGCCTGTTCGACCTCTACCTGTCTTGGATCCTACGCAAGCGCAGCATCGAGCTGCAGGCGTAGCCCAAGCCTCAGCGCGGATCGACACCGATGGAGTATTGGCCGCCTGCCACCGTAGCGGTCAGCAGTCGGCCTCCCGGGACGGTCAGCTCGGTGAGGTTCTCTACTCCCGTGGCCCACGCCTTGTGGGTGTCCGGCGCGGTGGGCGTCCAGATCACCAGCCTCTGGCCCGCATGGGCAGACGCGGCCTCGAGCAGCAGCTTTCCGGTCGCGGGATCGCTCTGCAGGTGCTGGATGCGACCGGGCGCGATCCGCGGATATCCCCGTCCCAGAACGCTCAGTAACTCCTCGGTAGGACTCGAGACCGGGGGGGAGACGGTGCAGTCCATCGTGTGCAAGTGAACTACCGTGTTGTCGGGCTGCCAGCTGCCGTCGTCCTCGCGATGCACGCTGTGGGGATCGCCGCAGGGCTGTCGCCATTGCCACCAGGCTCCACCTTGCGCGTGGAGATCCTCGTCGGCACCATAGCGAGCGGCTTTCTCGAGCGTCTCGGGGCTGGTGCTCCAGAAACCGTACTCGCCGATCCAGACGCCGGTACCCTGGGCTTCGGCCATCAACCAAATCAAGAAGCTCGTCTGCTCGATGCTCAGGCCAGTCACGTCGATGGATTCGGCGTAGTTGTGCGTCGAGCCGACCAGGTTGTAGATGTCGACATCCATGCGTGTCGGATCGGCGAGGAGCAGGCCGTGGTCCCTGTTGCCGGCAGGAATGGCGGGCTCCAGGAAGATGAGCTGCTTGGATCCCTTGTCGCGGATGGCGTTGGTCAGCTCGCTGAGCAAGCCCCAATACAACGGCTCGAGCTCGCTGCTCGGACGGGAAGTGTCTGGCTCGTTGAGCAAGTCGTAGCCGGCCACCTCGGGACGACCGGCGAAGCGTTCTGCCACCGCCGCCCAGGTCTTCACGAAGCTGTCGCGGATGGAGTCGGTGTTGTCGTAGAAGTGGTTCCAGGCGGCGACGACAGCAGGTGCGCTGTTGCGATCCCCGGTCACGCAGGTGCTCAGCCCGTCGGTGATGGTGGCCCACTTCGGCGCCCCGTCCCATCCTTTGCCCGGCCAGGATCCTTCGGGACAGGCCTCCTTGTCATCGGTGTAGATGAACGCGGAGAAAGCGTCCTGATGCATGTCGATCACGGTGTAGATGCCGCGCTCGGCGGCGGCCGTGACGTAGGCGTCGATCTCGTCGAGGTAGCCCTCGTCGATCTCACCCTGCTTCGGCTCGAGTCGCGACCAGTGCACCACCAAGCGGATCACCGACACGCCCCGGGCTGCCATGTCGTCCCAGTCCTGTTCGGTCGTCGGCAGCGTGGGGGGGTAATCCGGGTTGCCCTGCCAGTACTCCCCGAGCGAGGTGATGTTGACGCCGCGCAGCAGTACCTCGCGATCGAGACCGTCGACGATGCGACTATCGTCGGAGACCGACAGCGGCCGCAGCGTGTACAGATCCGCAACAGATGGAATCGGATCCTGGGGTTCGGAGGAGCACGCAGCGAGGGTGATGACGACGAGGCAAAGCGCTGTGCGGACAGCCATCCCCCCAGCCTAGCAGACCCCCCCCAGTCGCGGCGCATCGGCGCAATAGCGCACGTTTCGGTCCGCGGTCTTACGTCGATCGACTTAGCCCACGCTCGGCTGGCCAGGCAGATTACGTTGTTCGACTGATGGTCCGCTGAGGGCTGATTCGCAATACTGACAGCGTGAACCCTGCACCTGCAACCTGGGACGCATCGTGACCATCCTTGCAGTCATCATTGGCTTAGTCGCAGCCCTTGCTGCAACCTTCAGGCTCTTTTTTGCCAACAAAGTGGAGCTGTACGAGCAGCTCTATTGGGCGATGGCGTATGACCGCAAGGCGGTTGGGAAATTGTCCAACTGGTTCATGTTGTCCTTGGTCATTGTGGGCCTGGGTGTGATGGCTGCCGAGCGCTGGCTGTGATGAGCCTGGCCAGGCGCGCACTGCGGGTCGGCGTGGTGCAGCGTCGAGCCCTAGCGTCGCGTAGCAGCAGGTCGCTTTCGGACCGCTGAGCCCCCAGCAGACGTCGCTTTCCCCTCAGGGGAGCTTATCCCGTACAATGGCCTCAACCTTGAGAGGATCTTACGATGACCAAGCTCAGTAGCGCATTGGCGATCATTGTTGCGATCGTGTTTCTTGCTGTCTTGCCGTTTGCGTGCAGCGCCACGGGCGACCGTGGTGAGGTGTTCGACAACACCGGGACCGGGCAGGGGGCATCCGGTGCGGGAAACCTCTTCGGAGGTGCAGGCGGTATGGGCCAAGGCGTGGGTGGAGATCTCATCGCTGGAACCGAAACGCTGAGCGGCCGCGTCATGGCGCCTTCGGGCGCGTTCCCGGTCTCTGGTGCTCTCGTCTTCCTGACCCAAACCGATCCTCCGCCCATTCCGAGCGGCGTCTATCACTACGAGTGTGACGACATGAAGGGCAAGCCCTACGCCCTGTCGGCCGCGGATGGGACTTGGTCCATCAACAAGATCCCCGTCGGCAACTACAAGCTCGTCACGCGCAAAGGCAACTTCCGGCGCATCCGGGATATCCAGGTCACCGAGAACATGCCTCCGGCCGTGCCCGAAGAAATGACCACGCTACCGGGGGCGAAGACCGCTGACGGGCTGGACATGATCCCCAGCTTCGCCGTCGTCAGGACCAGCCCAGATCTGACCTACAACCTGCTCGCGAAGTTCGGGATGGGGCAGGTCAACGGCGCCGGAGAGCTCATCGACGGCACCGAGCAGTTCAGCATCTACGATGACAACAACTTCGGTTCCTATCCGCACACCAGCGCCCTGTTCGACAACCAGGCTACGCTGCACAGCTACCACATGATCTTCCTGCCCTGCTATGCCAGCAGCGTAGGGGTCCAGTTCGTCAACTCCCACGTCCAGATGCTGCGCGACTACGTTGCAGCAGGCGGCAGGATCTACAACTCCTGCACGGTCTCGTTGTGGTCCGAGGCGACCTTTCCGGACTACATCGACTTCTATCAATCCGACAATGCGAACAAGTTCGACATCGGCCGGAGGACGAACTCTGCCTACACGACGACCGGCGAGGTGCTCGATGAAGATCTGGCCGCTTGGATAGGCATCGTCACGCCCAACAATCCCCAGAGCGTCCCCTTCGAGAACGGCTATGTCACCATCGACGCCACCACCGAGGTGGATGATGGGCACGGTCTCGAGAAGGACAACTACATCGTGAAGCCCTTCACCTGGGTCAGAGACAACAGCGCCTACCCAGGCTCCCCGCTGATGGTCACCTACAACTACGACTACGGTAAGGTCTTCTACTCAGTCTACGAGACCTCATCGAGCTCGCTAGCGCTCACTCCGCAAGAGTACGTTCTCATTTACGTCATTCTCGAGGTTGGCGTCTGCGGGAACCTCCCGCCTGACATTCCCAAGTAGTTCATCGAGATCGCAACCGCGTCGCGGCCCGATTATGGCTTCCCACGTTGCTCGTGTGCGAGGGCTCGCAGCGCGTTCATCAGCTCAGGTGGAACCTCCGACGCCACTGGGCGCGGGTCGTGGGTGTGCGCTTTTGTTCCGGCCCGGGCCAGCTCGTCCTTTTTTCCCCTGAGCTGTCGCATCATCTCGTCGCTGCGCTCGAGGTAGCGGCGCCGCGGCACGAGGCTCGACTCCAGATGGCCCGAGACGAGGTAGATCTGATTCTGATCTGGCTGAGAGGTGCGCAGATGCACATGGCCGTCTTTCGTTCGTGCGCCCACCCAGACATCGATCGACTTCGCCCCGTCGGCCGACAGAAGCAGTGTTGCTCGGGCCGTATCGTCATTGAACAGCCCCGTGCGTTGCCGATCGAAGGGCCGGTCCACAAAGCCCTTGGCAAACAAGTGGGCGAGCACGCCGACTTGCTTCCTCGCCCGCTGGCGATTGAAGTTAGGAATGTGCGCTTTCTTTGGGACGAACCCACCTGCGGGATCGGCCACGAGCTCCAAGACGCCATGCCGGTTTTCGTACCTCACCCCTGCGATCTGCTTCTCGTCGAGGTCGGTAATGATCGGGTGGCGGAGCTCGTCGAGGGTCTTGTTGAAGATCGGCCCACACCGCCCCCGGACCGTGAGGATCTGCGCCCCGCCGACTGGCTTGACGTAGGTTTGCTCGCGACTCGAGTGACCGATCACGAAGTGGCTCTTGGGCTGATCGCCAGCCCAGGCTTTGACCCGTAGTCCTCCGGCCTGGACCCCATACTTGCGGGCTGCTGTCGCATCAGCGCCGGCGCGCTCGAGGATCTCGATCTCCGCCAGCACCGCAACCATCGCCTCGATAGCTGTCTGATTGGCTCGGTATGCGATCGGCGACAGGACTTGCCAGCCGCGCTCGTTCTTGGCGAGCACGATGGGCTGAGCTCGCCCTCGTCCGCCGGACAGCTCGATCCTCGAGAGCTGCTCGGGTTGGACTTGAAGCGCCGAGGCAGGGAGCTTGGGCGCACGTGCTGCGCCGTCGAGCCGCTCGCTCGTCGACGTGTTTGCCCGATCCGCTTGGCAAGCAAGGCCGAGCGAAACACCAAGGGTGAACAGGCCAATCCCAACCAGCTTCAGTGAATCCAACCGAGCCTCCTGAGGCTGCTCGTCATGTCTTCTTTCGAAGCGACCCCCTCGCTGCGCGCCTCGATCCGGCCCGCCGCGCTGACGAAAATCTGGGTTGGAACCGACTTGATCCCGAAATGCAGCGCTAGGCGCTGGTTCTTCTTTCGATCGATGTTCACGACGACCACGTCCACCGTCTGGGTGTGCTCGCGGCGGAGCTGAATGATCCAAGGTTTCATGACCTGGCAAGGCAGACAGAAGTCGCGCGTGAAGCCGACCATCATGGGCCGCGCCGTCGCTGCCTGATGCTCTGACGGAGCGCCTGCGGCGGACGCGCTCGCACTGACACGCGCTGCTGGCGTCGTCGGCGGAGCCGCTGCTCGCTGGTTGGGCTCGTCGCAGGCCACCGCGAGGAAGACGAGCAACGAAAGCGCTGGCAGAGACCGGAGCACGTGGCCCATGGAAGCCGTCAACCCGTTTTGATGCAAGTCGCCTCGACGGTACCGCTGGCGCTGCCAGCGCTTCTTGTCACAATTCTGAAATATTGGGGGTTTGCGTGGCGTTACCCCCTTCCCGGGAGATGAAACGTGTTCTATCTATTGAAACCCGTTTCAAATCGCTAGGAGCCATGGCCACTGTATTCCCAGAATCCGTTCCCGCACCGCCGCCGCCAGTGGCCGGCGCGGAGGCGTTCGAGATTCCGCGCTCCCCGGTGCCTGCTCTTCGTAACTGGAGCCAGACGACGCAAGGGCCTGAGCCGCCATCCGTCGTCGTGCCGCGTCCCGTCGAGCCGGTTGAGGTTGATGCGCCGCCAGAGACTTCCGCGCCGGATTCACTGCTGGCAAGGCTCATCGCTTCGTTCCAACGTCGATACGACGTCGACAGTCTTGCCAATCGCCGCGAGGACCGCATCAGGCTCGTCGTCGACGGCCTCGTGCCGCTATTGCAGCGCTACTTCAAGGCCAAGGTGCTGGGGCTCGAGCGGATCCCCCAAGGTGGCGGCATCTATGTCGGCAACCACAACGGTGGCTCGCTGACCCCGGACAGCTACTTGCTAGGAGCCGCGCTCTATCAGCGCGGCGGCCTCGACGACCTTCCCTTTGCCATGGCCCACGACATGGTGGTGCGTTGGCCGCTGCTGCGTGACTTCTTCGTGCCCCTCGGTGCCGTGCGCGCCTGCCCGCAAAACGCCAGTCGCATCTGTGCGGCCGGCAAGAAGCTGCTCATTTATCCAGGCGGTGACGCCGAAGCGATGCGCCCGTATCGCGATCGCAACCGCATCAAGTTTGGGCGGCGGCGCGGCTACGTACGGCTTGCGCTGCGCGAGGGTGTGCCCATCATCCCCGCCGTAGCCCACGGTGCGCACGCCACCGCCATCATCCTCGACGATGGCAAGTGGATCGTCGACAAGCTCCGTCTCGACCGCGCTCTTCGGCTCAAGGCGTGGCCAATCACTTTGAGTATTCCCTGGGGGCTGACCTTCGGGCCACCACCGGTCTACTTTCCGCTTCCGAGTCGTATCACCATCGAATTGCTCGACCCGATTCAGTTCGAGCGCGCCGGAGACGAGGCCGCTGCTGACGAGCGCTACGTAGAGCGCTGTCACCATCAGGTCGTAGACGCGATGCAATCAGCCCTCGATCGGCTGGAGCGACGCGCGCGAGTCTTGCGCGAGCAGAGCGGTGGTTGGACGACGCTGTTCTAGTCTCCTGAACGAGACATTGGGCGTCCGGGGCCGAGTCTGCGTCCGGGGCCGGGTCCGCGTCCGAGTCCGCGTCCGGGTCCGCGTCCGGGTCCGCGTCCGGGTCCGCGTCCGCGTCCGGGTCCGGGTCCGGGTCCGGG
>CAZRGL010000276.1:0-14248 GCA_964599485.1 uncultured Polyangiaceae bacterium
GGGGCGGCATGGGCGGCATGGGCGGCATGCGCGGCATGATGTGAGCCCCCACGCATCCAAGGCTGAACCTCGAGGGCCCTGGCGCATGCGTCGGGGCCCTTGTCGTTTGTGTTGGTGAGGCCCCAGGATTGTGAAGAGGCGCGATGCGTACCGCTCGGGGCGACGCGGTGAATAATTCGGGCTAGACTGCCAGACGGTGGATTCCTTGGACCCCATGTTGCCCGAGGGGCGCGACTATCAACCGGGAGATGTCCTTTTTCGGGAGGGCGAAATCGGCACCCATCTGTTCATCATCCAGCAGGGTGGCGTGCGATTGGTCAAAGAGGTCGACGGGCAACAGTTGACCTTGGCAGAGTTCCGTCAAGGCGACTTCGCTGGAGAAGCCGGCGTTGTCTGCAACAGCAAGCACACCGCCACGGCCATCGCCGTCGGCCCCACGCGCTGCTTGTTGGTCGACAGTCCAACGTTGGAGACCATGATTACGACGAGCGCGGAGATCAGCGTCCGCTTCGTCAAGACACTGGCAGAGCGGCTAGCCCAAACCCAACAGCTGTTGTTTGCCGGCCACAACGGGCAGAGCGAATCAGAGGACACCCCCTTGGGACGGGTTTGCACAACCATCGTGAGGCTGGCAGAAGCGAGCCAGGAGCGGGACGATGATGGCGTTTGGGTGCGTCAACGTCTCGGTGACATCGGGCAACAGCTCGGAGTTTCAGAGCAGGAACTAGGCGAAATCTCGAAAAACCTGATGCGCTCACGCCTTATCCGAATAAAACGAGACGGCATCCTGGTACCCGATGTGGCCCGGATGTATGAGTTTATCGAGTCGAACCAATTGTGATGTTTGCACACGGCAACCCCATGCGGCGAGTGAGGGTGAATGGAACTTAGGGTTCTTGGATGCCATGGCGGCGAAACGCCCCGGCATCGCACCACTGCGTTTTTGCTCGATGATCATCTCGCCATCGACGCGGGCTGTTTGACCAGTCAACTCGAGCTTGCCGATCAATGCAGGGTCAAGACGGTCTTGGTCAGCCATTCGCACATGGACCATGTCCGTGACCTTGCAACCATCGCTGACAACCGCTGTCAGCTTGGCACGGAGCCGCTCGTCATCGCGGCAACCGGCCCCACCATCGAGCATCTGCGCCAGCACTTCTTCAACGATCGGCTCTGGCCCGATTTCACGGTGATCCCATCCCCCGACGAGCCGACCATCGTCTTCAGGGAGATCCCGCTCGAAGTCCCCACGGATATTCAGGGCTACAAGGTGACGGCCATCGACGTGAACCACACCGTCGACAGTGCGGGCTTCTTGATCGAGGGCGATAGCGGTGTGTTGGCGTTCAGCGGCGACACCGGGCCGACGGAGCGCTTCTGGGAGAAGCTCAACACCATCGACAACCTCAAAGCGTTGCTCATGGAAGTGAGCTTCCCCAACCGGGAGCAGACCGTAGCGACGCTAAGCGGGCACCACACCCCTCAAACGCTCATCAACGACCTGCGCAAGGTGACCAATCCGCAAGACCTGGCGACGATGCTGTACCACATCAAGCCGCCGTTCCAGTCAGAGGTCGAGCGAGAGTGCGCCAAGCTCAAGGGCTTGAACCTGCACATCCTCAAGCTGCAGGATCAGTTCATTCTCTGAGCCCCAAAGAGCGTCTTCGCCCGCACTTGCGTGATTTCGAGAGGTTCGGGAGGGGACAAAGAGGCTGTCTCATAACTCCGAAATCAACGTAGGGGAATCTCGGGCGGTTTATCCCCTCCCGGGACGGCCACATTTCGGAAGGTTGCGGGAGGATAAACCGGATAAACCCGGATAAACCCGGATAAACCCGGATAAACCCCTCCCCTACAACCTGTTTATCCCCGCTAGATGTCGTCGTCGGCGGTGTCTTCATCAGCGATGGCTTCCATTTCTGGCGAGCCATGGCTGAAGGGCTGGAGTATTGCCGCGTGCTCCTCATCTTTGAGCAACGCCTCGATGGCACCGCCCTCGACGATTTCACCGCTGTTGGTATCTTCGTCGCCCGCAGCCTTGTCGACCCGCGCCATCACGATCGTGGTGTTGTCCACACCACCGGCAGCGTTGGCTTTTTCAATCAAGCTGCGGCAGACATCGTCGAGTCCGGGGTCGTCCCCAGGCGCCTTGTTCGTAGCATTCACCGTGGCAAGGATTTCCTTGTCGCTGAGCATGCCGTTGAGCCCATCCGAGCACAGCAAATAGGTGTCACCTTGCCGCGTTTCGGTGGTGAGCAGGTCGACCACCACGTCGGGAGCCATACCAAGCGCGCGGGTGATGACGTTGGAGGGCAGTTGGCTGACCTCCTCATCACTCAGCCAGGGCGCTATCTCGGTCACCTCGCTGACGAGCGAGTGGTCACTGGTCAGCTGCGTGATCTGCCCATCACGGATTCGGTAGCAACGGCTGTCGCCGACGTGCCCCACGATGACCTGCTGTCCGTCACGGGTAAACATCACCGTGACGATGGTGGTCCCCATACCGGACTCGTTGGAAGACTTGCGGGCGCGACCAAAAACGTACTGGTTGGCCAAGCGAACGCCGACCACCACACAGTTTTCTTCCTCGGTCAGGTCGTTGTCGTAAGGGAATGGCCAAGTCCGGTCGGGCCCGACCGTATTGCGGTAGAACTCCTTGACGGTGGATATCGCCAAGGAGCTGGCCACGTCACCCGAAAGATGTCCACCCATCCCATCAGCAACCGCCGCGAAACGATACTCCGGGAAAACGATGAAGGAATCCTCGTTGCGATCGCGCAGAAGCCCGACATCCGTCTTCCCAACGAAGCAGGCCCGCATCCGGTGTTTTGGTTCGTTGCTCATTCCGCCGGATGGCGTGTCCGGCGGGACCAACCCTGCCGGAACGTATCGCCACACTATACCGGCTTGGAGCCGACACCAAGGCCTGGAATTGAAAGTTTACAAAGTAAACACCTGAGCCGCACCATTGGTGCCCATTGACTCCCCCAAGGTCGGTCGCTATAAGCGGCGCCCCTTATCCCTATTATTCGCGAGGCAACCGTGCTGGGCAACAGAGGCATGAGCATCTTCTCGGGCAACGCAAACCCCGCGTTGGCAGAGAAGATCTGTAAGTTCCTGGACTGTCCCTTGGGGCGATCGCAGGTGACCCAATTCTCAGACGGTGAGACCTTTACGCTCATCAAGGAGAACGTCCGGGGAGTCGACACTTATGTCGTCCAGCCCACTTGTGCGCCGGTCAACGATCGGGTGATGGAGCTGCTCATCATGGTCGACGCGCTGCGGCGCGCCTCGGCCGGCTCGATCACCGCTGTGATCCCTTATTACGGCTACGCGCGTCAGGACCGGAAAGTGGCCCCGCGCACCCCGATCACCTCGAAGCTCGTCGCCGAGCTACTCGAGGCCAGCGGAGTCAATCGCGTGGTGTGTATCGATCTACACGCTGGGCAGATCCAAGGCTTCTTCAACATCCCCGTCGATCACCTCTTCGCCATGCCCGCGCTGCTGCAGCACCACCTGTACGACCACTACATGGGTGCGGTGATCGTTTCGCCCGACGCGGGCGGCACAGAGCGCGCCAGGGCGTATTCCAAGCGACTCAATGGCACCCTCGCCATCATCGACAAGCGGCGCGAGCAAGCCAACGAGAGCATCGTCATGAACATCATTGGCGACGTGCAAGGCAAGCGCTGCATCATCGTCGACGACATTCTCGACACTGCCGGCACCATGTGCAACGCCGCTCGTGCGCTCAAGGACGCGGGCGCCGAGACGGTGTCGGCCAGCGTCACCCACCCAGTGCTCTCGGGACCAGCCATCAAGCGCATCCAAGCATCGGCCCTCGACGAGGTCATCGTCACCGACACCGTACCTCTCAGCGACGCCGCCAAGGCCTGCGACCGCATCAAGGTCGTGAGCATCGCGCCCCTACTCGGCGAGGCGATCCGCCGTATTCACCACTCAGATTCGGTGAGCTCACTGTTCGTTTGAGATCCACTGTTCGTTTGAGCTCCTCTTTTCATTGGAGCTCCCAAAGAGGTTGAAGCATGCAAACCACCACCCTCAAAGCAACCCTTCGCACGGAACACGGCAAAGGCCCTTCGCGGCGGCTGCGCGCCACCGGTATGGTCCCTACCATCGCTTATGGCAACCGCAGACCCTCTCAGAGCCTGGCTGTCGACGGCAAGTTGCTGCGCGGCATCCTCACCTCTGAGCGAGGGCGCAACTCGATCATCCAGCTCGAGATCGAAGGTGGCGATAGCTTCCCAGTGATGGTCAAAGACCTCACCTTGCACCCGCTATCGCGTCAGATGCTTCACGCAGACCTCGTCGCTGTCGACGTGGCGAAGAAAGTGGAGGTCAATATCCCCTTCCGCGCCACTGGAAAGAGCAAAGGCGAGCAAGCTGGCGGGACCTTGTTGGTCAACATTCGCGAAATCAACCTTCGCTGTTTTCCTGCCGACATTCCTACCGTCATCGAGCACGATGTCTCGGAGCTCGAGATCAACGACCTGATCAGGGTCAGGGATCTTGCCATGCCCGAGAATGTCGAACCGCTGATCCCCGAGGACCGCAAGCTGCTGATGGTCATTCCGCCGCGCGTCATCGAGGAAGACCTCGAGCCGGAAGAGGGTGAAGAGGGCGAAGAGGGTGAAGAAGGCGCTGAAGGAGAAGAGGGCGAAGGCGAGAAGTCTGCCGCTCCGACCGAAGGCGGCGATAGCTGAGCGCCATGAGCGCTGCTGCTCTTTGGGCGGCGGCGCTCAAAACACCTCGATGCGATGCTGCTCGTCGTTGGACTTGGTAATCCTGGCAGCGAGTACGCCGATCATCGACACAACATCGGCTTCATGACGGTCGACCACTTGGCGCGCCAAGCGGACTGCACGCCATTTCGCAAGAAGTTCTCGGGCGTCTTCACCCGCGCGGTGCTGGGGCGCGCCGACGCGATGCTGTTCAAGCCGATGACCTACATGAACCTGTCGGGCAGCTCGGTGCAGCCCTGCGCCGCGTTCTTCAAGGTCGAGCCGAGCGCGATCATCGTCGTGCATGACGAGCTGGACCTGCCTTTCGGCAGCGTTCGCCTCAAGAAAGGGGGCGGCCACGCCGGGCACAACGGCCTGCGCTCGATCCTCGGGCGGCTCGGGACACCGGAGTTCTGTCGCGTGCGCATGGGCATCGGTCGACCTCCGGCAAGCTTTCGTGGTGAGGTCGCCGACTACGTTCTGAGCAGGTTCTCGGCCGAAGAGCAGGATCAGTTGCCACAATTCTTGAAGAACGGGGCGAAAAGTGTGCTAGACATCGCCGCCCGCGGCTTTGATGCCGCAATCAAGAGGACCAACACCAGACCAAAGAAGAAGAAGGCTCCCAAGCCAGAGGCGCCGCCCACCGAGGCGGACCCCGAAGCTGGGGAGCAATAATCGTCTTCACTTCTCGCTCCGCGGAATCACCTGCGGGGCCACTTGACCAGGAGGAGAGGCTATGAGCCGAGTCGCACTAGCGCCGGGCCACGCACGAGAATACGAAACCATCTACATTCTCAGGCCCAACACGGACAAAGAGAAAGCCGACAAAGTAGCCAGCCGGGTAGATGGCGCCATCAAGGGCAACGATGCCATCCTGACCGAGGCGGAGCTTTGGGGGCAGCGCAGGTTGGCGTTCCCAATCAAGAAGCATCACCGGGGCGTGTATGTCTACTTGAAGTACCTCGGTAGCGGCGGCGTCGTGGCCGAGCTCGAGCGACAGCTCAAGCTCGACGACAGCGTGATCCGCTTCCAAACGATCCAATTGCGCGAAGAGGTGCCGTTGGCAAGCGCAGCGGGTGAGCACAAGGATGGCCTGGCGCTGGACTTCGACATCCCGCACGAGCCAGACGAGCCAGAGGTCCCGATTGAGCGAGAGCTCGGTCTCGACCATCCGCCGCCCGATCGCCGGCGTCGCGACGACTACCGCCGCCGCGACTTCCGTAACGAAGAAGGCGCTGATGCCAAGAGTGCGGAAGGTGCCAAGCCAGACGCCGGCAAGGAAGCGAAGGAAGGGGGAGAGGCGGAGGCGAAGCCGGACGCGAAGACCGAAGCGAAGCCTGACGCGAAGACCGAGGCGAAGGACGCAGCCGCCACGGATAGCGACACCAAGAAGGAGGAGCAATCATGAGCCACCACGGTGACTACGGTTCAGACCGCGACCGCGACCGCGACGACCCTAGGGGCGGCGGCGACAAAGATCAGTGGCGACGACGTGGGCGGCGACGTGTCTGCCGCTACTGCGCCGACAAAGACTTGAGCATCGATTACAAAGATCCTCAAGCGCTGCGCTACTTCGTCAGTGAGCGTGGCAAAATCGTGCCGAGGCGCATCAGCGGCTCGTGCGCCAAGCATCAACGCGCCATCACCACGGCCATCAAGCGGGCACGCGCCATCGCGCTGTTGCCGTACACACTCGCTGGCTGAGCAGCGTCAACGAAGCGAGGGAAAACCATGGCACGCAATGTTCAAGTGGTTCTCACCGAGGACCTACCCAACGTTGGCAACAGCGGAGAGCTCGTACGGGTAAAACCCGGGTTCGCGCGAAACTTCCTCATCCCGCGGGGCTTGGCGGCTGTTGCTACCAAAGACAACGTCAAGCGCATCGAGCACGAGAAACGCGTCGCGCTCGCTCGCGCCGTCAAACAACGCGCCAAAGCTGAGGAGCTTGCGAGCAAGCTCAACGAGGTCAAGTTGACCATCGAAGCTCCGGCCGGCGAAGAGAACAAACTCTATGGCTCGGTCGGATCGCGCGACATCGGCGACGCCCTCGCCGAGAAAGGTTTCGAAATCGACCGTCGTAAGATCGCCACCGATGTCATCAAAGAGCTCGGGACGCATAAGGTCACCATCAAGGTCGCCGGCGGTGTCGATGCGGAAATCGAAGTTGAGGTCGTTGCAAAAGCCTAGACTCGTCGCTTCCTTTTGAGCGCTGTTTTCTGGTACAACATCTCAACGTTGTCGACGCCCCGCGGGTAATCCCCGTGGGGCGTCGGTGATTTATCCCACGAGCATGTCCAAAACTTGTGGGTCACAATTGGAAAAACTGGGGACAGCCGCCGATGAGCTCGGGCATCCACACGCAACAACGAGGCCGATTTGGCCGAAACGAGCCTGTGCGAGAGCCGCCTGTGATCGCAGGCCGCACCCCGCCGCACGACCTCGACGCCGAAGCAGCAGTGCTCGCCGCCTGCCTACTCGATCGGGATGCGCTCGATCGCGTCATCGAGACCGTCGCGCCCGAGCACTTCTACAGTGAGGCCAACGGTCTCATCTTCAAAGCCTGCCACGAGCTGAGCGAGCAGGGCTCGCCAATCGATGTCGTGTCGGTGGCCAGCTGGCTTCGCAACCGAGAGCAGATCCAGCGCATTGGTGGCGCCAAATACCTTGGCGAGCTGGTCGACGCGACACCAGCGGTTGCCCACATCACCCATCACGCCCGCATCGTGAAGGAGAAGTGGCGCGTTCGCCGTTTGATCGCTGCATGCCAGAAGTACGCGGCGGAGGGCTACGGCGATGTTGGCGAGACCCAAGCCTTCATCGATGGCGCTGAGCAAGCCCTCTACGACATCGCTCGTACGCCAGAGACGAGCACGGTCCATCCGCTCAAGGACGTGCTCACCACCACCTTCCAGCAAATCTCGGCAGCTGCCGAGCGAGGCGACCAAGTCACCGGTGTACCGACACGATTCGTGGATCTCGACAAGAAGACCGCTGGTCTACACAGCGGCGATCTGGTGATCGTCGCGGCCCGTCCCGGCATGGGGAAAACCTCATTCGTCCTCAACGTCGCAGTAAACGTTGCGCAGTCTCAGCGCGTGAGCGTGCCCGGGCCCAGCGAAAACGGTTACGGCGCAACTGAGGCTGAGCAACCCGGTCATGGAGTAGCGGTGTTCTCGCTCGAGATGCCGAAAGAGCAGGTCGCAGCGCGCATGGTGTGCTCTGAGGCACGGGTCGATGTCGGCAAGTTGCGACGCGGCTTCTTGTCGCAGGACGACTGGCAGAACCTGACCGCAGCCGCGTCCGTGCTCGCCAACTTGCCGATTTGGATCGACGACTCCCCGGCCATCACGTTGCTCGAGCTGCGCGCCAAGGTGCGTCGTCTACAAGCAGAGTATTCGCGCCAACGCGCAGCCAACTCGAATCTGCCAGGGCTCGGGCTGGTGGTGATCGACTATCTGCAGCTGATGCAGGGGCGACGCGGGGCTGCCAGTCGCGAACAAGAAATCAGCGAGATATCGCGCGGACTCAAGGCGATGGCCAAAGAGCTCGAGGTCCCGGTCATCGCGCTGTCGCAGCTCAACCGCGGAGTCGAAACGCGTGGCGGTAAGGACAAGCGCCCCCTGCTTGCTGACCTGCGCGAGTCAGGCGCGATCGAGCAGGACGCCGACACCATCGTGTTCATCTATCGGGACGAGTATTACAACCGCGAGGCCACCAACGAGCGGGGTATCGCCGAGCTCATCATCGCCAAGCAACGCAATGGACCGACCGGTACGGTGCGCACACGCTTCGTCTCCAACTACACGCGCTTCGAAAACCTCGCGCCTGGTGAGTACGAAGAGCTCGAAGAATACGGCTGAGCAAGCTGATAGGATGGCGCTGTGGGTGCCCCCTTTCGATTCTTGCTCGCCGCGGCGCTGCTGACCAGTTTGGCGGTTTTGGTGGCCGCTTGCCCGGACGAGCAAGTTCCAATCGAGCTCACCGAGCAGGGCATCGAGATTCTGTACAATGCCTGCATCTACTGCGAGCCCCCAAAGGAGGGCGAGTCTGACAATTGCTGCAGGTTCAACGCCGATTCACCTCCCTGGTGGGGCAGCGAAGGGAGCTACAAGGTATCGATTCGGTTGCTGCTGATAGAGGTGCCGGAGGGGACGAGTGACCTGCAAAGCGCCGAGCTCAAAGACCACAGCGCGTGCTTCACGATGGGCTTCAGCTGCAAGAAGAAAGAATGGGCTTGCTTCGCCTCCGCGCTGAACGACGAGCTCGACAAGCATCTGGGCAGCGGCCTGGGTTTTGACGGGCTCAAGGACCCGAGCGGGGGCTTGTTGCTGATGACCTTCCACGCTTCAGAGACAAGCTGCACCGCTAGTTCGTTATTCGGTTGCGCAGGACTCAGCTTTCCCGCCAATACCGAGAGTTACGACATCACTTGCGCGTCCTGCAATGGAGGCAAGAGGCTGGGCGGGAACTTGAGCCTACCTTGTCCATCGTCGTGCTTCGCCCCACACTGCAGGACGTACAATTACCAGCATTCTGAGATAGACCGGTGACACGCAAGCATACCTTGGCGCTGCTCGTGCCACTCTGCATGGCACTCACGAGCCTGGCCGCTTGTCCGCTCGATGAGCTGCTCATCGATATCTCCACCAAAGGCGTCAACTACATCATCAACTCCTGCAAGCCGTGCGCTGCCGAGAGCTGCTGCGATCTGCAAGCAGGCAACATTCCGGCAGAGCGACAGAAGATCGCGGTGCAGCTCGCCCTGGTCACTCGACATGAAGGCAAACGAAGAATCCAGCTGCGCAGTGATTGCATGCAGCTGAGCGTGGAGTGCCCCTTCGACCAACAGGACGCCGGCACCCTAGCCTACTGTGTGCAGCTCCAGCTCGATGACCAGATTGACCAACACCTCAAAGGTGGATTCAGCGTGCAGGACATGGACCCCGATGAAGTCGACTTGATCATGACCGTCCATCACAAGACGGAGATGGACCAGGATGGCGGCGTTACGAGCAGCGCCGCTTGCGTCCCTGACGACATGTTCGCTTGCGCTGCGCTGGCTGAGACGCATGGCGTCTATGACATCGTCTGCGCCTCCTGCGCGGGGGGCACCGCCTTGAAAGTGGACCACGTCAACCTCGATGCGGTGCCGTGTTTCGGCAGCTGTTTCATCACGAGCTGCCACCAGCTGCTCGCAGAAGCCATCGCCGAGGGTCGATGACCGTTTTGATGCCGTGCACTGAGGCGGCAATCGTACGCGCCGCAGCGTTGTTGGAGGAAGGCCAGCCGGTGGCCTTTCCCACCGAGACCGTCTACGGCTTGGGCGCCCGTGCTGACAACGCCCAAGCGGTCTCGCGAGTCTTCGCTGCGAAGGGGCGGCCGGCGCACAAAGCCCTCATCGTGCACGTCCTCGACATCGCCCAGGCGCAAGCACTGACGAGCAACTGGGACCATCGCATGGCGCAGCTAGCACAAGCGTTTTGGCCGGGACCGCTTACCCTGATCGTGGGGCGCGGAGAGGGCGTGACCGACGCCGTCACAGCAGGCGGCGACACGCTCGCGATTCGCGCGCCAGCGCACGAGGCGGCCCGCGCCCTCCTGGCCCGCTGCCCCTTTCCTGTCGTCGCACCCAGTGCGAACCTCTCCGGCAAGGCGCCTCCTACTACCGCAGCGCAGGTGCTCGAGCAGCTCGCCGGGCGTATTCCGTTAGTGCTCGATGGCGGGGCGACCCGAGCCGACGCTGCTGCGTCGACCATCGTGGACGTATCGCGCGCTGATCAACCGGGCACCATCGTGCGTCACGGCGCCATCGACGCGGCCGCGCTGCGTGAGCTCATCGGCTGATCTGAGCGCCGCGCGGACCGTACAGGCGACTGGCGAGCTCTGCGAGCCAGCGTCCTTTGGGGTCATCGGCGACGCGGAGCTGGCCGCTAGCCGCACCATCGAGCAGGGCGCGCGTCTCGCTGCCTACCTCATGGCGCTCGAGCAACATCTGCAACAACATCGCATGCTCGGCACTGGCGCCTGAGTCGGCTATGCGCCGATCAACGCGCGCCGCGAACTCGGGATCCGGCGGCAACGGTTGCTCGATTGCGTTGGGCGGACCGAGTCTGTTGATTCCGTCGATCACAATCGGTTTTCGATCTTTGTACCCCAACGCCTCGAATCGCTCTGGATGGATGGGCCGGCCAATCCAAATGTCTTGCCGACCCATGCCGACTGGAACCTCGATACGTTCGGCCAGCGGTTGTTGGGGCAGCGCGCCAACAAAACGCACTGGGACGATGGGACAGCGCGTCGCCAGCGCCATATCGATGAAAGCGCTGGTCATCTTGAGGACCGGTTGCCGACAGCTGAGCGAGCGGGTTCCCTCCACGTGCACCATCACCGAACGACCAGCGGGTACCATCATCTGCGCGGCCAGATCAGCGATGATCGCCTGCAAGGAATCGGGATTGCTCCGATCGAAATACGTGATGACCTGAGGGTCGACGACGCCGGGGTAACTGAAGCAATGCTTGATGAGCAGGCCGAGCCAACTGCTGCGATGCTCCTCCTTGGCTAGAGTCAGCGTGGGTACACCGCTCAGGGCCGAGGCGATAATCGAAAACAGCAGCGATTCGATCGCTACTTGGTGGTTGGCCAAGAAGAGCGCACTGCGACCACGGATTGCCTCGAAGGCGCTTGGATCCTCGATGTGCACCTCACCAACGAAGCGTTCGATGAGCCCATAATAGAGGTCCTCGACGGGCCAGCGGCCAACCGCGAAGTGCTCGTCCCAAAAGGCCCGCACTGGTGTGATGTCGAGCGTGGGCTCGCCAGCATCGTGCACCACGATCTGTGAGCCACTGCTCTGGATGCGAAGCGGGTAGCGACGCAGGGGACGAGCGGCGGCGACGGCTGCGTCTTGCAGAAGCCGCACAGTTGCCGGGTGAACTGCTGCGCGCCGGGCAACATGGTCCTTGACGGCAACTTGCGTGAGTAAATCGAGCTGCGGCTCGGCCTCGTAGAGGGCCGCCACCGTACCAGGCAGCCAGTCGCTAGCCTTCAGATCGGCTCGGCTCAAGCTGGTGCGATCGTCGTCGCAGCGCTGGCTCTTGCCATCTTTGTCGCTGTGCGACAGACCCAGCCCAGGTACGGGCTGACGATCCCTCAAGAAGGCACGACGCAGTGGTGGAGGCGCCATACCAATGGGCCCCTTAGGCAGCAGCACCTCGGTCAGCGAGAAAGCACACCACAACTTCTCTTCGGCCCAGAGCTGGATTTGGAACATTGGCAAGCGCGGCTCGCCATCAAAGCCGGCAAAGCGGGTCTCGCAGCGCACCTTGCCCGCTGACGGCGTCGGTCCAAAGAGCTGCAGTCGCGCAATCCGGTAGGGGTAGGCAACGAGATCGGAACCAATGTCGCTCGACCATTGACTGAGTGCGTCGTGGGGAATGCCGTGGGTGGCGGCATCGAGCAGGGCTTGGTTGAGCACACCGAGCGGCACCGAGCCTCCGGATGCGTCTAACTCGGTCCGAGAGCCCCCCTCGCCTTTTTGCACAGAGCGTAGGAGCTGGAACGCGGGACCGTGAAACAAGCTCCCGTCACTGTAAGGAAGCGCTGGCTCAGCCCCACCTTCATCACTGCCCGTAGCTTCGAGGGGCGGCAACGGCGCGGGAGGGGCCAACTCATCATAGGTCGCGGCGACACGCACGCGGGCGCTGGCGACGGGTTCGAAGCGACTCAACTCGGGTCGTGACGATTCGCGCCAAGCGGACAAAACGACGTGGTCAAAGCCGTCTTGGCTTGCTGTCACCTCAGTACGCACCCGCACTGGCTCGCCGAGCACCAGCCAACGGCTCGCAAGCACGTCGCACACTTCGACCACCGCCCCACTACCGACATGGGCCAGAGCGGCAGCAGCCATTCGGTCGACCATCGACATCATGGGCAAAGCCGGCAGGGTCCAGGTTGGACAGTGATCGGCCAACCAGGTGTCCCGAGAAGGATCGAGCAGCTCTTCACCACCATCTGTTGCAGCCGTCGACACCACGCGCATGGCCAGATTGCTGGCCTCGTAGATGCGCATTCCGTCCACCCACAGCGAAGCCTCGGCTACCGCGAACGGTCCTTGCTCGTCCCGACCGATCTCGGTGATGTCGAGCGTTGTGGTGATGAGCTTGTTGCGAGGCACCACTTGGCCGCGATACTTCCAGGTGAGCGGCTTACCGACTGCTATCGACTCGAAACGCACGCGTCCCAGCCCTTCAGCCATGCCGCGATCGAGCATGGCGAATTGCAATAGCTGCACCATGGCCTCGATCCCCAGCGAGCCCGGCTGCACGGGATCTTGGAAGAAGTGGGCCTTGAAGAACCAAGCCTCTGCACCGACGTCTTTTTCGCCGCGGTAGCGCCCCAATCCGGCGACACCACCACGGGGCCAAATGCCACTGATGCGGTCGAGCATCCGCAAGAAGGGACGCGCTAGCTTTGCACGCCCGCCGCAATAGGCCTCTGGACTGGAAGCGAGATTGACGCTTCGTTCGCTGGGTGCATCGAGCAGAGCGCGCTGCTCGTCGGTGGTCGACAAACCCTGTTGGTTCTGCAGTGCGATCGCTGGAAAGAAGCCGAAGACGGTCGACATCTCGTAGACGAGCTCGTCGTCGACGAAGCAGCTGACCTCGAAGGACTCGATGATCATTCCGGCCGACTGAGAGATGTTGGTGATCTTGGCGCGCGTTCTGAGCGTGCCATCGCCGGGGAGCAACTCGCGAAGCAGGGTGCCCGTACCGTCGAGGTTGCGAAAGCAGAGGTCTTCTTGGCTGGTCAGGGCGCTGCCCACGAAGGAGGCGAGCCAACCGCAGGGCTGCAGCGCCGCTTCCATCAGCACGCAGAAGGGCATGGAGCGGCAGCCGTTCTCTTCGAAGTACCATGCATCAGGCGGCATGTCGTAGGCGACCTCAACGCTCGAACCGGCCGTCATGTCACCGAAGGTTCCGTCGATGTGGGTCACACGCGACAAGAAGTGGTAGGGCGGACCAGGCAGGCGGGCCACCCTGCGGTGGTTGTCGAATACGCGGTAGGGCGGTCCGAACGCCGCTGAAGGCTTGCCCCAGGCGCAGGCCAACAGCGAGGCGTAGTCGAAGGGGAAGCCGTCACTGCTCGCCACGGGCTCTGGATCCGGAGGTCGCTTCGCGAGCGCTCCGTGCGTGTCGAGGGGCCAACCTGGCGCCAAGCGCAAGGCCATTCGGCGGCAGTGAAACGCCTTCAGTCCGTCGACGGTGCAGAGCAGATCGGCGTAGAGCGTGGGCTGGGGCCCACCGACGAGCTCTTCGACGAAGATCTCGTATACCAACAGCGAGGAGCTCGGCAGCACCTGGCCACGACAACGCATCTGGTAAGGCTGCTCGGGCACGGGCTCGAAGAGCCAACCATCCCGCTCCAGTGTGAAGCCGAGGGCGCTCAGATAGAAGGCCATCGCCTGCAGGCAGCCTTCGAACATCAGCGTGCCAGGCATGCAGGGG
>CAZRGL010000277.1:0-14241 GCA_964599485.1 uncultured Polyangiaceae bacterium
CAGCCATTCGGTGTCACTCACGCCGATTCGGACGCTGACGCGCCCCGGACGCGGACGCGGACCCGGACACGGACACAGACGCGGACCCGGACACGGACGCAGATGCGGACCCGGACGCGGACTCGGACGCGGGCGGGAAAAAACCGCCCGAGATGCCCCTACGGCCATTCGCTTTCCCGCACGCGGATGCGGGTGCGGACCCAGCCTACGCCACGGCTCAGCGTTGGCTCGCCACGCGTCGATCGGCACAAATCGCCTCTCGGTCCGCGGGGCTGACTTCGGTGGGATAGCAGCCATCGAAGCAAGCTGCGCAGCGCGTGCTCCCGAAGGACTCGTCCAAGGCCTCGACAGGCAAGTAGGTCAACGAGTCAGCCCCAAGAGCCTGAGCGGCTTGAAGCTCGACCGAGGGCAAATCGCCCGCGAAACGCTCCGCGAACAACTCTTCTTCGGTGGACATGTCGATGCCGTAGAAACAGGGGTGGCGAACCGGCGGTGAGTGGATGGCCAAGTCTACGCTACGCGCACCCGCTCCTCGCAGCGCGCTGATCACGCGCCGCAGAGTCGTTCCCCGCACGATGGAGTCGTCGATCAGCAAAACCCGTCGATCCCGAATTTCGCTCGGCAGGGTATTGAGCTTCAAACGTAGGGCGGCTCGGCGTGCAGCCGGATCGGGCATGATGAACGTGCGCCCACTGTAGCGGTTCTTGATGAAACCCTCGCGCAAGGGCAGGCCGAGTAGCTCCGCCATCGCGGCGGCCGCTGGACGCGCGGTGTCCGGCACGGGAATCACTACGTCCGCCTCGATGCTCTTGGCTCTCACCCGCTCGGCCAGGGCCCGGCCGAAGCCGAGCCGAACCTCATACACGATGCGACCATCGATGTGAGAATCTGGGCGGGCGAAGTAAATGTGCTCGAACACGCAGGGCGCCGGCGTATCGCGTTCGAGCGCCACCCTGATGGGCTCCTGCTCGGCCCGGAGCACCACCGCCTCACCCGCAGGAGGCTCGAAGGCGCGCTCGAAGGCCAAGGTGTCGAGCGCAACGGATTCGCTTGCTGCCAACCACGCTCCGTCGTCGCGGCGCCCCACGATGGCCGGCCGAATGCCTCGCGGATCGCGCAGCACCACCAAGCTTGGCTCGCCGTCCAGTCGTAAAGCCGCAACGATCGAATAGGCGCCGCGCACCCGGGCCTGAACCGTCTTCAGACCAACGATCACGTCGTCCAAGGTGTGCTCCGCGTTGCGGCGACGCATCAGCGCATCAGCGAGCTCGCACAGGGCGGGCTCGACGTCACAACGAGACAGCAAGTGAATGCTCCGACCCGCCAAGCCTTGCTGCAGCTCGCGGTAGTTGGTGACGTTGCCGTTGTGGGCCATCAAGATGCCAGGCTGTCGATAGAAGAACGGCTGCGCGTCCTCCAACTTGCCCTGCCCTATCGTGGGATAGCGGACATGGCCGAGGCCAATGGGCCCGCCGCACAAGGCAGACAGATCGTCACTGTCGAGCGCTTGGGCAGCGATGCCCAACCCTCGCCGCATGGTGAAGCGGTCGCCCGCGTAGTTGATCGTGGCGATGCCCGCCGAGTCCTGACCACGGTGTTGGATGGCCTGCAAGCCAATATGGATCTCCGCCGCAACGTCCCCGCGGGCAACCATGCCGACAAAGCCACACATGCACCCGGGGACCTAACACAGCAGCGCGATTCAGCACAGCGCGGGATTCAGCACAGCTCGTGATTCTGCACCATGGGCGCTTCAATGCAGGGTTGGCGGTCAGGCCCCCGGGGCAATAGGCTCTGACCGATGAGCGAGCTCGAACCGACCAAGAAGCGCGCCGCTTCTCTGCACAAGCGCCTCCGACGCGCCATCGTTCAGCCCCGCTGCGAGCTCGATCACGACGGGCCGTGGCAGCTGTTGGTCGCTACCATCCTCAGCGCCCAGAGCACCGACAAGATGGTCAATCGGGTCACGCCAGCACTGTTTTCGCGCTGGCCGGACCCAGCAGCGCTCGCTCGCGCCAAGCCCGCCCAAGTCCAGGCCTTGATCAAGCCAACCGGCTTCTTCCGCAACAAGGCCAAGTCGATCCAAGGGGCAGCCCAGATGCTCTGTGAGCGTTTCGACGGGCAGGTACCCTCAACCATGGAAGCACTGATCAGCTTGCCTGGCGTGGCCCGAAAGACGGCCAATGTGGTGCTCGGCACCGCGTTTGGCATCGCTACCGGAATCACCGTGGACACCCATGTCGGAAGGGTGTCACGGCGGCTCGACCTGACTGCGGAAAAGGACCCCGTCAAAGTGGAGCGCGCCCTGTGTGCGCTCTTTCCCAAGCGTGCTTGGATCGACTTGGGCCACCGACTGGTCTTGCACGGCCGCTACGTCTGCAAGAGCAAGAAGCCCTCGTGCTCTTGCTGCCCCCTGAACGAGCTTTGCCCCAGCGTCGAAGCGCCGGCCCAAATCCGCAGTTGGACCCGCCGCGCCGCAGCTGAGGAGCGGACCGTTGCATCGCGGGGTGAAGAACCGCTCGCCTGCAGCTGAGCAGCGCGGGCCGGCTTCCGGCTACGGAACCCCACCCCAATACCGCTTCGCACTGGCCTGCTTCGCTGATCTTGGCCAGGCACGAGCAAAGCTCGATCTGCTTGCCGCTTCGAGGCGCAGCTGGTCTCGCTGACAAAGCTGCGCTATCCGCCGAGCATGTCGACCAGCACCCCAAGCGGACCGCAGAACTTCATCCGCGACATCATCGACGCCGATCTGGAATCGGGAAAGCACAGCACAGTCGTGACCCGCTTTCCACCTGAGCCCAATGGTTATCTGCACATCGGGCATGCCAAAGCGATCTGTTTGAACTTCGGGCTGGCGCGCGCCTACGACGGCCACTGCCACTTGCGCTTCGACGACACCAATCCGACCACTGAAGACATCGAGTTCGTCGAGTCGATCCAACACGACATCCGCTGGCTCGGCTTCGACTGGAAAGACAAGCTGCTGTTCGCCTCGGACTATTTCGAGCAGCTCTACGCTCATGCGGTGCATCTCATCGAGATCGGCAAGGCCTATGTGTGCAGCCTGAGCGAGGAACAAGTGCGCTCTTATCGCGGCACGATCACCGAGCCCGGAAGACCAAGCCCTCACCGCGAGCGCAGCGTCGAAGAGAACCTCGACTTGTTCGCGCGCATGCGCGCTGGTGAGTTTGCCGAGGGCGAGCACGTGTTGCGGGCCAAGATCGACATGGCTTCGCCCAACATGAAGATGCGCGATCCGCTGCTGTACCGCATCAAACATGCCGCGCATTACCGGACCGGCAAGGACTGGTGCATCTACCCACTGTACGACTTCACGCACTGTCTCAGCGATGCCATCGAAGGCATCACCCACTCAATCTGCACCCTCGAGTTCGAGAACAACCGAGAGCTTTACGACTGGGTCATTGCCCACAGCGAGCTGAGCTGCCAGCCGCAACAGTATGAGTTTGCGCGCCTCAACCTGAGCTACACGGTGATGAGCAAGCGCAAGCTCGCGCTCCTCGTCGCCGAAGGGCAAGTCGAAGGCTGGGACGACCCACGCATGCCGACCGTCGCCGGGATGCGCAGACGGGGCTACACGCCTGCCGCGATTCGCGCTTTCTGCGAGATGATCGGCGTAGCCAAGAACAACAGCACCGTCGACATCGGCAAGCTCGAGTACTGCCTCCGCGACGACTTGAACCACAAGGCGCCGCGCGCCATGTGCGTGCTGCAACCCCTGAAGGTCGTGCTCAGCAACTACCCCGAGGGCCAAGTCGAGCAGCTCGACGCCCCCTGCTTTCCGGCGGATGTCGGCGAGAGCGGCTCACGCCAAGTCCCCCTCTCGCGCGTCATCTACATCGAACGGGAAGACTTTCGAAAGGACCCGCCAAAGAAGTACTACAGGCTCGCCCCGAACCGCGAGGTCCGCTTGCGCTACGGCTACGTGATCCGCTGCGATGAAGTAATCGAGGACGAGGCCGGCGAGGTGGTGGAGCTGCGCTGCAGCTACGATCCTGACACGCTCGGCTCGCTACCCGCTGGTCGCAAGGTCAAAGGCACGGTGCATTGGGTCAGCGCCGACCACGCCCTCGACTGCGCGGTGCGGCTCTACGATCGCCTCTTCTGCGTAGAGCGGCCCGAGGGCGCCGACGACCTCAACCCCGAGTCGTTGAAGCGCCTCGAAGGCTGCAAGATCGAGCCGAGCGTGGCTGAAGCGCCGCCCGGATCGAGCTACCAGTTCGAGCGACAGGGCTACTATTGTGTCGACTTGCTGGACAGCAAGCCCACGGCCCTGGTGTTCAACCGCACCGTCACGCTGCGCGATGGTTGGGCGAAGATCGTCGCTGCCAGAGCTGACGAACAAAAAGCGCCAAGTCCAGCAGCAAGCGCGCCCGCAGCCGCCGCGTCCCCCGCAGCAGAGCCGACACCGCTGGACGCCGCCAGCCAGGCACGCGCCGACCGTTATACGGCGGAGCTCGGCATCGCGACCACCAGCGCCCGCGTGTTGGCCCAGCACGCACAGCTCGCTGACATCTTCGAGCAAGCGGTCAGCTGCCAGGCCGATCCGTCAGCAGCTGCAAAGTGGGTGGTCAACGAGCTGCAAGGCGAGCTCAAGAACACGCAGAAGGCCGCGTTGCCGCTCAGCGGTGCCCAACTGGCCGACTTGTTGGCCTTGGTGGACAAGGGCGACGTCCCCTCTGCGGCTGCGAAGCGCGTTTTGACTGAAATGGTCAAGAGCGGCGACGACCCAAGTGACGTTGTCGCGCGACTCGGCATCACCCAGCTCGACGACGATGGACAGCTCGAGCAACTGGTCGCCAAAACGCTGACTGAGCATCCCGATGAGGTGCAGCGCTACCGCGAGGGCAAGACCAACCTGCTCGGTTTCTTCTTGGGCCAGGTGATGCGTGCCAGTCGGGGAGCCGCTGACCCAAACCGCACCCGCGAGCTGCTTCGCGAAGCCCTGTCGGATTGATCCTCTTGGTTTTGGCTCTACCGTGCGCGGGCCTTGCGAACCCGCTCGGCGATTCGGTCGAAGTACTTGCGCTCTCCGCCGTAAGGCGGATCAAAACGACCAAAGATCTCGGCCGCACCTGATAGCGCGATACAGCGGGCGGCTCGATGGAATGCTTTCGCCGCGCGATCCATCTGAGCGGCGTCGTCCATCGAATTGGCGATCACTGCCAGGGCAGCCTCCAGCTTGCAGGCGGCGATCAGCTTGGGGGCGGTCAGGGCTGGCGCATCTGGACAGCACTGGGACCGCAACAGGCCGTAGGCAGCGATCTCGTACCAGCCGAGCTTCGACCACTCGCGCATCGCCTCGGTGACGTTGGTTGGACCGCCAGCGGCAACCAGCGCCGACTTGAGTCTCAGCGTTCCCCCATAAGCGCGGCGGTCCCGACAACATGCCGACAACTCGGACGGCGGGGGGCCCGGCCCAAAAGCAGCGTCAGGCAGCAAGCTCGCAAAGCAGCGAGGCGGTGTTTGCGGCGGCTTGGGCGCAGGCCGCTCGCTTGCGCTTGGCGCCGTCGCTGAGCGCGTGCTGGTGGTGGAGGCCAAGCTGCTCGGCGGCGCGCTGACCGAGGATGCGACCGGCTTGGGCGCGGCCGTCTGGGCCGGAGCAGCCGCTGGGCCCGACAATTGCCACGCCACAGCGCCGGCTATGGCGCAAAGCAGCAAAAGCGCCGCACTGGCAAGGATCACTCGAGCCTGCATCAGACCGGCGGCACGGGCTGGCGGAGCGCTTGCCAGCGGCGTCTCGAGCGAGGGTGGCCCCGATCTAGGCGCTTGTTCGAAGTCGGCGTCCCAAGCGTCGGGGATCCGGACACCAGGTCCGCTCGACCCCGACTCGGCGCCACGCATGGGCGTGAGTGACCGCTCTACGTCCGTCTGCAGCTCGTCGTCATCCGAGAAAGGACTGCTCCGATCGCCGTCGCTCATGCTACCTCGGTCGGCACTTGTAGCACCTTTGCTTGACGGTACGCAGCCGTTCGAGTGTCCTTGCCCGAATGGCCCATTCAGCCGACGACGAGGGAGCGGGCAGCGCCGAGTCTCAGCTCCGCGCGAAGCTCACGGCCGAGTGGGACGTTCGCGGCATCGAGCTGGCAACGATGGACGTCGACCCAAAGGGCACGATCGTACCGAGCTTGCGTGCATTGACCGCCGACCAGCAAGTCAATGAGCTACCAGCGCTCTCCACGATCGCGTCAGAGGCCGGCCAAGCGCACATCGAGCTCGCGTCGGTGCTCGGAGAGGGCGGCATGGGAGTCGTTTGGGCCGCTACGCAGACCCCGCTGCAGCGCGAAATCGCGGTCAAGAGCCTTCGTCCAGAGGCGGTAGGCGACACCGCGATGACTGGCCAGTTGCTGCGTGAGGCACGAATTGCTGGCGCACTGCAACACCCCAACCTGGTGCCAATCCACACCATCGGCCGCGATGAGGAAGACCGTCCCCTCATCGTCATGAAACGCATCGAGGGCACGAGCTGGCAAGAGCTGCTCGATGAGCAACGCCAAGCGGGTCCTGGCGCAGCGATGCGGCGACTGGTCGAGAACCTCAGGCGCCTCATCGAGGTCGCCAAAGCGGTACACTTCGCCCACTGCAAAGGCATCGTCCATCGCGATCTCAAGCCAGAAAACGTCATGATCGGCAGCTTCGGTGAGGTCTACTTGGTCGATTGGGGAATCGCCGTGAGCACCAGGCGCGACGGCATCGCCGGCGTGCCGCTTGCAAGCGAAGTCGACCGAGTCACTGGTACACCGGCCTACATGGCGCCCGAAATGGCGTGTGGAGACGGCCCTCGCATCGACGCCCGTACGGATGTGTACCTGCTCGGTGCCGTCCTTCACGATCTGCTCACCGATGCGCCCCCCCATGACGGTGGCAGCATCATGATGATGTTGACCCGCGCCTATGCATCAGCTCCGCAAGACTACGACAGCACCGTTCCGCACGAGCTGGCCATGATCTGCCATCGAGCCATGCATCGCGAACGTGAGCACCGCTATCAGACCGCTGCTGCTTTTGCCAACGCGCTCGAGTTGTTCCTACAGCACCGCGACAGCGTGCTGCTCGGCGAGCAATCGGCATTGCAATTGGAGGAGCTTCGCGAGCAACTCAGCGTCGGCTCGGCCGCGCGGGAAGACAAAGCCAAGCTCTACAACTGTTTCAACGCCTGTCGTTTCGGTTTCAGCCACGCCCTGCAAATTTGGATCGGCAACACCCGCGCACGTGAGCAACTGCAAGAAGCGCTCGAGATGATGATCGAGTTCGAGCTCACTCATGGCTCGGCTGGTGCGGCGGCAGCCCTGCTGCCCGCGCTTCCCATTTATGAGCCCAACCTCGCCCCCCGCGTGGACGACAAGCGCACCCCCGAACGACGCGCTGCTACTGAGCTCGAACGCCTGCGTCGCGAAGCAGATCCGACGGTGGGCGACCGCACCCGTGCAGTAGCTGCCTTCGTCGTTGGTGGACTCTGGCTTCCCTGTCACGCCCTGCTGGCGCTGCTCGCCGACAAGGGGTGGGTTCGCCTCGATCACTTGATGATGGCGCTCAGCTACGGCCTGTTGCTCGTGGGGGTGCTCATCGCTGGCTACGCGGTGCGCAAGCGCTTGACGGCCAACGCCTCCGGGCTACGTACGCAGCTCACGATGATCATCATGTACGGAGCCATGACCGCGAGCTGGCCGATCGGCGAAACGATCGGCACGAGCTTGAATGGCAGCTTCGCTCTTCTGGCTTTCGTTGGTTTCGTCGTGGCAGCCGTGGGGGCCTTGGCGGTCGACCGGCGCTTTAGCGCTTGGAGCGTACCCATGTTCGCCGCGCTCTGGGCCTGCATCACGTGGCCCTCACTGTCCTTGTGGTGGGTCGGCGCAGCAGGCACCTTCGGTGGGCTCATCTTGGGCTATTTGCGCATCACCACGACCTCCGCGGAGCAGGTCAGGCCCCTGTCACAACGGTGGGCGCGCCCTGAAGCTGAGGCAGCTACGCTACGACACACCAAGAGCCGTCGCGATGCTGCGCCCTGATGTTTTCGGCCCCGGCTCTCGCTCGGGCCCGAAAACTTGGCCCTAAACGCGAGGCTCCGATACCGCACATTCTGTGGGGATCCTGGGAGATTGTTCGTCGAGAAACATCCACTCCAAGATTGCGCGAAGAAACGCGGAGCTCGAGGCCCTGCGACAAGAGAACGCGCGATTGAGACGAGACAACAAGCAGCTACGCGACCGCGCACTGCGCGATCCGCTCACTGGCTTGTGGACCCGCTGCGCTTTTGACCAGCGGCTTTCGTACGAATGGACACGGGCGTGCCGCAGCTGGACGCCGCTGAGCATCGTCGTGCTCGCTGTCGATGACATGTTCTTGCTACGCCACGCGCTAGGACACGTAGCGAGCGAGCGCTTGTTGAAGCAACTCGGCACCTGGCTGCCTCAGATGTGTCGTGAAGTCGATGTGGCCTGCCGCATTGGCGAGCTCGAGCTGGCTTTGATCATGCCTGAGACCAACCGGACCGCAGCCGAGGTCGAGATGAAGCGCTTGGATGAGGCGTTTCGGCGCTGGCTCTCCTCATCCACCCTGCTATCTGCTGGAGTCGAGCTCACCCTCAGTTTCGGGATGGCCATGGCGTTCGCAGACGCCCAGACGCCGATGGAGTTGGTGATGGTCGCCGACGAGGCGCGTCTGCTCGATCGGAGCGCACAGCTGGGTGAGCCCACAGACTCTGCTACTGATCCTTGCGGTCACAGCTTTTGCCCTGGCGAGACGATTCGACCGCCAGCTGGGTTCTGAATACCAGACGCGCGGTTGCAGCGTGGTGAACGATGCGCTCACCACGGATTGGACAGCGCACACTAGCGCCGCAGGTGTTGCCGGGCGATCTCAGCCCAAGTGCCAGTGGGCTCGATGTCGAGGTATTGTTGCCAGCAGCCTCGCGCAGTCTCGCTGTTACCGCTCTGCTCGTGCGCCATCGCCAGATTGAAGTAGGCGTCCGCAAAGCGGGGATCGCTTGCGATCGCACCCTCGAAATACTCTGTGGCTTTGCGCGGCTCGCCCCGATGCAACATCAAGTAGCCGAGGTTGTACTGCGCCTCTGGCTGATGGCGCTCGATCTCGAGGGCACAGCGGTACAACTTCTCGGCCTGCTCCTCGTCGCCGCGTCGAAAGCGGATGTTGCCAAGATTGGTGTAGACGATGGCCAACCACGGATCGTACTTGAGCGCCTGGCGGTACAGGTCCTCGGCCTCATCCATGGTGTCGGGGTCTTCGTCGAGCTGGCTCGCCTGCAAGTAGAGCTCGTAGGCAATGCGCGCACAATCTCGTCCAGCCGCCGGACGCAAGACCCGCACGACATCTTCATGCAGCTGCCGGATCTCGAAGTCGAGCAGCGTCTGCCCCGTGAGCGGCTCGAAAGAACCCTCGTCGCTACGCACCACGACCTGCCTGCCATCCGAGGCGACGCGCAGCTCACTCAACGGCCGCGTCACTTTGGGCAGCATTTCTTTGATGCGACGAATCGATCGCGTCACATCACGCAAGCGCACTTTGTTGAGCAGCAGATCTCGAGCGACACGCAGCGCAATGATGTCACTGAATGTGTAAGCGCGTCGACCGCGACGTCGGCCACTGGGCGAAACGATACCGGCGCGATCGAGCGAGCGCAGTCGCCCGCGCGAAACGCGCAACAAGCGGGCCACCTCGGTTTGCGTGTACACGTCTGCGAGAGGCTCTTTTCCAGTTGGCTCGGGCAGAGGGGTCAACTCGGGCGAGGGGTCTTGCTCGATTCGCCCGCCACCTTTTCCGAAGGCGACGCGAATGACCTTCGCGTCACCGTCATTCTGTTTCGGGCCCTTCTTGCTCGGCATCCGTGGCACCGCGGGTCGTGTCCATCACGTAGCGTTGCGCGTCAAGCCCGCCCGGTAGGTCGACGGAAACGCGCCACAATCTGAGCCACGCGCCGCGATGTGTTGCGCGGGCGGCTCGAGAAGTGAGGGCACACACAACCAACCAGCCCCATGGGTTGGTACCTCGAGCGCTCAGCACTGGCCGTGAGCCAGCCCTAGTCAGCCGAGCCCGCGCGTTTCTGCAACCTGGCCAGCGCCGCGCTCAAGTCGACATCGAAAGCAAGCGCGATCACCGCGTCGTCGCTGCGCTCGGAGTCGAGCACCTGCGCGCTCAGCTCCGCATACATCACGTTGAGCGGCCCCCCTGCCCGCACAACCGCTTCGCGATGCGCGAGGCGAACCAATCGCAAGCGCGTGTGTGGATCGACCACCACAGCGTGCGCTAAGGCCTCGGGCTCCAGCTGTTCGCCCATGGCCGTGGTCAAAGCGCCGACATCGAGATGGCAACGAATGCTGGTGGAGCCATAGTAAACCGCTCCGCCTTCCTCTTCGACGGTGCTGCCCTCACTCATCACGTCAGCGTTGGCGAGCACGGCCGCAAGCCAGGCCTCTTGCACTTTGAGCAGCTGAACGTCTCGGCGGCAGACAATCGGCCCTCGCCGCACTTTGACCAAGCCGGGACCGGGGGGAGGTGGCACAGAGCCGATCGTCCCATCGGCGGCTCGAGGAAGCCAAGTTGACGCCGCAAGCGAACCAAACTTGGCCCAGAGCGCCGCTATTTGGCATGAATCGCGCGTATGGGCTATCGCGGAAAAGAGCGGCGTCGCCGCTTCGTCTACACCACTCGGAACACCGATTACCATATCTACGACAGTATCTGCGTTGCGGTGCGCGACCGTTCGACAGGGAGCTGGCTCGAGGGGCATGCTGCCGTCTCACGGCGCCTCGAAGGTGGCGTCCGGGTGTTTTCCAACGGCGCCGTCTTGCCCAGCCTCAAGCCGCCCGAGCTCGGTGATCCCATCTACTTCGTGCTCGACTGCGCAGACGAAGACGAACAACTGGTGACCAGCCGTTTGCAGCAAGTGGGACGGCCCGCAGGCGACGAGCTGCCGCGCTATCCGTTGCAGAACTGATCGTAGTCCACATAGCTCGTAATGGTCGGGCTCGGACCGCACACGGGGCAGTTCGGGTCGCGCTGCATCTTGAGCTGTCGGAAATGCATCCGCAATGAGTCGTAGCAAATCAGGCGACCTTTGAGCAGATCGCCGCGGCCGAGCAAATACTTGATGGCTTCGGTGGCCTGCAACACGCCGACCAGCCCCGGCAGAATGCCCAGCACCCCCGCTTCGGCGCAGCTCGGCGCCAAGTGGGGAGGCGGTGGCTCCGGGTAGAGGCAACGGTAGCAAGGACCATCATTCGGAAGGAAGGTCGTGACCTGTCCTTCAAAGCGAAAGATGGAGCCGTGAGCCACCGGGATGTTCATCCACACGGAAGCGTCGTTGACCAGGTAGCGGGTTGGAAAGTTGTCGCACCCGTCGACCACAATATCGAAGCCCTTGAAGATGCGCTCAACGTTGGAGCTGTCCACGCGCTCTTCGATCTTGACCACGTTGACGTCGGGGTTCAGGTCGCCGAGTGCCAGCGCGGCGCTGTCCACTTTGGCCTGCCCCAAACGTGAGGTTGCGTGCAGGACCTGCCGTTGCAGGTTGGAAGCATCCACCACATCTGGATCGACGATTCCCAGCGTGCCGACGCCAGCCGCAGCCAAGTACAGCGCTGCAGGGCTGCCCAAGCCTCCCGCCCCCAGGAGCAGCACCTTCGAGGCGAGGAGCTTGGCTTGCCCCACCTCCCCGACCTCGTCGAGCAAGATGTGGCGGGCGTAGCGGTCACGCTGTGCATCACTCAGTTCTGGAGGGAGCTCGTAGGCGTAACCCCCGTCTTTCCAACGGACGAAACCCGGATTGAGCGTCTCGACAGCGGTGTAGCCGAGCTCCGCGAGGCTCTTGGCAGCGAGTGCCGATCGCACCCCCGCCGCGCAGTAGACGACGATGGGCGTGGACTTGTCAGGTACACGCTTCTCGATCTGCAGCTCGAGAAAGCCGCGCGGTATGTTGACGGCGCCGCGGATGAACCCCTTACGAAACTCCTCCTTTTCGCGCACATCGACTAGCGTGAGCTCTGCATCTTGCTCGATGCGGCGGTGCAGCTCGTCGAGCCCAACCGCGGTGGTGCTGTTGCGAACCTCGACCATGAGGTCGGCGTACGTTTTTGGCATCGCTTTTTTTCCTCTGAGCCCGGAGACTTTTCGTCGTGACGCAAGAGCAGTCAAGTCAAGCTGCAGGGGCAGCAGTCGCTGGGAGGGTTTGGCAACCCCGTAAGCGCCTGGCCACCGGGCCGCCCATCGCCAGCCCCCAAGAGGCTCTGATGATGGCGCAACGGCTCGTGGCCGAGCAACAACTCGCCGAGGCAGTCGACATCTACGACCGCGCGATCAGCCTTTTTCCGGCAGCTACCGAAGCCCTGCTGGTGCATCTGCACAGCGTCTACGAGGCCATCGGTGGCAACCGCTACGAGCTGTACGTGTCACGCTACTTCGACTTCGAAATCGGTCCCACCGAGAAGGTGCTCGACATCGGAAGTGGCCACGACCCTTTTCCTTTCGCTACGCACCTTGCAGATCGAGCGCTCGACGACAACCAGTACGGCCGTGCCGGCGCCGCCTTCAAGCAGGTCGGCGCGCTGCCGGTCAGCGAATGCGACATCGAGGACATGAGCTGCTTCGCAGACAAGCAGTTCGATTTCATCCATTGTTCGCACGTGCTCGAGCACGTGGTCGACCCGGCGCGCGCCTGCCGTGAGCTGATGCGGGTTGCAAGCGCGGCTACATCGAGACGCCCAGCGCCGCCAAAGATATGTTTCTCAACTCGGCGCAGGCCAGCAACCACCGCTGGGGCGTTTCCTTTCGAGGCGGAGCGCTCTGGTTTCGAGCCTACAGCCCCGAGGACATCGCCGGTCTGGGCAGCAACATCCTAATGGCCATGCACGTGGCGCCACAGACGCCCCGCGAGCAGGCGTTCGCCGCCGCTGTGTTGCTCCGTTCCGAGCGGCTCAACACCATGATCTACTGGGAAGACGGATTCGACTGGGTGGTCCAGCACGAGGATGGCAGCATCGAGAGCTCCCGTCCGCTTCAGCTGCGCGCTGAGCAACCGCCCCTCGCCGCCGCTGCAGCTGACGCGACGGACGACCCGACCAGCTCCGAGGCGCACGCTGTGCTCACCGCGCTACGCAAAGCGACCGTAGCCATGGTCGCGCAACAGTCCCTCGACGCCCAACGACGAGATGCCGAATCGCAAAACCCAAACACTGTGCACTTCTACGATCGGCTCTACAGCGGCAAATACGACACGGGCCAAGGCACCCTCGAGTGGCAGTACGAGAGCCCTGACCGCATGCTCTGGTATCGCCGAGTCGGAGCATTGCCCTTCTTTGCCAGCGCGGGCCGTTACCTCGACATCGGTTGCGGTATCGGCGGCTTGCTCGCCTCGCTCCCGCCGGCAGCCGGACGAGCGCTGCATGGAATCGACTTCTCACCCGTCGCCATCAGCAAGACGAGCGCACGCATCACCGGCGACTTCGTCGTGGGCCGAGCCGAAGCCCTACCCTACCCGGACCAGTCTTTTGATCGTGTGAGCTGCACCGAGCGTTGGAGCACGTCGACGATCCCGAGACCATCATCGTCGAAATGGCCCGCGTGCTCCGTAGCGGCGGCAAGCTGCTCATCACCGTGCCCGAGGCAAGCCTGGATCTGCTCGACCACCAATGGCCAGGAGGCATCAACCTGCACATCAACAAGTTCACCATCGCGTCGTTGAGTGAGCATCTGCAAGAAGCTGGCCTCGCGGTGGAATGGACCACCATCGACGAACGCGAGATCTGGTTGATCGCAACGAAGTAGCCAACGGCAGGCCTACGAGGGCTTGGCGGTGACTAAGTCCGAGTCCGCGTCCGAGTCCGCGTCCAAATCGGCATGCGTGACACCAAAGGCCGTAGGGGCGGCGGTTTACCCCCGCCCGCATCCGAATCCGCCTTCAAGTCCGCGTCCGAGTCCGCATCCGCGTCCGCATCTGCATCCGCGTCCGGGGCGCGTCAGCGTCCGAATCGGCGTGAGTGACACCGAATGGCTGTAGGGGCATCTCGGGCGGTTTACCCCCGCCCGCGTCCGAATCCGCCTTCATCCGGGTCCGCGCCCGCGTCCGCATCCGCGTCCGGGTCCGAATCCGCGTCCGGGTCCGCGTCCGCGTCCGCGTCCGCGGTCAACAGGATCGCGGGCCGGGGGGTGGCTCAGGACAAAGCCGACAGTTTTCGTTGGACCCCCGAGCCCGCAGCCAACGCACGC
>CAZRGL010000278.1:0-2266 GCA_964599485.1 uncultured Polyangiaceae bacterium
CAGCCCGCTGCGGGCGCGCAAGGCGAGCTGACCGGGTTGATGATGATCCGCGCCTACCATCGCGCGCGAGGACGAAGCCCACGAAAGGTGCTCATCCCGGAGAGCGCTCACGGAACCAACCCCGCCAGCTGTGCTCTTGCCGGTCTTGATGCCGTGAAGATACCCAGCCTCGGCATCGACGATGGACTCATCCATCCCGAGCAGGTCCGTCACGTTCTCGAGCAACTCGGCGATGACGAAGTGTGCGCCTTGATGGTGACCAATCCCAACACCCTCGGTTTGTTCGAGACCCATCTGGCCGAAGTGGTCGCGCTCATCCACGACAAGGGCGGGCTCGTGTATGGCGACGGTGCCAACACCAATGCGGTCATGGGGCGTGCTCGGGCGGGAGATACGGGTCTGGACGTGGTGCACATCAACTTGCACAAGACGTTCTCGACACCCCACGGTGGTGGCGGTCCGGGTGCGGGTCCGATTTGTTTCACCGAGGCGATGGCACCGTTCCAACCACTGCCGGTTTTGCTGCGCAAGGACGATGGTCTGCATCTCGAGCATCACCGCCCGCAGAGCATCGGACGGGTGCGTGCGTTTCACGGCAACGCGGGCGTGTTCGTTCGAGCCTACACGTACATACGCGAGCTCGGTCCCGAGGGGCTCGCGTCCGCGAGTGATCTAGCCGTGCTCAACGCGCGATATCTCTGGGCCCGGCTCAAGGAGCGCTTCGTGGTGGCCAGCGACCTGCCCTGTATGCATGAGGTCGTCCTGACCGACGAGCGCATCGAGAAGGACACTGGGGTCAAGACACTAGACATTGGCAAACGTCTGCTGGATTACGGTTTCCACGCGCCGACCGTCTATTTTCCACTCGTGGTGAAGGGGGCGCTGATGATCGAGCCGACCGAAACCGAGAGCAAAAGCACCCTCGACGAGTTCGTCGATGCGCTCAATGCAATCGCTTCCGAAGCCTACAAAGAGCCTGAAAAAGTCAAATCTGCACCTCACCTGACACGGGTTCGGCGACTGGACGAGGCGCGTGCGGCCCGCAAGCCCCATCTGCGGTGGTCCCCTCGAGCAGAGGCAAGTGGTTGATATGACGGGAGCGGCGCGACGAATTCAGGTTGATCGCGCCAAATTCGCACACACTGCGATGTCGTCCTACAATGGTGCCGGACCTAAGACCTGATTCGTTTGTTGTAACGGCGAAAACGTACGACTGCAGTGGCTGCCACGATCGAAAGCTCGGGCGATATCGAGAGCATCTGTCAGGAAGATGACCTGACCGTTGGTCATACTGCTCGCATCGTGTTCCGAAGCTGGGACGACGTCTCTCCGCCGTTCACCGTCAAGGTCCGAGATCCGAATGGCCGCACGATCCTCGATCGTGTCATCAGGGATCTTCCCACTGGCCGGCCGCAGAGCGCTCCACCGATGACGTTTTCGGTTCGCTCGACCGGCCGATATCGCATTTTCGTCAAAGAGCTTTACGGAAAAGCCGAGGGTGAGGCCTTTCTCACCGTGTCCTGAGCCACAGTGGTAGACAGTCGACCAAGACAAATAAAGATCGCACCTCGACAAAAACTTCACTAAACACCCAATTCCTCGAAGGAGTGGGCGTGCCCGCCACGATCGAAAGCCACGGAGAAATCGAGATTATCTGCGAGACCCTCGCAGAGCTCGCGCCCAACAAGACGGCGAGACTGGTCTTCCGAGCCTGGGAGGACGCTACGCCGCCGTTTCAGATCAAGATCCGCTCCCCGAGCGGTGCGATGATTCTCGAGCGCGTGATTCGCGAGCTGCCCACGGGCGATCCACAGAGCCCTCCGCCGATAACCTTCTCGGTGCAAGAGGGTGACTACGAAATCGAGATTGGCCAGCTCACCGGCCCCGCCGAAGGCCACGCGGTCATCACCGTGCCCGGCCGACACGGCTAGCTTCGTCCGGGGTCTTTGAAAAGACCCCGCCCCATCGCCTCCGGCGACGGGGCCCCAGTCACGCCCCGCCCACGGTCACGCCCCGCCCACGGTCACGCCCCGCCCACGGTCACGCCCCGATTCCGACCACGCGCACCCTGCCCGCGCACGCGCTCGCATCGAGCACGAAAAACCGCCAGGGCGCGTCGCCGCGCCCCAGCGACGCCACTCAGGAGTGGCGCTTGATGAGCCCGGTCAACATCGCACAGAGCCTATCGGCGAGCCCGAGCCCCCAAGTCAACTGCGCTTCTGTGCGGCGAAGGCGCGCGAGTCGTTGTTGTGTGGGGGGGGGGGGG
>CAZRGL010000278.1:2276-14183 GCA_964599485.1 uncultured Polyangiaceae bacterium
CTCGGGGGCTCTGGGAAAGAAGCTACAGCCAGCTGGTGCCTCGTCGCGCTCCGAGCGCATCGGCGAGCTGCTCAGCTGCCCGGACTCCGCTGAGGTTGGCTTCTTCGAATAGGGCGACGCCGCTTTGATCGACATGGGCCCAAGCGACGTGGCGGTCCAACATGGCCCGGGTTGCGAAGGGGCGCTGGGTATCGATGAATCCGGGTGTCGGCCGCGGCATTCCGTGGGCCCAGATCATCACGTCGATGCGGCGCAGCTGCGTGGCGAGCTCGGGGTGAGGCTCGGACAGCTCGGTGATAGCGAGGCCGGCAAGTTGTGCCCAGCTCCGATGCAGGAGCGCTCCCCGGGCGCGGCGCGCGTCGAGGTTGCCGAAAGGGCGGAAGTAGGTCCATATTTGTTGCTCGTCCAACTGGGTGCGTTGATGGCCTGCGTCGACGTATCCGAGGCAATTGCTGTCGTAGATGACGGAGTCCCAAGCGCGGCTTGGCTCGATCGGCCTTCGTAGATGCAGATTGGCCACGACCCAGGGGGAGCTGACCCGTTTGGGGAGCTCGTTGTCGCCGCGACGGCTGAGATTGCCTTTGAGCAGATGGGTGGCGATGCTCGCGGGCGTAGCCAAAATGCAGCCGCGCGCCAGCACGCGCCGCGTTCGCCGCGATGCTGAGTCCAGGTAGTGCAGCTCGACCCCTCCTTTGGCGAGCTGCTGCACGGTCAGCACCAGCGCGCCGTGACGGCGCTGTCCCACCAGCTTTGCCAACATGTGCCTCAACAGCCAACCGTTGCCTTCCGGCCACACCAAATAGCGGCTGCCAGAGCCCAGCTGCTCTGTCTGTAGCTTGCGCGCGCAAAAATAGTGCAAGGCTGCCCAAGCGGAGACTGCCTCGAGCTCGGCGCCGAAGTCGTCGAGGGTGGCGTATCGAACATACCAGCGCAGAAACGCGCTATTGAATCGCTCGCGTCGCAACCACGCGTCCATGGAGAGCTCGTCGAGGGCGAGGAACTTCGGATCGTGCGAGCAGTGCTCCAAAGGAATGGCGAATGCAGGTCGGCCATCGCGGCCAACCGCGCGTTGAAGTTGCTGTTGGAGATCTCGGAAACGATCAATCTCAGCCCGAGCGTGACCATCGATCGCGAGGAGGGGCACTAGGCCTGGATGCCAAGAGCCCTGAAAGAACAGTCGCTCCTCGGGCGCGTGGCACAACATGTCGTCGCGAAATAGCGGCCGGCCTGCGGCATCCCACCCCGTGATGACGCCCAGCTCCTCGAGCAGTCTTCGCGTTGCCGCAACGCCGCGCTCCGGTACCGGCAGATAGTGCGCCCCCCAAGGATGAGCTCTGGAGCCGACATGTCCCCACGCGCTCGTGCCTCCAGCGAAGTCCTCGAGCTCGAGCATCAAGACCTGCAAGCCGGTAGCGCGCAGGCGCCACGCAGCGCTCGCTCCAGCCACGCCGCTGCCAACAATGACCACGTCGGCTTGCTCTGCCACCAGACCTGACTCGGCGGCTCGGTCACTCATGAGCACATGGCCAAGTCGATGGTTGGCTCCGACGATCGTCCCTTCAATCGCGTGCTTGTCGGCGAGCAGCTGATCGGCCAACCACCCTGCGCCGATCAACTGCAGCAACTCCCGCCGCCTCATCGAGCCCACACGCTCCATTCTTCCGTGTAGATGCTCACGAGCTTTTGGTCGTTGAGCCGGTTGATGGGGGCCTCGACCGGTGACATGTCCCGCGGGAAGAGAAACAAGGTGGGCAAGGTGGTGCCGTCCAGAAAGCGAAGCTGTCTGGGGTCGATGCGCAGCTTCTTGGGTTGTGCGATCCCTTTGGCGCCCGCCAAGATGAAGCCCCATTCGCCGAAGCTGGGGACGTGCACATGCATGGGCAGCAGCTCGAGCTCGGCGGCTTTCATCGTAGCGGCAATGCTCCAATAAGCCCGGCGCGCGTAATAGGGCGAGGTGGTCTGAACAGCTGCCACCCCGCGCACGCCCAGACGCTCTCGCAAGCGACGGTAAAAGGTCAATGTGTAGAGCTTGCCGAGGGCGTAGTTCGACGGATCTGGAAAGTCGACGACGATCAGATCGAATGACTCACGGCAGCGCTGCAAAAAAGCGAAGGCGTCTTCGTTGACAACCGTGACCTTGGGATTGGCAAGCGCGTTGGCATTCAGCTTGGTGGCCACCTCGACTCGTCGGAACACGCGTGTGACGGCGGGATCCAAATCGACCAACAGAATCCGCTTCACTCCTTGGTAGCGAAGCAGCTCTCGGGCGGCCATGCCGTCTCCTCCGCCGAGGATGAGCACTTGCTGGGGCTCGCGGCCGAGCGCAGCCACGGCGGGATGAACCAGCACCTCGTGGTATCGATGTTCGTCGTCAGAGCTGAATTGCAGGTTGCCGTTGAGGAACAGCCGCGTGCTGCGGGACGATTGGGTGATGACGATTCGTTGGTAGGACGATTGCTGCGCGTAGACGATCGGCGCACCGAAATAGGTCGATTCCCCTTTGAGCACCGCGCGGTCGATGAACACCATCAAGAAACTGAGCGTGAGCACGATGACCGCGACCTGGGCGCGCAAGCGCCAGCGCGTGCGGTGGTTCACCGGTATCATGAAGGTCGCCATCAACGCGACGAGCGCGTTGAGGATGCCGAACACGATGCTGCTGCGTTGGATCCCGATCTTGGGCAGCAGCACCAGTGGGAACAACAAGCTGGCGAGCAGGGCGCCCACGTAATCGAGGGCCAAGACGCGGGCCACCAGCTCCTTGAGGTCGAGCTGACCCTTGAGGATGCGGATGAGCAGCGGGATCTCGAGCCCGACGAGCAAACCGACGAGCCCGACGATTGAGAACAGTGCCGGACGAAAAGCACCCTGGGAGGTGTAGACGGCAAAGAGGATCGGCGCCGAGAGGCCGCCCACGATCGCGATGGCCAGCTCGATCTCCACGAAGCGTACGAGCAAGCGCCGCTCGATATACTTCGACGCATACGAGCCGACGCCCATTGCGAACAAATAGACGCCGATCACCATGCTGAATTGGACGACCGAGTCGCCCAGCACGTAGCTGGCGACAGTTCCCGCAATCAGCTCGTACACCAAGCCAGAGGTGGCGATGATTACCACCGAAGCCAGCAGCGCCGGCGACAAGTAGCGGCGCGGAATGAGCGTAGCAGTCACGTCCAGGCGGCCTTGTAGCCTGAATCGGTCCGCCGCGACATCCCGCGGTTTCATCTTGTCGGTTTGAAGCTAAGATGCGCGGCGTGACACTCGACCGGCAAGCGCAATGTCCCAGCTGCGGGGCGCCCATGCACTTCAAGTTTGCGGGGCCGAAGGCGCAGGTGTGCAACTACTGCCAGTACGTCGTGGCCCGGACCAGCCATGGTCTCCAGGCTCAAGGCCGTATGGCGGACCTGTTGGACATCCCTACGCCCCTACAGCTCGGCGTGACGGGAAGCTGGGGCCAGAAGCCTTTCGAGGTGGCTGGGCGGCTGCAAATGGATCGCGCCGGCGCTCCTGGAGCGCCGTGGCAAGAGATTCTGCTCAGGTTTCTCGATGACGAAAGCAGCACCTGGGTGGCGTACGCCCAGGGTCGCTGGTACGCCACCAACGAAATTGCGCCTTCGGGACAATTGCCCGCTTTCGAGTCGCTGCGACCGGGTGGGCATGTCGATCTCGGCGAGCATGGCCCGTGGGTGGTGCAAGAGATCGCCCAGCGGCGTATCGTCAGCGGTGAGGGTGAGCTCAACGATGTTCCCAAGCCGGGGGTCAGCACACGCTACGCTGACATCAGTGCACAAGGTGGCCGCTTTGGCACCATCGATTACGGCGATGGCACCGGGCCGCCGGTGCTCTATCTCGGTCGACAGTTCGATCCCGCCCAGCTGACCCTCGATAGCGGTCAGCTGCTCGAAGCCCCGGACGCCAAAGTGAACGTCCTGGAGTGCCCGAACTGCGGGGGCGATTTGCCGCTTCTGTCGCAGCAGTCAGAGCGGATCATCTGCAAGTATTGCAGCACGGCGAGCGATCTCACCCAAGGGACGCTGTCCGCCCTGGGCCCAGCCCCCAAACCACCTATCGAGCCGTACATTCCCATCGGCGCAGAAGGCGAGCTGCGCGGTCAGAAGATGATCGTCTGTGGCTTCGTCGTCCGCTCCTGCATCGTGGAAGGGCAGCGTTACGACTGGCGTGAGTACTTGCTCTTTGGTGGCGACTCGGTGGGCTACTGGTGGCTCATCGAAGAAGACGGCGCCTGGCAGATTGTCCATCCGGTCGAGACTGGCGACGTCATGGATTCGGGCCATGGCTGCATGTACCGAGGCAACAGCTACTCGTTCAAGCAACAGGTGCAAGCCAGCGTCGACTACGTCATTGGTGAGTTTTACTGGAAGGTCGAGATCGGCGAACGGGTCGAGGCGACGGAATTCGAAGGACCAGGCGGAAAGGTCAGCCGGGAGAAGACCGACGTCGAGGTCACTTACTCTTTCGTCAGCGCCCTCAATCCCAGCGAGCTCGCTGCCTTTGGAGTTGCTCCTCCCATGGGCGCCGGCTTTGGCGGTAGCGCCATGGGAAATATGGCCGGCGGAGCTTTCGCAGGCTCGGCCATGGGTAGTGCGTTCGGCGGTGATGACGACGACATCAGCGGCATGGGCTCCATCGGGATGACCATCGTGGTGCTCATCATCATCTGCGTGGTGCTGTTCGCCGTCATGGGTGACGGTTGCGGCGGCGGCGGCTCCTACGGCGGCGGCAGCTGGGGCAAGTGAGCGAGCACGGGGCAATTGGGGATACGGCCTTCCGGGTGTGCACCCCGAGACATCGGTAACGGACTCGGACCCGGACTCGGACCCGGACCCGGACCCGGACTCGGACCCGGACGCGGGCCCCGGACGCGGCCCCGGACGCGGCCTCGGATGCGGCCCCCCGCACGCCCAAGGCATGCGGTTTGCAGCTACGGCTGCCCCGTCCCCTCACCGGGCCAAGTGGTAGGCGGGGCTTCGAGCTTGGTCTTGAAGTCCCAGGGGCGCGACCCGTTTGGGTCACGGTTGTGGCGCAGCCAGCGAATCATGTATTTGGCCCAACGTCGCCGCTCCGGAATCGTGGGGTGAACTTTGTCACCGAGCCGTTTGAGATCCGGGATGAGCACATTGGTGTCTACGTAGCGGCATGGCTCACAGTTGGCGCGGACCACGTCGAGAATGCCCGTATGGGGCGCCCCGGGCCACAGTGGTGCAGCGATCCACAAGCAGGGACGGCCGGCGACCGCCTCGACCATGCGCTTGATGGGCTCAGCACGGATCGAGGGATCGGGCATCGCAACCTCGTTGCCGCCGAGCGTGATGATGACCAGGTCGGGATTGTAGGTCGCGAGCAGCCCGCGAAAGTTGTGCTTGTGGCCAGCCCAGCCAGGAATGTAGGTCGACTCTTGTGCCTTGAGGATGTTCTTGACGCCGACCTTGGCCAGCTCACGTTTCAGCGACTTGCCAAGCGCATCAGCCATCGAGTCGCCGACATGCAGCACCATCGTGCCTTTGGGCAGCGCTGGCGGCGGTCCTGGCGGAGGGGCGGCGCTAGCCGTGCTGGTTGCGGTGGCAGGCGCGGCGCTAGGCGTCGACGCGGCAGGGGGCGTGCTAGGGGCGGCTGCGGTGGCGACCGATTCGGTCGACGCTACGGTCGTGCTCGGGCTCGCGCCGGGGTTCGGTGACGGTGCTTGCACCGGTGTGTGACAGCTGGCTACGGCAAGCAACAGCAAAAGGCCAAGGCGCATGGTCCCAAGGTAGCGCGCGCAGCGATGGGAAGCCAAAACCCTGCAAAGGTCGAAAGTGGCCCCTCAGGAGCTCTCGACGAGCCCTTGCAGGCTGGCGATCGGAACCTTGTACTCCGTGTTGCAGTAGTCGCAGTTGAGCTCGAGCATTTCGTCCTGCTGCACCATCTGCGCGATCGTTTCGCGCGTAAGCGACGCCAAGCTCGCTAGCACCGCCTCTTGATTGCATGTGCAGCCGTGTCTGACCGGTCGGTCATCGAGCTGGGCATAGGGCAAGCCGTATAGAATTTCGTCCCGCAGTGCCGCGGCGTCGCCTTTGAAGCGAGACAGCAGTTGCCCAATCGGAGCCATCCCCTCGAGCCGCTCGGTCATCACCATCAGGGGGCCACGCTCCGTGTCTGGCAACAACTGCACGACATAGCCGCCAGCGTGAACGATTCGCTCGTCCTGCCAGCTCGCCCCTACATCGATGACGCTGACGATCTGCTCGGATTCCTGCAGATAGGTCATCAACGTATCGTTCAAGGTGCCGCTTGCTGGCGTTTGCACGATGCTCTGACCGACTTGGCCGTGTGCCATGGTGCGCATCACCTTCAAGACGCTCCCCGCACCCACCGTGACGACCTGATCTTCGCTGCTGCGTTGTACCAATCCACGGGTGAGCCCGTCTGGATTCGTATCGGTGACGAGCTTGCCACCCGATGAGCCGCTCAACACAGCTTGCCAACGAAAATGGGGTGCCAATGTCTCACGCATCAAGACGCAAGCGCTGAGCATGTTCGCGAAATGATGCGCAGTTTCGCTCTCGAGCCGGTGTAATGCGACAGCCTGTCGCACGGTGCTGGAGGTGCTGGCGACAATGACGCGGAAATTGTCGTCATCGGTGATCGAGCGCAGCACGTGGTCCTCGCCGTTGCGAGGCGCTTGTCCATCCATCGCTGTCATCCTAGCAGCCCTAAAACGTTTTCCTATCCGTGAGAATCTTCTAGAGCCTTCGCGCGTCCATAACCAGAGGACCAGCCTCGGCGCGCCCCGCATGCCGTGTTAGCCAAACCTTGCCGTGCAAGCTGTCGACGAACAACCAGGCTCATTTGGGCAGTTGCCTGCCGCGCTGCGTTGCGTCTTGGTGGCGACAGCGGCGAGTCTGCTCGCGACATCGCTGGGTTGTGTCCACGCTCCTGCCCCCACCGAGCCAGCGGCGGCCGCGGCCGCTTCGCCTGCCAAGCGGTCGGCCCACCAGCAGCTGCGTGCCGAGCTGCTTGCCCGGCTTGCTGTGGTCCAGCGACTGCTGTTCGCCTCTCCGCGGACCGCCACTCAGCGCAAACAGCACGAGGAGCTGCTGGCGCGGCGGTTGTGGATCATCGTGGCGTTGCAGCGGCTCGAGCTCGGGCCGGCGCTTTCTGATGGCGCGGACGTCGAAGCCCTGTTGCGGGTCGCGCGCACTCGAGCGCGCCGCCTCATGGCCGATTCAACCCGTGGCGGGGGCGAGGGCCGGCGGCACAAGGGCGAAGAAGGCAAGATGGGCGGCCGCGACGTGCCGACCGGGGCCACGGAGTCTTACAAGAAAGCCGCCGAAGACAACGGGAGGCTGGCCGCCGGCTTGGCCGAGCGATGCGACAGCAGTCGAGGGCCATGCCAGGAGGTCATGCCCCCGGTGATAGAGAGCCCACCGGTCGTGGTGAACAAGCCGCCATCGTCGGACAAAGACGAGAGTGGGGAAAGCGCGCCAGCCGCCGCACGCGTCGCTCAGTCAGCACCCCGCGCCCAGGTGATGCAAGCGGTCAGCGGGCACTTGGGTCAGCTCAGCGCTTGTCTGCCGGCCCAGCTTCGTGGCCAACAAATGGTGGTTACAGTTCGCACGCGAGTGGATGCTGGCGGCGTGTTCCGCAGCCCCAGTGTGGCGGCGGATGGCCTCGACACCCAAGTTCAATCTTGCCTGCTCACGGTGCTGCGCGCGGTTCGTGTACCCGACAACCAGGGCGAAAGCGTCGTGTCCTTCGCCTTGTACCTTGGCGAGCCCTAGCATACCGGAGGCGGTCGAGCACGAGCTAGGCTGCGCATGAAGCGTTCAGGCTGCCGTGGTATCGGTGCTTCTGACTTGGTCGTCCGTGGCTCGCTCGTGTTCTGGTTGGCGTTGGGCTCCCTGCTGGGCGTCTTGGGTTGCCGTCCTGTTGCGCGTGGTGCGGGCCATGCTCGGTGGCAGCCAGACGAAGGTCAGCCTGATCGCAGCGATCCGGTCTTGCATCGTCTGATCGCGCTGCAAGACCGTGCCCGGACCGCGCATCGTCGCCTCGAGCGGGCGCTGTTGCGGGCGGCTCGGCTCGGCGGCCATGCTGCCGGCTTGGATCGTGAGCAATGGGCCGACCTGCTCGATCGACGCTTGGTCTTGCTCATCGCTCGGCGTCGTTTGGCTGACCGTATCGCCCTGCGCAGAATGGCCTTGGCCGATGGCGCAGCTGCGGTCGATGCACCCACAGACGATGTTGCAGAGGATGGCCAGGGCCCAACCGACCTGCGCGCGGAACGAGCGCTCGAGGCGTCGCTGGTCGATGCCCTCGACCGTGCCGCGTTGGCCCTGCGGCAATTTCGGGCTCGGCAAACGCGCACGCGGGCTATGAGTCGGTCGCGGGGCTTGCTGTTCAAGCTAGAGGTGCCTAGTCGCTCAACCTCACTCGGCCATCGCGGTGGCGAATCGACCACCATCAAGCAGGCGCGTGTTGCGGGTAAGGCTGGCGTGCCCCCTGGTTTGCAAGCCGCTGTTGGCAGGCAGCTCGGGCGATTGCATGGCTGCGTCCCCCCTCACCTGAGTCGGGACGGAGTCTGGCTCAACCTGCGTGCGACGCTGACCAGTGACGGAAGCTTGCGCGGTGCGAGCGTTCGTAGCGACGAGCCCCTGTCGGCGGTCGCGCGCCGTTGTATCGTGGAGGTGATTCATGCGGTTCGCGGTCCAGCGATCGAGGGCGGTGGCAGCCGCCGGGTGAGCTTGCCGTTGGTGATCGGGGGCGAAAGTTGAGCGCTGAGCCACCATCCACCGCGGCACGCGTGATCGCTGTGGCGGGCAACATGGGTGCAGGTAAGAGCAGCCTCGTCGAATGGCTGCGGCAGCAGTTCGGCATGACGCCGTTCTTCGAGCCGTCCGACGACAACCCCTACCTCGAGGACTTCTATGCAGACATGGGGCGCTGGGCTTACAGCTCGCAGGTTTGGTTTCTCATCCGGCGTTTCCACATTCATCGGAAGATCGACCAGCGGGTTGGCAGCGAACAGGTCACGATGGTGCAAGATCGCACCATCTACGAAGATGCCGAGGTGTTCGCTGCGCACCTGATGCGCTCAGGCAAGATCGACCAACGCGACTGGGCCAGCTACCAAGACTTGTACCAAACGCTCAAAGCAGAGCTGCGCCCCCCCGACCTGCTGATTTACTTGCGATGCCCGCTAAAAGCGCTGACCAAGCGCATCCGCAAACGTGGCCGTGACTACGAAAAGCGTGTGCCACGACGCTATCTTGCGGCGCTCGAAGAGCTCTACGAGCAGTGGGTAGAGCGCTACGACAACTCACCGAAGCTGGTGGTCGAAACGGACCGTCTCGACTACGTCGAGCGCCTTTTCGACCGACTAGAGCTCATTGAAGCGATCGAGCAACACGCCAAGCTCCGCTCTCGCCAGCGCTCCGCAGATTCAGTCTCGCGGTAGCGTGCGCGGCGATTCAAGCTCTGATAACCTGCGCAAAGAAGCGAGAGCCCAAGAAACGAGCGCCCAGAATCAAGCGCCAAGAATCAAGCGCCCCAGTGAACATCTGTCACGCCCCGCTTGGAAACCCGGTACGAATCGGCTACCACTGAAGCCTCAGCGGTGATGAGTAACTCCCCGAATGGCAATAGACCGCCCGATGATGGAGCCAAGCCATCGGGGACGCATAAATTCGGCGCAAAGGAGGCGAAGGCCTACGTGCCTCCGCAGGTTCTGCAGCCGAAGCCCCAGCCGGTCATTGACCAGCAAAAAGTCCAAATCAAGCGCGGTCTCGACCCTCGGCAGACCAAGACCCAGCCCAGGCTTGGCAACATGGTGCCTGGAGGTCTCCCGTCAGCCACGCCTTTTGCAGCGTCCGAGCAAACGCCCTCCGATCAACCGGTAGCTGCACCCGCAGCCGATCCGTTGCCATTCGCTCAGCCCGCACCTGCAGCCGCGCCCCCAGCCCCACAGCGCCAGCCGGAAGCACAGCGCCAGCCGGAAGCACAGCGCCAGCCGGAAGCAGCGCCCCCAACCCCACAACACCAGCCAGCTCCCGCGGCCCCAGCAGCCCCACAGCCGGCTGCCGCGCCCGCGGCAGCCCCCCAACATGGGCAGAGCCCCCGTGTGCTGACCCCCCCGCAGCCCCCCCCCCAACTAGGTGCGCCAGGGATGTTGACAGTTGGTGGGCCCGCACCCGCACCCGCACCGGCGCCCGCACCCGCGCCCGCGCCGGCTCCGGCTCCGGCACCCGCACCGTCAGCGGACCCGGTTCCCGAACCTGCTGCCGATCCCGCTCCAGCTCCAGCGGGCTCCGGCCGGGCCGCAGCTGCCGTGGCGCCTTCATCCACGCCCGAAGCCAAGCCTGCACCCCCTGGCGGCGCGGCTGGTCAGCTCACGCCCGGCTCAGACGGCGACCACCCCCTCGCCGTTACCGACAGCCCCTGGTCCACCACCGCCAACGTGGATCTCGATCTGCTGCCATCAGCCAACATCGATATTCCCAAGGCCACTCCGGTAGTCGAGCAAGCGCCCCCGCCCATCCCATCTGGTCCCGCCACCGCTGGCTCACGCAGAGCAATGACCGTCGTGTTGGCCATCGCCGCGCTCGCGCTGATTGGCGCGGTGGTCTACTTCACGATGATCGAGCCGTCTCACTCCGACGACCCGGAAGACGTCACGGCGGGACAGCAGCAGCGCGACTACGAGCCCGTCGCCGATCCCACGGCCACGGCCTCGGCCACGACCAGCAGCAAGCGTCCCATCATTCGACGCACGGGCGCTTGGCCCAAGCCCAAGATCAAGGCCAACAAGCCCGACGATCCCTACGAGGATCTTTGAGTGCTGTACTGAGCGGTCCTGAAATGCGGCCGTTGTGGGAGGCGACGCTGAGTTATTCGACGGCCTCGAAACCCCGCCCCCAATCAGCGCGCGGGCTTGCGGCTTCGGGGCTTGCTCCGCTTCGATGACGAGGCTGGGGGCGCGCTCGATGGCGGGGAGCTGGGCGGCCGCGATGACTGGGGCGGCGCGGGCCGTTGTGGCTTCTTCTGTGATGACGGCGCTGAGCTGAGCTGCGAGCTTGCTGGCGCCGTTGGCGCGGCTGCCGGCTTGGACCGGGAGGCGTTCGAGCGCGCCGGCTTCGGGGTCAGCGGTCTTCGTGGACGGCTCGCGACCCGCTTCGCCCCCCTTCGTTTGCGACGCTTGCGGGCGTACCTGGGCCTCTGGCCGGGGCCTGAATAATCAGTCCAGCGCGTCTTGAGGCGGCGCACGTCCATGTGCACGAAGGAGCTGTTGGGATAGTAACCGCAGCCAACCCTCCCGAATCGAAGGCAATACCGATAGAGAACCTCGTTGGGAACGCCAACGACCCGAAAATCGATCGCCTGGCCGTGGTTGTGGCGAGAGTTGGACGTGAATTGCTTGGGTGAATATGGCCGATAACCGCTCACGATTACGATGGTGCGGCCGCCGAAGTGGTCGCTCACCCTAGTTAAGAGCTTCAATAGCCGCCGGTCGATCTTGCGTTGTTTCTTGGTGCGCAATGAGCGCATCAAACGATCCACCCGGCGGCTGCTCTGAGCGACCAGCTTGCCGTTGGCGAGGCGCAACCTTCCTCTGAAGCGCTCGGAGTAGCGCACCAGATTGACTCGCCCTGGGCGCTTGGGCTTGCGAGCGTACGGGTCGTTCTTGGCCGCCGTTTTGGTGCGCTTGCGAGCAGTCCTCGTCCGAGCGCTCCTGGCGCGTTTTCTTGCGGGGGCGGTGCGCGTCTTCTTTGCGCGCGCACGTCTCGCGTGCTTCGCGCGTTTCTTCTTCGCGCGTTTCTTTTTCGAGCGCTTTTTCTTCGCGCGTTTCTTCTTCGAGCGCTTTTTCTTCGCGAGTTTCTTTTTCGGGCGCTTTTTCTTCGCGAGTTTCTTTTT
>CAZRGL010000279.1:0-14147 GCA_964599485.1 uncultured Polyangiaceae bacterium
GCAAGACGCCGCCGTGTGGATGCCCGGATCTTAGAGGTCCTGCCGCAGGTGCCGGGGGGGGTGCTGTCGGTAAACGAGATTTTCGAGTCGGTGTTGGAGCAAGTTGGCTCGGACGACGGAGGGTCGGATCAGGCCCCAGGCGAAGATCTTCTACAACTTTGGCAACACAGCCTCGCCACGGCGGTGGCGGCGCGTTCGCTTGCCCGGGCCACAGGCCGTGCGTTGCCTGCCGAAGCCTACACCGCCGGTCTGCTACACGACTTCGGCAAGCTTGCCGTCTGGATCGCAGTGCCGCTCGAATACCAGCGGGTGTTGGTCAAGTGTGCACGCGAGGGCCGCTATCCTTGCGGCGTCGAGCAAGAGCTGCTCGGCGCAGATCATGCCGACATTGCCAGTTGGCTGTCTCGCAGTTGGATGATGTCGGAGACCCTGGTGGACGCTATCGCGTGTCACCATGAGCCTCACCGTGCGAGCGCCGCAGCCCGCGAGCTTGCCGCCATTGTCAATGCGGCAGATTGGTTGGCTTGGGATTGCGGGATAGGCTCGACGCGCCTCGCGCGGCCGCCTTCTCTCGACCCCGCGATCCGCGAGCGCTTGCACATCGACGAGCAGCGCACCGCTTTGATCGGTCGCGAGCTTCGGGCCGAAATTGCCCGTGCGGCGGACGTTTTCGGCATTTCTGCGCTACCCGTCGATCCTCGCGGCCAAGCGCTGCGCCGGGCCAATGAAGAGCTGGCGCAGCTCGCCGCGCGCCACCAGCAGGTGCAAGCCGAGCTGTTGCGTCGATTGGAAGTTGCAGAAGCAGGCGCCGCGGTCGACAAGTTGACCTCGCTCCACAATCGACGTCACTGCGTCGAAGCGCTCGATCGCGAAGTATCGCGCTGCAATCGCTACCGGCGCGCTCTCAGTGTCGCTTTCTTCGACATCGACCACTTCAGCGTGTTCAACGATAAATTCGGCCAGTCCGAGGGCGACAAGCTGCTGGCGGAGGTGGCTGACATGATTCGTGGAGCATCGCGCGCAGCTGACGTCGTGGTCCGCTATGGCGGCGAGGAATTCGTGGCCATCTTGCCGGAAACGGACCTCGATGGAGCGTTGCAATTCGCTCAACGGGTCCGCATCGACGTCGAACGATTCGGCACGAGATGCTCTGATCGCTACGGAGGAGCCTGTGTCAGCGTGTCAGTCGGTGTGGCGACTCTGGAGCCGAGGCAGGACTGGGTAGCACTGATCGAACGTGCAGATGCAGCCCTGTATGCGGCCAAGCAAGCGGGCCGAAATCAGGTGCGCGCTTCGGAGGTTGGGGCTGCCGAGAAGATGGTTCATTGATAGAACTGGCTCGTGGGGGGCTATACTCGTGCTCAGCACCCCACCATGAACGTCACCGAGACCAAGCCGCGGGAACGTGTCTCCGTCGAAATCCCCTTTATTGCGACCTTTCGGGTGGTTTACAGCGGTCAGTCAGGCATCACCTATGGCTTGACCCATGCGTTTGACCCCGGTGTGACCCGGCTCGGGCGCGCGCCCGGAATCACTGGCGTAGCGCTGGATGACCGTCATGTGTCCCGGTTGCATGCCGAAATCGACGTCGACATCGAGGCCGGGGTGGAGCGGGTGTTGCTCACTGACATTGGCAGCTCCAACGGCACCTACGTCAACGGGCAACGCATCAGCAACGTCGAGTTGCAGGATGGCGATGTCGTGCGAATGGGCGACACGTTGATGGTGTACCGGCGCGATCAGGAGCTCTCCGACGCGCCCATCGACGCACTCAAGGGCAGCTCGCCCGCGATTCGCGCCGTTCGCTGCAGTGTCGAGCTGTTTGCCCAGTCGATGGCCACGGTGATCCTGCTGGGCGAGACGGGTACGGGCAAAGAGGTGGTCGCGCGGGTGCTGCACGAGCTGAGCGGGCGCCCTGGGCCGTTCATCGCGGTCAACTGCAGCGCGATTCCCGAGACCCTGGCCGAAAGCCAGCTCTTTGGTCACGTACAAGGGTCGTTTACGGGGGCCTCGAGCGATCACCGCGGCTATTTCGAGGCGGCGAGTGATGGCACCTTGTTTCTCGATGAGCTCGGCGATCTACCGCAACCCATCCAACCGAAGTTGTTGCGTGCCCTCGAGGAGAGCCGGGTCATGCCGGTGGGCAGCGCGCGCGAGGTTGCCTTCGACGTTCGGATCATCTGCGCCACCGAGAGCAAGCTGCAGCGTGAGATCGAGGCGGCTAGCTTCCGGGGTGCGCTGTATGCCCGCCTCGCCGAGGTGACGCTCGAGCTGCCGCCGCTACGTGAGCGCCGCGAAGACGTGCTGATCCTGTTGGCCCATTTCCTCGAGCTCCCGTCGCCGAAAATCACCCCGCGCCTGGCTGAGGGTTTGCTGCTCTACGAGTGGCCGTTCAACGTTCGCGAGCTCGCCAAGGTCGCGCAAGAGCTGAAGCTGCGTGCCCGGGGTAGTGGACTGTTTACTTTGGATTCGATTCGCCACCGCTTGCCGGACATCCCGGTCGACGATGGGCGGTCGGCGCCAACGCCTCCGAGTCGACCGGGTGACGCGCTCGGTCCCGCCACGAGGCGGCCGCCTGCGGATATGGAGAACACCGCCCGGCATGAGGTTCCAGCCCCCGACCCAAGACGAGCTCGAAGACATGCTGCGCGAGCACGAAGGCAACATCTCGCGTGTCGCCCGACAGACAGGACGCTCGCGGCGACAAGTCTATCGTTGGCTCGAAGAGCACAACCTCAAGCTCGACGACTTCCGATCGGAGTAGCGTCGTACTTCCGAGAAAGGCATGTCATGCGATTCGTTCGAATAATGATGCTCCTGCCCTTGGCGTTCGCCCTCAGTTTCGCCAGTGGCTGCAAGAACAAGCTCTGCGACGCACTGCCCGTACCAGAAAAGGGCAAAGCACTGGTCCTCGAAGGGGGCCGCGTGTGCAAAGACAAGGGCACGGTCATGGCGGTCGACTACCCCGACGTGAAAACCGCCGACGAGTTGCAGAAGAAATACAAGAAAGCGCTCACTGACAGTGGTTGGAAGGTACGGGAGGGCAAGTCCAAAGGCATGTTCATGGCGTCCAAGTCTGCCAAGACGATCATCTTGGTGGTGATGGACAACAAAGAGCGCGGCGTCCCAACCGCTGTCGTGACCTACTGAGTGACCGGCCGGCCATGACACGCAATCGGTGGGGTCACATCGTGGGCAGCTGGATTTTGTTGCTCGTCCTCGTGCTGTTCGGGGCTGGTTGCGAACCTGCCTACATCGATGCGATCGCCCCAAAGGACGCCAAATTCGCGTTGCGTTGTAAGCGGCGCTGCGGGCTAGCGGGGCGTGAGCCTGGCTTGGCCATCGAGGTGGGCTTTCTGAAAAACCAACGCCATTTGTCGATGTGCTGCAAACATCGCAACGAGGTGCTCGCGCGGCTCCAAACCGTTCGAGACTTCTGGTGCGACGGGCTGGATGTGGCCGACAAGACCATCGGTCCGCTGACCATCGGCACCACAGTTTCCGAAGCCACCGGCAAGCGTGGCGCCACCGTCGATCAAGGAGATGGCTACGTCGCATTCAACTGCGATGATTGGCTGCCCAAGCTCATTGAGCAGCTCAAGACCACCAGCTGCTGCGCAGATTAGGACCCACGTTTGCGCGGGCCTGATTGAGGCGAAGGAGCCTCGCTCGCTAGTCGTTCTTTCTTTGCGGCATGCCACCACCACACTAGCGCCGCGCCAAACCGGCGCGCTCGATGACTCGCTTGACGCCGTATTTCGCCAGGCCAGCCAACCACCGTCCGGTGTCGTCTCGCAGCGGTGTTTGTTTGAAGACCCAACGCCACCCGAGCTGCGGAGGCCCGAGCGCCGCAGGGTAGGAGCCGACCCGGTAACAGCGCTCCAGCGCGGCAGAGCGGATCATTCCAGGCCGTAGCTCGGCGATCAGCGAAGCAGGAACCGATGGTGCCCGCAGCGCTTGCAGAGTCAGCATGCACAGGTACAAGGCGGTAGAAAGTCGCCACTGTTGAGCTTGCCTCAGCACCCGATCCAGATCCAACCCTCCACGCAGCAGCAGCTCTAGATCGATCCAGCCGGCCTGGTGGCGCAGTCCAGAGGTCGCTTGGTGCAGCACGACGAGTAAGAAATGGTCCTCCGGGCTGGGGATCAGCAGATTGTCGGGCAGCGCCGCGCTGGCGCTCGCGCGGTCGAACACCTGCCGATAGTCGATGGGCCGGGCCACGAGCTTGTCCAGTTGTCGGTGCACCTCGACCGGCATCTCCGTCTCACCCAGCTTGATTCGCATCACGCGCTCGCCGGTTTGCGCACTGCTCAAAGGGCGCTGTTGCCAACGATGTTGCTGGTAGCCAGCGCCGCGCAGCGCTGCGACGACGTGGTCTTGATCCCCGGGCTCGACCACGAGATCGATGTCGCACATCTCGCGCAGCCATGGCTGAGGGTAGATGCTGGATGCCAGCGCTGCGCCTTTGACGAGCAACACCCGCAACGAGGCTTGTTTCAGACATTCGGCCAACCCCTCGAGCAGGTGGCTACGCAACACGTGGTCGGCCCGTGCGCGAGGCAGGTCAGTTATCCAGCAGCTTGGATCGCGCAAGGCCGCGCGGAGCCGCTCACCGTCCTTGCTGGTCACGCTAGCAACACCCTAGCTGCCTCCCAACGACCACGATCCTCAAGGCACCTGAGTCGAACGCATGACGGCGCCATGGTCGGTTCCGTAGAACAAGTAGCTCTCCCAGTAGACGATCGACTTGGGCGGAATGTCGCTCTGGAATGCGAGCAGCTCGGTGAAGGTTTTGAAATCGCTCGTGACCAAGACCCGCACCTGCCACTGGGTCAGCTCGAAGCTTGCCGCGTAGTCGTCGCCGTCGTTGGTGAGCAGTACCGTTTCTTGAGTTGGCGCATGGTAAGCCAGATCGACCACCGTCTTGCCCGCCAGACCGTCCACTGGGGTGACGGTTCCGTCGGCGTCGATCAACCAGATTGCGTGAAGAAGTGGGTCGTTGCTCAGGTTCACGCCGCGGACCAGACCCTGCTCGCCGACACGGTCCGTCTCAGTCGCAAATACCCAGCGCAACGGATGGTTATCGGGCAGCATTTCGAGGGTCTTGCCGTCGTACCGAGCACCGATGAGGGCGTCGATCTTGTAACTCGCGTCAGAGGTATATCCAAACAAGTACAGTTGGTCGCCCAGCGGCAGCATGCGCACCCAGCGGGCATCGCCATTGCCGCCGTTGTGTACCCGCTCAGCAATATCGAAGGACTCGCCGCCGTCGCCGGAACGCCACAAATGGGCGTAGATGTCGCCCTTGTTCCACTCGGGTTCTTGGGAGCCCGAGCCCACCGCCCAATGCGCGCCGTCGAAGCCCGCCACGTCGTGCACATGCACCCCCCCCGACAAGGTTCGGCTCTTGACCCAGTCTTTGTCAGGACGACGGAAGTAGATGTTGCCGAGCCAGGCATCTTCGGTAGCGTCGATGCCGGCCACGTATAGATCCTCGCCGATCTGCCGGTATCGCTCGACGTGCTCTTCATCGGTGTCGAACTCGTTGGTCGCTGTCGGCTCGTCGCTCGCAGAGAAGAAGCGCAAGCCGATGGGGATCACGCGACCGAGATTTTCGTTGGCGTCGCCGTATCCAAGGTAGAGCCGGTCGCGGTAGACGCTCAGGTCGTGGATGCCGCGCAAGAAGTTCCAATGACCCAGCTCTTCGAAGCCGGCGGCGAGGTAGTCCTCGATCGGAGTCGCCCAGGGCGCGAAGCCGCCGAAGCTCTGGGCTCCGATCGTGCTGCTTGCTCCGGCTCCTCCGCCTGTGCCTTCACCCCCTGATCCACCATTGCCGCCGCTGGGCGCTGGGTCGCTAGGTGATGAGCAAGCTAGCAGCAGCGCCGCCGCGCCGCCGATCATGGTCTTCCAGAGAGCATTCGACATAGAGTTGGACTCCGTGCTGTTGTCCCGTCGACCCCCCGGCCGCCATGTCTGCCATGTTAGTCGCTCAGCGAGCTGACGTCATGGCCCGCGCCCACCACCAGTCACAGTTTGGACCATGGTCTTTGGGCGAGTATGCGGGCTGCTCGCTTGCGTAACGGAGCGCTGAGACGACTGCGGTGGGCGGCATCGAGGGCGTCGGCCAGCTCACGAGCGCTCTCGAAGCGGTCCTGAGGCTGCTTGGCGATCGCGATGGCCAATACTGCATCGATGTCCGCGCTGAGCTTGGCCAAAGCCCCCGGTCTAGGCGGCATACGGTTGATCACTTGATAGAGGATCTGCGCGATCGAATCGCCGCTGAACGCCGGTCGAGCCGTCAAGGCCCGATAGATGATGACCCCGAGCGCATACAGATCGCTCAGATGCGTGACATCGCCGCCGCTGGCTTGCTCCGGCGCCATGTAGGTAGGCGTGCCAACCATGTTCTGCTTGGTTTGGGTCGCTTCAGTGATCAACTTGCTCACGCCGAAGTCGAGGATCTTCCAGACCGTCGCCCCCCCCGGCAGCTCGGCGCGAAACAGGTTCCTCGGCTTGATGTCGCGATGCACGATGCTCGCATCGCGCGCCGCATCGAGCCCCACGCCCACGTCGCGTACGCAGCGCAGCATGTCGACCATTTTCATACGCCCGTGGGCACGCAAGTAGTCCGCCAAGTCCTGGCCGTGCAGGCGCTCCATGGCGATGTAGGGGATGGCAGCGCCCGGATCGCTGGTTTCGAGAACCCGTACGACATTGGGAACGTGCAGCTTGGCTGCCAGATGAAACTCGCGCCAGAAACGCTTGACCGTGTCCTCATCACTCAACAGCTGCGGCTGCAGAAGCTTGACCGCCGCCGGCTCCTCCGAATCGAGGTGGACGGCGTCGTAGACCTCGCCCATGCCGCCGCGGCCGAGCACGGTTCCCAACCGGTAGCCACCAACCACTTCGTCGGTGAAGCGGCCGAGGCCCCGAGCACGAAGTGCGCCCTCCAGATCAAAACGCGCTTCGTGCAGCAGCGCCTCGCGCGTTGCTAGGGCGCGAACCGCCGCGTCATGCTTGTCGATGGCGTCGACGGTCGCTCGGCGGCTGAAACGCGCGACCACGTAGGTGGCGAAGAACACGGTTTCGGCCAAGCCGATGAGTGCGAGACGGTTGGCCAGTGGCAAATGGTTGGCGTCCACGAGGCCGGGATCGCTCATCAAGTCGAGGGCGATGACGCCAGCGAGGACAGCGTAAACGATGGAGCAGGTCAGGTAGATGGCGAAGGTGCCGCGAAAGCTCCAAGACAGCCCAAAGAAGAACAACCCGAAGGGAATGACGCCTGCGGCCGGAGAAAAGACACCACAATAAGCGATACCGCAGTACGCCCCGGCGGTGAGCAAGTAGCCGATGGACATGATTCGCACTGGCGTATAGGCAGCTGGATCACGCAGCTGCCGCTCGACGATGAACGCCGCGGTTGCGCACAGCACCATGGCCAACCCGAAGACGGCCGCCGCCACGAACTCGCCGCCGAGCCACGGAAGTGGAGCTGCCACCACCAGGCAAACCGGCACGGAAGTACGCAAGAACGAACGCATCCGCTCCAAATCTTGTTGCTGCATCGCGTTGGTGGCCGTAGCGGCCGAGCCACCCGTCGTGCTCGGCGGAGGCAGCACCGAGCGGCGCGGTATCGACGCGCTTCGTGGCAATGAGTCGTCGTCCGTGTCGGCCGTGATCGGCGTCGCTTCGCCAGCGAGGTCAGGAAGTGCCTCGCGGCGCGTTGCGCCGAGCGAAGGCGCCGAGGAGCGCCCCTTGCGTTCGACGACCGTCTCGGCGTCGTCGGCGGCAGCGCCACGCGTACGCGGAGCGTCCACCCGCGTAGGATCGTCGTCGGCGCCGGACATACCACGGCCCTTATAGCGCGCCCCGGCCTCGGCCGCTCTGCCTGCGCGGTCGAGCTTTGAAGACGCCTATCAGGTGTCGTACAAGTGGGCCGTGCGGCTGGCTACATTCAACGTCAACTCCATCAAAGCGCGCTTGCCTTACGTGCTTCATTGGCTCGGCGCGCGCCAACCCGACGTCGTCTGCTTGCAGGAGCTAAAAGTCGAAAGCGACAAGTTTCCTTTCGAACAGCTCGAGCAAGCAGGCTACTACGCTCAAGTCCACGGTCAGAAGCGGTGGAACGGCGTGGCAGTCCTCACGCGTGAGCCAGCAGAGTTGGTTCAAGCAGGCTTGCCCGGCAGCGACGCCGCCGGTGCACGTTTGGTCACCGTGCGGCTGAGGGGCATGACCGTGACCAGTGTGTACGTCCCCAATGGTAAAGCTGTCGGCCACGCCGACTTCGAGATGAAGCTCGACTGGTTGCGTGCGCTCGCAGCACATCTGCGCGCCAACCACGATCCTGCTGTTCCGATGGTCATCGGCGGTGATTTCAACGTTGTGCACCGCGATGCCGACAGCCACGACCCCGACCGGCTCCAGGGGCAGATCTTCCACACCGCCGCCGAGCGTGCATGTATCGATGCGCTGCTACAGCTCGGCTTGGTCGATTTGTACCGCGCACTGCATCCCGAAGGACGCATGTTCAGCTGGTGGGACTACCGCGCCGGCGCGTTCCACAAGAACTTGGGGCTTCGTATCGATCTGCTGCTAGCCAGCCGAGCGCTCCTGGAGCGAGCTGAGCAGGTTTGGACTGATCGCGACTACCGCAAGAAGAAAGACGGCCAAACCGCTTCCGATCACGCTCCCGTGGTCGTCGACTTCGACGCCATAGAGGGCAAGTAGGCCAGCTGGCCTAATTTCATTGCGCTGCCCTCGCTGGCATGCGTCGGAAATAAAACGACAAATCTCGCAGATCCATGGTCTGCCGCTGTCATGGAAATCACAGCATAGGTCCGCTGGTCTTGAAAGTGGTCGGCTTGGTGGTTAGGATTGCACCATGTCGCGCGGTCGTTGTTGCAGACCATTTCTGCAGTTGTTTCTAGCGGTGCTGCTTTGCGCCTGCGCAACCGCCAACCTCGAAGCAAACCGCGCGCCTTCCGCTGACGTTGCCGCTCCGAATCGGCCTTCGCGGCAAGCGCCCGAAGTCATCGTCGAAGTCGATCTGCCACGGCTGCCGAAAGATGCGAGCTGCAGACGGGCCCGGGCGGCGTACGTCGAACGGTGGCAGATGCTTGGCGCGAAGCATCAAGCAGACGTGAGCCGAGGGCAGTTTGGAGCCGTGCTCGGCAGGGGCAGCTACTTCGACCACTGCAGGGTGCCACCGCGCTACGAAGTTTCGATCTGTGCGGCGGTGCAGCACGGGCAGGTGCTCGGCGCTACGGTGTCGACCAGGCCGCGAGCCAGGAGGTTGGAACGCTGTATCGATGGCGGCGTGCGCAAGCTAGCCTTTCCGGTAAGCCCGCGCATGGATGTCACCCGGACGGTGTTTCAGTCTGCTGATTGAGACGGTGTCAGCTCAGCGCTAACCAGATGACGACGGCGGCGCTCAGTACGAGCGCAATCGAAGCGGCCACGAACCAGCCGGTGGCCCGGCTCGTGGTCGGCTTACGCGTCAGCGGAGCGCCGTCGGAAACGGGGGCGAGCGCGCTCGGCAGATCCTCCCGCCTGACTTGTTGGGAGCTGCCCCACACGCTGGGTCCGATGGCGACGGGGCTGGGAACGCTCGGCGTACCAGCCACAGCGACTGGTCCGCTTGGCGCCTTGGCGATGGGGCTTGGTCCGCTGAGTGTGCCTGGCCCGCCGAGTTGTTGTGGAGCTGGTGACGCGGCCCGCTGCGGAGCGGCGGCCGCAGGGGCTGGGGTCTGCTCAGCCGCAGGCTGGTCGCGACGCCGACGCCGGTCACCGGGGCGTTTGAAGGGTAGCGCGCGCCGATTCACCTGATCGGAGCGCATTCGCATCGTTTCCTCCGCGATGGGCTTCGGACCGCCCTTCTCGGCCTGCTCGTGCGACTCTCGCGTCATCACGGTCGTCGGATCGTCTTCGATGGGGAATTCGCCATCAACGGCAACGTGGCCGCTGCTGTCTCGCTGCAGCGTCGCCATGTCCTCGCTGAGCTCGATGTCCTGCAGCGCAGGATCATCCGCTCCTACTCCTCCAAAGAGCTGGGCGGCCCCGGGCGACTCACGCGGCAGGGTGGGGTGGTCATCGCTACCGTCACCACTCATGGTCCCCTCTCGTTGTTATCACGATGGGTGACTCGAGTCAGCCAGCGCACAAATCGAGAACCAACACCAGTTTCTCCAGCTCACAAGCAGCGAGTGTGATGGTCTGCTCCTTCTCGCTGACACAGCCGCCACCATCCTGAGCGCCGACCAGCCAACTGCCCGCTGCGAGATCGATTGAAAAGTGACCGCTTTCGTCACTGTTGCCGAGAATCGGCATGTCCTGTTTGGTTTTGCGCAGCGCGACCAGAGCATTCGCTGCTGGCATGCTGTTGGGCTCGCCCGGTAGACCCCAGTAGTAGATATCACCCTCGATCGTGCCCACCGTGGATGTGCAGGTCTGGCCGTTGGTGTCGTTTGAGTCATCCGCCGTGCTGTTGCAGGCCAGCAAGCCGGCCGTGAGAACGACAATTGGCAGGTGCAGTCGAGCACGCTTGGCGAGCATCGCTTCACATTAGCAGCTTCGAGCGGTGAACGCGGTTTGGGTTGACTTGTATGTAGTCAGCTGACTACAGTAAGTGTAGTCAATTGACTACATTGCCAAGGAGCGTCTGCCGTGCCACCAGAAAACCCCCGCGACAAGTTTCAACTGATGCACGGCGCGAGCCCCGAGGAGGCCAAGTTCTACTGGACTGGTGGCCCCCTCGAGGTTGCTCCCAGGACGTGGTTTGCGTCCTTGTTCAGCGGAGTCGTGGCGTTCGAAACCGATGCCGGCATGGTGCTCGTCGACACAGGGCTGAAGCGTTTGTCGCCCTCCCTCGCGGCGTTGTTGCGCGGCAAAACCCAGATCGCAGTGCACACCGTCATCTACACCCATGGCCATGTCGATCACGCCCATGGTCTGGAGCCCTTTCTGTTGCCAGGACAGACGCCGCCGCGGGTGATCGGCCACAAGAACATGCCGGCACGATTCGAGCGCTACCGCAAGACTGCAGAGCACAACAGTGCGCTGAACGCGCGACAATTTGGCGGCAGCGTGGACGACGTGGTCCGAGATGACGCTCTGGAGACATTCTCTCAGCCGCCACCGACCCCTGACACACTCTATGACGACAGGCTCGAGATCGAGGTGGGCGGTGTTGCCTTCGAGCTGCACCACTGCAGGGGAGAAACCGACGATCACACTTGGGTGTTCTGTCCCGATCGCGGCGTGCTGTGCCCTGGCGACCTGTTCATCTGGAGCGTTCCCAACGCTGGCAACCCGCAGAAAGTACAGCGCTATCCCTGGGACTGGGCAGCGGGGCTGCGCAAGATGGCGCGCTGTCAGCCGCGTACGCTCTGTCCTGGCCACGGTGGGCCCATCATCAACGACCCCGACCTCATCGGGCGGATGCTCGTCGAGACGGCAGACTATCTCGACGCGCTCGTCGAGCAGACTTTGACGTTGCTCAAGCGGTCCTCCCCGCCCCACGTCGACATCGTCCGCGCAGTCGAGCCGCCCGCAACCGACGCGCCTTGGTTACAACCGGTCTATGACGAAGCGGAGTTCATCGTCCGCAACATCATTCGCTACTACGGGGGCTGGTACTCGGGCCGCCCCAGCGAGCTCAAGCCCGCGCCCCGGGCTGCGGTCGCGTTCGAGCTCGCCGCGCTGGTCGGTTCAGCGCAAGCGCTTGCCGAGCGCGCTCAGGCTCTGGCCGGCTCTGGCCAGCTGCAACTGGCCTGTCATCTGGCGGACCTCGCACTCGAGGCCGCGCCGACCAATTTGGCTGTCCAAGAAGTAGTCGCAGAGCTGTACGAACAGCGCGCCGCCGCTGAGACGAGCTTGATGGCCATCAATCTCTTTCGCTCTGCGGCGGCATATGCGCGACAGGGGCGTCCTTTTTCATGAAGCCTCAAGGACGGGAGCAGGTGAGGGCGGCCTTGTTGGCTGCTGCAGCGGAGTTATTTGCTGACCGCGGTCCAAGCGCTGTGTCGGTCCGCGAGGTCGCAGCGCGTGCTGGAGTGAACCATGGGCTCGTCCATCGACATTTCGGCTCCAAAGAGGCGTTGCTGCGCGACTGCATGACCGAGCTTACTCGACAAATTGCGGACGAAATCGACTCCAGTGCGCCGCTGCTCGAAGTGCCAGCGGATCTGCTCGCCAGGCTGGAGCGGAGCGCTTATTGGAAGGTGTTGGCGCGGGCGCTGCTCGATGGCGCAGATCCGAAACAGTTGCAGGAGAGCTTTCCGGTGGTGGCTGCACTGCTTGCAGACGTGCGGCGCGCACTTCGTCAGGGTCAGCTTGCGGTTGGCACCGATCCGAGGGTGCTCACGGCCATGGGCGTAGCGTTTGGGCTCGGCTGGCTGCTGTTCGAGCCCTTCCTTCTGGTGTCCACTGGGCTGGGCCGTCGCTCGCGCGGCAAAGTGCGCGCGCAGGTTTTCGCAACCTGGATGAAGTTGCTTCGTGAATAATGCGGGCATCGCTCACTGCCGAACGCTTCTGCCATGACCCGAATTTCGATTCCTGCCGCCCTGCTGGTGCTGCTCTGCAGCTGCTCCGAGACTTCTGCCACCAAGGACAACCCCACGACCGCTCAATCCACCGGGCTGACCAGCGCTGCTGCGACCGCCAGTCAGAAGTCTGCGGCCGGAGGCAGTTGTGGCGCTTTGGGCTGTAAGCTGTTCGATTCGCCGCAGCAGGCGTTCATGGCGGTGCTTGCGAGTAAGCCTCTGTTGCTGGCGGTCGGTGAGGCCCACGCGCAAGCGGGTAGCAAGAATGTACCGGCGGCCACCACGCGCTTCACCGAGACCTTGCTCCCTATGCTCGAGGGCAAGGCCTCCGACCTGATCATCGAGCTGCTCGTTGCCGATGGGAAATGTAAGAAGGCAGAGCGCAAGGTCGCCAAGGTGCAGAAACCCGTCACCAAACGGCAGCGAAAAACCAACAAGAGTGAGTTTGTCGTTTTGGGCGAGAAGTCCAAGAGCTTGGGGATCAAGCCGCACGCCCTGTTTCCGAAGTGCAAGGACTACCAGCAAGTCATCAAAGCGGGGCCAGATGGTGTTTCGCAGATGCTCACGATGATTGCTGAGCTGACCCAAGCCAAAGTCGAGCGCCTCCTAGCCCAGAAGGACGGCGCCCTGTCCGCGAAGTCGCGTCTGTTGATCGCCTACGGCGGGGCGTTACACAACGACATCAAGCCACCCAAAGGCCGCGAGCAGTGGAGCTTTGGCCCGCAGCTGTATGAGCGGACTGCCAAGCGTTACGTTGAGCTGGATCTCATCGTTCCGGAGTTCATCAAGGACAGCAAGAGCTGGCGCAAGCTGTCTTGGTACGAGCATTTCGACAAGACCAAGCATCCCAAGAAGACGACATTGTTCAATCCCAGCCCAGGATCTTACGTGCTCATTTTTCCGTCTGGCGCTGCTGTCAAAGCGCCAGCCGTCCCCGCGGGCACCGACTAACTTGGTCCTGGGGCTTGGCTCATGACAAGATCGCCAAGCCGCTATGCGTACGTATCGCCTGTACTTGTTTCTGTCCTTCGTCACTGTGACGCTCGCTGCCATGCTGCTGGTTCAGGGTTGCGGCGATGCTTGCGACGATTTGCTCTTGATCTGCGATCGCTGCACGGATGCGACCTACAAGAGCAGTTGTGAGAAAGCCTACGAAGACAACAACCAAGGCGTATGCAGCAAGCAGCTGGGCGTGTTCCAGGCAGCCTGTCCCTTGTTGCCGAGCTCGACCACCAGCGCGACCGGCACCTCGAGCTCGTCAGCCGCAGGAGGGGGGGGCACCACATCTTCCGCGACAGGCGGCGCCGGAGGTGGCAGCAGCTCGAGCAGCAGTACCTCATCAGCCACTGGTGGGGCCGGGGGCGGCAGCACGACCTCGTCCAGCAGCTCCAGCAGCTCCAGCACCAGCAGCTCGAGTAGCACCTCCAGCAGTACGTGAACGCGCGGCAGCTACGGCTGTCTGGTCTCCTGTTTGAGTCGTTTCGGCGCGTCATCCGTCTATCTCGAGGCATATGTGCGAGCCCGATGAACTGACCCGCGACGCCGCGTTGACCCGCCGAAGGCTGCTTGGTGCGGCTTTGGGCTTCGGCCTGCTCACATCCTCCGCCC
>CAZRGL010000280.1:0-14142 GCA_964599485.1 uncultured Polyangiaceae bacterium
AAATAGACCGAGAAAAGCATGAACGCGACGGCAGCGGGCCACAGCACGAGGGCGAGGATGGATGCCATGTTGTCTTTGAGCCAAGCGGGGAGTCCTTCGACCCACTGCCGGCCATGCACCACGTAGGCGTCGAGCAGGCCTTCGAGCTTCTTGCGCATGCCCAGGATGACCTCGAGGATGATGCCGACGACGAGCAGCACCACGAGCGAGAGCCTGCGGAATATCGTCGCGGTGGGCACGTGGGAATATTGTGACAGCTTGGCCAAGTGGGCCGAGCTGTAGACCACATCGGCGAGGCCAGCGAAGAACACCAGTGCACGTCTGAAAAACCCGTAGCGTGAACGTACATCGAGCTCGAACAAGCTTGCTGCAGGAGGGGGAGGGGGGTTGAGCGCTGGGGCGGTCAACTGGATGACAGCAACTTGTGGTTGAGCGTCGTGTTGCGGCACGCGGGGGGCCGGTAGCTCCAATACCACACGCGCGCGGGCTTGCGGTTGCGCGCCGGCTTGCAACACCTCCGTAAGCAGCTCGGGCAAGGAGACCGAGCGCGCCTCGCAGGCGCTGATGGCCGAACCGAGCTCAGCCTCCACCGCGTGCACGTAGGCGGCGGGCCCCTCGGTAGGCTGATCGTCGTGGGGGCCACGGGCTGTGCGCCACGCCGCTGCCGCAAACTCGTCCCACTGCGGCAGCGTTTGCTCTTGGTTGCTTTGCAGGGTGGTGGCGGCCTCGCCCATCAACCAATGCTGCAACCGCTTGTAGCGAACGAGCCAGATCACTTTGTGGATGAAGAACAGCAGTACGCCAATGCTGAGCGCGGCAAATATCGTCGAGACGATGCTGACCACAGAGCCCATGGCGATAGGCTACTTGCGCTTGACTTGCATCTTGCGTGGAACAGCGCCCGACTTCATCACCATGTTGTAGGCTTCTTTTTCGAGCGCCGGATGGACCCCGCGTGGATTGACGCCGGCAGGGTTCTTCTTCTTGGTAATGAAGCCCATGAGCAGTTGCACGTTGAGTGAACGCATCTGCCGCAAGGTGTGTTTCATCTTCTTGGACTGGTTGGCCCAGGAATAGGCAAATGCCCGAGCGCGGAGCAACTGAGGACGCAAGTCACGGTAAGCCTCATCGTCGACATCAAAGGTCTCGAGCAGCTCGATGGCTTTGCGCGCTTGGCCGGTGCGTCCCCATGCTTCGCCGATGATCGACGCCAAGGTTGCTTTGACGCGTGGCTCCTTGTGGCGGCTCAAATCGATGCCGTCCGCAAGAATTCGGCCCTTGTCGGTCTCACCCAACATCAGATGGATCATGGCTCGTTGCGAGCGTGCTTCATCGGCCACCGCGGCCATGACCTTGTCCAAGTTGATGGTCTCGAGGGTCTCGAGCGCGGCGCGCGGATCCTCTTGCATCTGCAGTTGCGCCTTAGCGAAGGTGGCCGCCGTGTCACCTTCCTTGAAGTCGCTGTCGAGCTTGTCGAGCGCCTCCTTGCGGGCCTCAGCGCTGTCGGCGCCACGCACGATGTTGGCGACAGCTTGCGACTTTCGGGCGAAGCGGAGGCCCCACGCCACCACGCCCAAGACGACCACCGTCAGCACGCCAGCGACGGCCAGGGGAATCCAGCCGGGGATGGCTAATGCGATACCCCACAGCACCAGCGCGCCAATGCCTAAGCGCAAGCCGAGCTTCTTGAGATTCTCGCGTGAAAAAGGATCGGGCGCTTGCATGCGCTCACGCTGCTCAGCGACCATCTTCTGACGGGCTTCGCGCGCCAGGTGCTTCTTTTTCGGTTTTGGCTTCTTGTTGGTGGCCAAGGCAGCGCGTTCATAGCACAACACCATCGCGCTGGCGCCGTGGCAGATGTCGCTACTCGAGCGATTCCATCGTCTTGACGAGGCGATCGTCCCGGACCCGACCTACCTTGACCGGGGTAGCGGCAGCTGACTCGACCTTGACCACGGGCGGCGGGGTGGCTTTGCGGTCCTTGGCAGCACGTGTTGCTTCGGTTGGTGGTGCGCCACGTTCGTCATCGACCGTTTCATCGAGCTCATCGCCCGATGTTGGTGGCAGCCCGAGGATCGACTCGCGGAAATGTAGGAACACGGTCTGCACCAAAGCCAGGCAAGGCACTGCGCGCAGTGCCCCCGTGATGTGGAAGAAGTGTTCCCCGAGCAAGAGCGCGAACACCACGAGCACTGGGTGGATTTTGGCTTGGTCGCCAATGATCTTGGGATTCAGGAAGTTTGCTTCCAGTTGGTGGATGCCGATGATCCACACCAGCACACCGATGGCGGTGCCGAAGCCCTGTGTCAGGCCGATCGCGACGCAAGGAATGGTGCTGAGGATTGAGCCAAAAATCGGAATGATCGACATCAGCGCGGCGATCAAGCTGAGGATCGGCCAGTACTTGAGGTCGAAAATCCACAGGCCGATGGCGGTGAGCACTCCATTTACCAAGCAGATCAGCAGCTGACCGCGCACCACTCCCGCCAGCCCTTTGTCCAGCCTGCTCAGGAACAGGTCGAAGGCGCTACGACGGTAGCTGGGCCATAGGCCGCGCACGAAGCCGTGGATGCGCTCGTAGGAGAACATCATGTAGCCGGCGAGCATCAACGTGATGAAGAAGTAGAAGACGCCCCGCGATACGCCCGAGACAATCTGGCGGCCCACCTTCAATAGCTCTAGCGAATTGGTCTGGGCGTAGCTGATGGCCTTGTCGAAGGCGTCGCGTAGTGCTTCGGCGCTGGAGAAGGTCTTTCGCTCGGGCGCTTTTTTGGGCACCAGAGACCAGCTACCGTCTCGGTTCTCGCGCACCTGCAGCTCGCTGCGCACGTGGATCTCGAAGGAGCCGTCTTGCCGTGGAACGACCACGATGGGTGCTGGTTGCGTTGTTGGCGTGCTCGTCGGCTGAGGCTTGGGGCTGCTGGGCTTGGGTGTCGCGCCCGACCAACGTTGCAAGCGCGCGTCGATGCTCGGTAACCAGTCGTCGCGGATGCGCTTGGTCAGACGCGGCAAGTCGGTCGCTAGTGACTTGACCTCGTCGAACAGGCGCGGGACGACTGCCCAGCTGAACGCGGTCAGGGCCCCGATGGTGATGGTGTAGACGACAAGAATCGCCGCCCAACGGGGAAAGCGGGGCCACTCCGCGCGCTTGACCAAGGGAAACAGCACGTAGGCGGTCAGCGCAGCCATCAAGAATGGCAACAGAATCGCCCTGCCCACCACTACGATTGCGGCGACGGCGATTGCACTCACCGACAAGAACACGTGCCGCGCATAGCGATAGGGCGGCGGTGGCGCAGACGGCTGGCTCACAGCTCCACGGTAGCACGTGCTCGCAGCAAATGGGCCGGCACCGGACCGCGACAGCTGATGTTTGCCCGCTCGTTCGGAGGCTCCCGTCAGGGGCCCCGTAGCGCTGCGTCGAAGGTGACCGCGACGCCTAGCCCGAGGGCGGTGCCTACCACATCCCAGACGAGGTCTTCCCAAGATGGCGTGCCGAGGCCAGCGGCATCGAGACCTTCCTTGGCCGCCCCCAAACCAAGGGCAATTCCGCTGCCGAGGGCAACGGCTGCCCAGCGACTGTCGAAGCTTGCCACCCCGAAGGCGTAGCCCCCCGCACTGAGGCCGAATGAGGCCCCAAAGTGAAAAGCCTTGTCAGCCCCAAACCAAGGACTGGGCTGAGGGTCGGGGTCAGGGTCGACGTCAGCGTGACTGACGCTGGAGAAGGTCAGCAGGGTGAGCGCCAGCAGCAGTTTGCCGCCATGGCGAACCTGTCTACCAATGGCGCCCACCAGAGCTTACTCGTCTCCTTTTTGCTCCTCTGCGTCTGCAGCCTCTGCGGGCTCCGCAGCCTCTGCGGGCTCTGCAGCCTCTGCGGGCTCTGCAGCCTCTGCGGGCTCTGCAGCTTCACCGGACTCTTCCTCTTCCGCTGACTCCTCGTCGCCGTCGCCTTTGAGGGCTTCGAGCTTGCCGCCCAGCTTCTCTTTGATGAGATCGCCGATTGTGCCGGGCGTGGCGTCAGCTTGCGCCTGCAGCGCACGCTTCTGGCGTTGGGCAGCGCCCTCCGTGTCCGAACCGATGTTGCGCATGTTCAAGTACAAGCGGCGGTCCATCGTGTCGACGCTGGAGACCTCGACCTCGACCAATGCCTTGGGCTTGAGACCGCCCTCAGGCTTGACCAGATCGCTGTTGGGAACGATGCCTTCGACACCTTCGCGAAGACGAATGAAGGCGCCGTAGTCGCATACGCTGAGCACCTCGGCATCCTTGACGGACGTGCCGATGGGGAACTCGCCGAGCAGCTTGGGCCATGGATCGTCCCACAGCTGCTTGACGCCCAAGGAGACCTTCTTCTCATCGTGGTTGATCGACAAGATGATGGCCGAAAGCGTCGTGCCCTTGGAGTACATGTCCGCGGGGTTGTTGAGCCGCACGGTCCAAGACAGGTCGGTCTTGTGGACCATGCCGTCGACGCCGTCCTCGATGCCGACGAACACGCCGTAGTCCGTGATCGAGCGAATCTTGCCCTCGATCTTGTCGCCCGGCTGGTACTTCTCGGTGAACAGCTCCCAGGGATCGGGCTCGAGCTGCTTGAGGCCCAAGCTGACGCGCTTGGCGGTCGAGTCTACCTCGAGCACCTGGCACTCTACTTCTTGGCCAACCTCGAGCAGCTTGGAGGGATGCTTGATCTTCTTGGTCCAGCTCATCTCGCTGACGTGGATCAAACCCTCGATGCCCGGCTCGATCTCTACGAACGCGCCGTAATCGGTGATGCTCATCACCTTGCCGCTGATCTTCTTGCCTGGCGGATACGCCTCGGTGGCGTGATTCCAGGGATCCTCTTGGGTCTGCTTGAGACCCAACGAGACGCGCTCGGTCTCCGCGTTGTACTTGAGGCCCTTGACCTTGACGCTGTCGCCAACGCCGAAGACCTCGCTCGGGTGATTGACGCGGCCCCAGCTCATGTCGGTGATGTGGAGCAGGCCGTCGATGCCGCCCAAATCCACGAACGCACCGTACTCGGTGATGTTCTTGATCGTGCCGTCGACCGTCATGCCTTCGCACAAGGTCTCGAGGGTCTTCTGCTTGAGCTGGTCACGCTCTTGCTCGAGCAAGACGCGGCGGCTCAGAACGATGTTGCCCCGCTTCTTGTTGAACTTGATGACCTTGAACTCGAGGGTCTGACCAATCAAGCGGTCGAGATTGCGGATGGGCCGCAGGTCAACTTGTGAGCCAGGAAGGAAGGCCTTGACGCCGCCTTTGATGGTCACGCTCAGCCCACCCTTGACGCGTTGGCTGATGGTGCCCTCGATGAGCTCGTCTTGCTCGCAAGCGGCTGAGATGTCGTCCCACACCTTGAGACGATCGGCCTTCTCCTTCGAGATTTTCACCAATCCGTCGTCGGACTCGCGGCTCTCGACGAACACGTCGACAACATCGCCTGCGTTGACGACGGGCTTGCCCTCTTCGCCATCGCCGAATTCCTTGATCGAAATGACGCCTTCGCTCTTGCCTCCGATATCGATGATGACGAAGTCTCGATCGACTGTCACAACGGTTCCGGGGATGATCTCGCCTTCGCGCGCAAACGTGTCTTTCTCTACGCTCGCCTCGAAGAGCGCTGCGAAGGTGTCAGCGCTCGCTTCTGTCTTGGAATTATCCGAAAGTTCGGTGGGCATGTTGTTTGTAGGGCTCCTTATAGGGGTACGTGCGTCTAGTCGATAGGCCAACGAGTGTCAATTGCCGGGGTTTTCAGGGGAATCGATGCTCGTGGGATGCTCGACCAAGGGGCGCTCGACCCCAGGTGGGCCCCTCAGGAGCTTCCGTTGGTTGAGACTGCCAACCGAAAGCTCGCCGCGAAGGAGGGCATGTCGCGCAGTCGGAAGTAGGTGATGGACCTGCTGATCACTTTGCTGCTGCCACATTCGGTGAGCGTGCCATAGCAGGTGGTGTGCGATACCGGCAGGTTCCAGGGGCGAATGTTCACCTTTTCGCCGACATAGGTGTAGTCGGTGTCGTCGACCCGAAAGTGGATGGTGTAGCGGATCTTGTGGTCACGGAAATACCTCAGCTCCAGTGTTCCCGTGCAGGGGGCCTCCTGGCAGAGCCCGTCGATGGTGATGGTTCCCTTCAGAGGTTGGGACATGAAACGGTCACCAAAGACATTGAGCCAAGCGACGAGATCGCTCGGACCCCAGCGGACCGAAAAGGACATGGGCCGTTGGCCCGCGGGGCCGCAGCCCTCCTCAAACTCGTGGCTACCGATCATGTTCTCGTCGAGATGAAAGCCCAAACGGTGGGCCGTGAGCTTGCCAATGGTGTCGCTAATCGTCGATTTCGTCATGGTCTTCTCCCCGTCAAGCAGCGGCGGCCGGCCCCCCCTGCGCTTTCTTCGCCAGTACCCAATTGCCCAGCACCCCCATGACTCTTGGTAGCAGTGGGGCGACGCTCGCCAACTGCCCAAGATCATTGAGGATGGTTACCATTTCCACGCGCTTGCGGCTGACTACCGCCCGATAGATGACCCGGCCCACGGTGTCGGGCTTCATCGAGTACAGCGGCATCAGCTTCATCGACAGCCGCGCGCCGAGCGTTTCGCCTTCGACGCCATCGTAGAAGCCCGTGTTGACCAAGAACGGATACACCGTCGTCACGTCGATGTTGCTGGGGCGCAGCTCGAAGTGCAGTACCTCTGAAAAAGCCGCCAGCGCTGCCTTGGCCGCCGTGTACGCACCCCATGTGGGCAACCGGAAAAACGCCTGCCCGGAGGAGACGTTGACGATTTGGCAACCGCCACGTTGTCGCATGTGCGGCAAGAAAGCGTAGACATGGTGCAGCGGGCCCCAGAAATTCACGTCGATCAGCTTCCGCCACGTCTCTAACGTGGTGTCGGCGAGCTCACCTTGATGGCCGACGCCCGCGTTGTTGATCAGCACATCGAGCCCGCCGAGGTCGTCGATGATCCAATGGGCCACGGCCTCGACCTGCTCTTGATTGGCCACGTCGCAGCGTCGGGTGTGCACTACGGCACCCTTTTCGGCTCGGAGCCCCTCAGCTGCGCGTTGCAGCGCTCCTTCGTCGATATCGGTGAGCACCAGCTCCGCGCCGGCTTCGGCGAACTCGGTCGCAATGCAAAGTCCGATGCCGTTTGCTCCGCCGGTGATCAGCACCCGTTTGCCGTTCATTGTCGTCATCGCCTCATGCTCCGTTCCCGTTGGGGCCCCCGCCGATACCGCCGAAGGCAAAATCCACCACTTGCTCGCTGAGCTCGTGCAACGACAGATCGCCGAAGCGGCCTTCGCACCAGCCTTGGAACAGGTGCAGGCCGATGCCCACCAGCGATTGCGAGACCACCGCTGAGTTGCAGCGACGGGCATGGCCGTTAGCGATGGCTCGATCGAGGTAGAGCTTGGCCAAGTCAGCCAAGCCACCGAGTCGCCCAGTGAGCATCAACTCTGCCTCACGGTCGATGGCGGCCGTCTCACGCAAGAACAACAGGGCCATCTCACGGTCACGCTCGACCCGCTCAACCACGCGCCTGACCGCTTCGAGCGACGCGGTTCGGTAGTCGCGCCCCGAGTGCATCGGTGTGGCTCCAATCTCCGAGAACTCCCCAACGAGCATCTCGAAGAAGGCGTCGAGCAGACAGACGTAGATCGCTCGCTTGCTCTCGAAGAAGCGATAGAAGGTGCCTTGCCCGACGCCGGCGCAGGACACGATGTCGCTGATCAACGTCTGGTGATAGCCCTTGCGCACGAACACCTCACCAGCGGCCTGCAGCAGGAGCCGCCGGGTGCGGTCCTTTCGCTGTTGGTTGCGGCGTACACGTAACTCCGAAGGCATGAAACAACTCGCTGGACGCACTGCGTCATCGACCAAGTGAAACCTAACCGAAACGGACGGACCAGTCAATCTCGCCCCCCAAAAATGGCACAAAACCCGGTACCGGTACCAGCAAAACCCGGTACCGGTACCAGTCACCTGTCACTTAGCGAAATCTACAAAAGCAAGATAAGTCCGTTTAATTAAACGGGTTATCGTGGCAAGTATTTGGTACCGGTACCAGTCACTTGTCACTTAGGGAGGTGGCCTCACAGCGCTCATGGGTGGAGGAAGCGGAGCGAATCGGCTAGCCGAGCAGTGCTTGGAGGGCGCCCTGGGCAGCGAGATCGACGAACAGATGGTCGGGCTCTGTGCTTGCGAGCTGGGACTTGTCGAAAACGCCAGTTGCCACTGCGAAGGCCTCAGCCTGGTTGGCGCGGGCGGCGGCAACGTCCTTTGGCGTATCGCCGATGACCACGACACGACACTGCTGCAGCGGTCGGCCGAGCAGTGCTGCGCCGCGCTTGGCTCCTACGGCGATGAGCTCACCGCGGTCCTCGGCGTCACTACCGAATCCGCCGAAGGCGAATCGGTCGGCGATGCCTACGCGCGCTAGCTTGATCCTGGCTCCAGCTTCGATGTTGCCCGTGCCCAGGCCGACCGCACAGCCAGGCCGTCTGGCCGCGGCATCGAGCGCAACGAGCACGCCCTCATGGATGCGGTATTTGGACAGCTCGGCTGCGTCGACCTCCTCGCGCAGCAGCTCTAGGTAGCCATCGAGCACGCTGTCGATGGCTGCCTCGTCGGGACTTGCGCCCGCATTCTGCAAGCCGCGCCGCACGATCGCCCTGTCCGTCATGCCTGCGAACGAGAAATCCAGGCAGGAGCGCTGTCCCGATTGTTCCATGGCCCGAACAATCGCGCGTCGACCGGCCCCAGCCGTGGTCACGAGAGTGCCGTCTACGTCGAACAACAAGACGGTGGGCTGACTCATGGTGTGCCCGCCGAGGACAGCACACGCAATAGCTCGGCGAGCCGCTTGATGCCCTGCTCGAGTGGCTGATAGGGCCACTTCGCCGTCACGACGACAGCGTCTTTGTCGGCCTTGATTTCGGCGTTGCTGAGCGCCTCTTTGCCGCCCGCGAGGTCTGAACGAACGGCGAGTAGCAACAACTTGCTCGCACTCTTCATGGTGTTGAGCTCTTCGGCGAGCTTTGCTGTCTCAACACCTTGTTTGGGCTTGAGCGCGAGCTTGACCAGCGGCTCCTTGCTCAACGTGACCTCGCCGCTGAGTTGCTTGATGTTGCCGAGCGTCTCGAGGCCGGGCACGCGCAGATCGAGCTTGCCCAGCGCGCCGCTCGTCGCAGCGGCATTGACCAAGAAGCTCAGGGCCCCATCAACCGGCAAAGGCAGCGCCGGACCCTCTTCGTCTTGCTCACGGGCGGGCAGCGCGGCCATCGTCACGTCACGGTTGGTGCCCAACACCAAAGTGCCGTCCTCGGCTTGCCCGAGCGCTGCGCCTCGCTCGTGCACGAGCAATTCGCCGTCGAGCTTCCAGCTCTTGATGCCTTCTTCCTCGAGCACCTGATGCAGCCCAGTCACAAAACGGCCCTGCTCGATCTTGCCGCTCGCGATCAGCACCCAGGCGCGCCCGTCGAGCGAAGCGATGATGACCTCCCGCAAATCTGTGGGAATGCGCACGCCCGTCTTGTCAGCAATGGAATCGAGCCGTTTGCTCGTCGCCGAGCTGTTGTCTGAATTGGGCTTGTCCTCCAGCAATACGGGCCACAGATGCTTCCGGACCGGGGTCCACGTCAGCAGCTTTGCCGCGTCAGCGCGCAGGGCCAGGTTGGTGCCAGTCGGCACGTGCAAGTGGGCACTGGGCTCGTGACGAAAGACCCCAAAGTAAAAATAGGAAACACCCCCGCCAACAACAATCGCCAGCAAAAGGATGAGCCATAAGCAGCCGCGGGACTTGCGCGCTTTTTCCGGAGGTGGCTCCGACATGCTGCAAATCAGTAACGGTCAGCCGCGCCCACTGCAACACTCTCCCTCAGTTGGGCTTCCGCTCCGGCGGGGCCTCGTTCGGGATGGGTGGCTTTGGCGCTGGGTTTTTCCGCATCAGCAGGTCGACGAGGCGGCTGCGGTGGACGAGCATTCGCATTCGCACCACATGCTGGGCTTGGTTGACCTTCAAGAGCCCAAACCGTCGGGATGCTGCTTCCTCGTAGCTTTCGAGAAAGCGGGCCACCTTGAGCGCAGCATGCTCGTTGCGGCAGCGGATGCGACCCTCGAGCGCGAGCTGCGCCGAGTTGAGCTCCACCGTTGCGCTCACCCGTACGATGCCAGCCAGTAGCGGGGCTAGGTGAGGGTAGTTCTTTTCAAATGCGGGGCCAGCGCGCCCCACCCTGTAGTCCATGCTCACGAGACCACGGGCCGCAGGCTGCCCACGCCGCGCATCTGGGCCGCGCCGAAGCACCCGACGAACGCTCATCTGTTCGACCGGCGACACGAACACAGCCTCGCGCTCGCCGACCGTCAGCACTTCGCCAATACCGCCGCGCCCAGGCGCTGTCTTCGCCTCGAAACGCACAACCTTGTCAACCTGGGTTGCGAAGCGTGTCCAGGCGATGGGGTCTGGCTTCAGAGGTTTGGCGCCGCGGGTGCGTTGAATTGCCAACACGCGGTCGCCTGCCTCCCAATCGGAGACGCGCAACGCGAGCCACACCAAGTCGGCCTCGCGCAGAGCGTCGCGCACGATGCCCTTCAAGCGGGCCTGGTCGAAGGCCTCAGCAGTGAGCTTGCTGGCAGCTTTCGGTCCGAGACTGCTGCGGATCTCGGCGAGATCCACGCGCAACACCAGATCGAGATCGGCGGGGATCAAGTCGCTACCGTCGACCACTCGCGGCCGCGCGGATTTGGCACTGGAGCTCGCTGCGGTTTGCGCTGGGGCGGGGACACCACCGTGAGGGACCACCCGCCCGCAGCCAGCTACTGCAAGCAACACCAGCCCGGCCACAGCGGCTGGGGCCCAGCCAATGGGGGGCCAGCCAAGGGGGGGCCAGCTAGCGAGGGGCCAGCCAGGGGCGGTCGCAGCACCATCACGCTTGCTCATCTAGCGTCGTGCTCGCTGCTCGACGACCCGTTGCATCTCAGCGACCACTTCGTCGACTGAACGATTGGTCGAGTCGACCAACACCGCGTCTTGCGCTTGCCGCAACGGTGCGTGCGCTCGTTCGCTGTCCTGCTTGTCGCGTTGAACGACCTCAGCGCGCACTACGGAAATGTCCACGGAGCTGCCTGTGGCTTCGAGCTCAGCTCGACGCCGGCGTGCTCGCAACTCGACAGACGCGGTCAGGAAGAACTTGGCCTCAGCATTGGGAAAAACCACCGTTCCGATGTCTCGCCCCTCAGCAACGACGCCGCCGGCCCGGCCAACGCTACGCTGCAAATCGAGTAGCGCTTGCCGCACCGCGGCTATGGCAGAAACGCGACTTGCGCCCATGCTCACGCCCGGCGTGCGAATCGCTCGTGACACATCCTCACCCTTCAGCATCACCCGAAAACCCCGCTCAGCGCCGGCATCTGGTTGCAGGACGATGGCGCCATCGCGGGCGAGGCCCTGAGCTAGATTGGCGACCGCAGACTCGTCGTCCCATGCAATCTCGCTTCGCTGTGCCGCGAGCGCCACGCAGCGGTACAGGGCTCCGGTGTCGAGCAGCACGTAACCAAGGCAGCCGGCCAATCGTTTGGCGACTGTGCTCTTGCCTGCTCCGGCAGGGCCGTCGATGGCTACGATGAGCGCTTTGGGCTGTGGCTGGTTCGACATGGCTGGGCGGCAGCTTGCAACAAAGACGGTCTGCGTGCCATGGGGCGGTGCGTCAAAAGGGCAGATTGGCTGGCTGCCGCAGTGCGCCGTCGTGGTCGCCGCCGCTCCTAAGTGGCTGATATTAGGCGGGTGTTTCGGCGTGTGACCGAAAAATGTCTTGAATCCCGGCCCGGGCTCAGGCAAAAGCGCGCGCACTGTGGGGAGCATGCGCGCAATCTTGACCACTCTAGGCATCGCCTGCGTGGGCGTCTGTGCGGCGCTGACCAATGCCACCGCGGGCAATCCCTACGCGTATGAGCCTGCCGCGGTCGAGCAAACCCGCGCCCACCAATATGCGGCGCTGAGCGACCTTCTCTGCCTGACCGAGCTCGATGAGCGGGGCGTGAAGTATGAGCACGTCGGTACGACCCGAGGCGTGCAAGCTCCCATTCGTCTCACCGCACCAGTTCGCGGCGTGCGTTTCGTGCAGTCGTATCGCGCGGACATGGATCCCAAGGCCGCTGCCACGATTCTCGACTGTCGCTTGGCACTAGCTATTGATGACATGTCCCAAATCCTCGCCAAGCACGGCGTGGTCGAGGTTGAGTACTTATCGATGTACCGGCCGGGTAACACCAAGCCGGGCGTGCGACATCCCTCGGGCCGGGCGATCGACGTCGCCACCGCCAAGCTCAAGGACGGAACCGTCTATTCGGTTCATCAGCATTTCCACGGTCGTGCTGGCGCGCAGACTTGCGGAGCGGGCGCACATGCTCCTCGTCGTGAGCACGCTGGCGCGTTCTTCTGGCGCGACATCGTGTGCGCGCTCGACCGTCAGCGTTCCTTCAACCTGGTGTTGAGCCCCAATTACGATTGGGGACATCGGGACCACCTGCACCTCGAGGTTCGCAGCGGCGTCCGCTGGTTCCTCACCCAATAATCCCCGAACGCGTGGGCGCGCTGGCCTGCGCTTGTCAGAAGCGGATGTTGACGAGCGTACCCTTGACGTGGGGGTAGTAGGAGCTCGCTGCGTACCAGCCCTTTGGGATGACCGGGTCCATCCACTGGAACAACGCGCGTGCATCGGCTGGTGCGACATTGATGCAGCCGTGGCTCTTGGGTCGACCGAAGTCGTTGTGCCACCAAGCGCCGTGTACCGCGTAATTGTCCTTGTAGTATTGGACCCACGGAACTTCGTCGACGAACCAGTCCTTGCCGTTGTCGCGGCCTGACATGTCGCCAGAAAGCAGCTTCCAACCGATCACGTGACGCCCGCGAGCCGTAGCGTGTTTGCGCGGGTTGATGCCGTCGATGCCTGGCGAAATCGCAGTCAGATAAACAGGCCTGAGGTCTTCGTAGGCGATGAGAAAGCCCCAGGTCACCCGTACGTCGACCCACTTGTCACCAGGCCGCACTCCGCGAGGCCGATGCTTCACTTTGCGGATCATGGTGACCTTTTGGTACTTGACCCAGTCTCCATCTCGCATTTGCCAATAGACGCCGCCGGGGCCGAAGGACTGCTTCATGGTCGCTTGGACGAAGCTGTGCCGTTTGATGATCTCGTCGGTCTCGAAGAGCTTGCCGTCATCGCCACGGCGGTAGCGATGTGCATCGTCGAGCCAGAAGAAGGCGACCGGCAGCTTGACCTCGGGATTCTTCTTGAGGTCGATCCCCTTGAGGGTCGGTAGCGGCTTGCTGCGTACTTTGTCTTTCGGCAACAAGGTCATGTTGGGCGTGAGTAGCCAGGTGCGCCCGTTGGCGTCGAACTCCTGGGTCCACGAAACCTTCATGCTCTTGAACGCATCATCTTTATGCGTCAGCGCAGGCTTCGCGTGGGCGATGTACTTGAGAAGCGATGCAGAAGGAGGCCGGCCCGCCGGCGTGGTGTCGATGGCGCCGCCTTTCTTGGGGTCGGCTGCCGGCAACTTAGCTAGGTACTTATCGAGGTCCTTCTCGGTTTCACGCTGCTCTTTCTTGGTGGGGATTCGCAGGTACTGTGGCGCCCCCACGGACACGCCGTACTTGAAGGGATAGTCGGCGTTGACGTCCGGCAAGGCAGCCCGGGCTGCTAGCACGCGTGGATCGTCGCCGTCTTTGATCGCATGTCCCGGTCCACCAACACATACATAACCGCGCGGCTCGATCGGATACCAACCCTCGGTGCACCTGAACAACTTGCGCTGCTTGCGCTTTTCAGTAAGCGTGGTGTCGCGCATGCGCACGCCTTGACCGGCACGGAAGGCTCCGATGACGCCGGCGTCGCGGTCCGGCTTGACGTAGATTCTCACCAAGCCAGCTGCCGAGTACAGCATCGGCTCGGCAACAGCTGTGTCCGCCTTGGGCACATCGGCAGGCTTCGCCTCCGTCGGCTCCGCACTTGGGGGCGGCGGCGGCGTCGGCTCCGCGACTGGCTCTGGGGTTTGGGGGCCAAGCCCCACCCCTGGGGGGGGCGCCGGGAGGGCGATTCGCGACGCAGGAAGAGCTGATTGAGGCGATCGGGGCGGACTGCCGGA
>CAZRGL010000281.1:0-6455 GCA_964599485.1 uncultured Polyangiaceae bacterium
ACCGCCCGAGATGCCCCTACGGCGACGCTAGCTGCGGCGACTCTGCGTTTTGAGACAGCCTCTCGGGCTAGATTGACCTCTGAAGCCGTGCAGTTACGCTTTCTTGTTGGGCCCGCCTCCAGCTTTTCTGATCCTTTTCGAGTGTCTCCGGCAACATAGCTCGTAGGCGGCCACAGTCTGGAGGTCGCGACTCGAGGTCATGGGAGCAAAACCAATCGCGTTGAAGCTAGTCCGGGGGCACGGCCCGCCCGCGGATACGCCTTCCGAAGAGGAGCTGGTGGCGGGCTTGCGCGAAGGTGACCCCGCGGCCCGTGAGCTGCTCTACCGTCGCCATGCCAAGGACGTATGGCGCATCTTGCAGCGCGTTCTCGGCTACGACTCGGAGCTCGCCGATGTCCACCACGACGTGTTTGTTCAGGCATTGCGCAGTTTGCCCAAGTTCGAGCAGCGCTCCTCTCTCAAGACCTGGCTGAGGGCCGTAACCATTCGGGTGGCGCGGGCCCATCTGCGCGCGCGAAGCCGGCGACGCTGGCTCAAGGTGATGGCGCCCGGGAAGCTGCCTGATTTGCCCGGTCCTCACCCCGAGCGTCCCGAGCCGCTGATGGTTCGCGCTGTTTACGAAGTAGTGGACGGGCTATCGGCAAACCTGCGCATCGCGTTCACGCTACGCAGCTTCGACCGGCTGAGCCTGGCGGAAATCGCGGAGCTGACCAATGTGTCGATCGGAACGGTGAAGCGGCGCCTGACTGCTGCCAACGAGCGCTTCTTTCGGGCAGCTGCGCGTCACCCCGCGCTAGCAGATCGGGTCGCGGCACGGCGTCTCAGGAATCGGAGCACCAAGGAGGACCGCGATGAGTAGCCCGCAGCTCATCTCGACCATCGCCGAAGAAGTGAGGCGGCACCAAGACGGCCCGCGGGGCGCACAGCTCGACGTCGAGGGCGGCTTGGACCGTCTCGAGCAAGCGTGTGTGTCGCGCAAGCCGTCGCCGATTCGTTTCGTGTTGCCCTTGGTCGCTGCTGCCGCGGCGCTTTGTCTCATCTGGCTGGCCTGGCCTCAGGGCTCGCTCACCATGGTGGCCACTTCTGCTGGCCCCGCGCCAGAGCTGGGCAAATGGATCATCCCGAAAGAGCCGACCGCGCTGCGGTTCTCCGATGGAACCGCGGTGACGCTGGCGGCAGGTAGCAGAGCGAAGGTCACCAGGCTCACCGCCCACGGCGGGCTGATCCGCGTCGAGCGGGGACAACTGGTAGCGGACGTGCGCAGCCGCGAGCAAGCGAGCTGGCTGTTCGAAGCGGGGCCCTTCGCGGTCGAGGTGGTGGGGACGGCCTTCGATCTGTCATGGAACCCGGTGAGCGACACCTTCCTGCTGGTGATGCGCGAGGGCATCGTCAAGCTGCGTGGTCCGGTGGTAGGCGAAGGACGCACTGTGGCTGCGCCGGAGCGCGTTCAGATCAATGTTGGCAATGGCGTGCTGCACAGTGCTCAGGGCACGGAGCTCGCGGCCTCGTCCCAAGAGTCTGCCGGGGCACAGCAAGATGATGGCGAACAGGGCTCGGTCGACTCCGGCGCCTCTGGCGGGATGCCGTCGACTGCCGCTGTGCCGACCGTCGACAAACAGGACGATTGGAAGTCGAGCGCTCGGGCTGGTGAGCACGTCGAGGCGACCAAAGCCCTGCGGCGCGCTGGTGTCGCAAATGTTCTGGGCGCCGAGGACGCGCCGACACTGCTGTCCATTGCGCAAACTGCCCGCTTGGGCCGTGACCCAGCGCTGGCCGCGGCAGCCCTGAAGGCCCTGCGTCGACGTTTCCCCAAGAGCGTGGAAGCTGCCACCGCGTCCTTCCTCATTGGCAAGACGCACCATGACCGTGGACGTTATGCCGCTGCCGTGACCGAGCTCAGGCGCTATCTCGGTAGCGCACCGGGCGGCGCGTTTGCTCGTGAAGCGCGCGTCTTGCTCATCCTCGCCCTGCATGGTGCGGGCGACAGAGCCAGCGCTCGTGCCATGGCGCGCGCCTACTTGGCAGCACACCCCAATGACGCCCACACGCCGCGCATGCAGGAGATCGCAAAACCATGAAGCGACACCGATCCGTGAAAGGACTTCCGTCCACCGTGCTGGCGGTTTCGTGTGCGGTGATGAGCTGCGGCTTGGCGCAAGCAGCCCAGGCCCAAAGTCCCGCAGGTGGACCCAGCGCTCCGGCCCAGCCCTCCGTAGCAGCTCAACCCCGGGGGCCGCTGATCGCGCTGTCGGCGGACAACGATGAGATGCTGCTCGCAGTGGCTGCGGAGCTACGCTTCGCGGGCTTTCGCGTGGTGCTTGCCGACTTCGTCAGCGCTCCAGCGACGGCAGCGGCGATCGTGTACTTGCAACAGCGCAAGGATGGTGTCGGTCTCAAAGTGAAGCTTGGTAGTGCCCATCACGCGGCACTGATCGCTTCGGCCGCCGATGGCGGCATGACGGCTGACGAAGCCGACGCCATTCGTATTGCCGAAGCGGTCCGCTCGCTCGTCACGCCGCCGCCTGTGACGACGCCACCTCCGCCAGCCGCCCTGCATCCACCCCCGCCCGCTCCTCCCGCGGCGCCGGCTGCGACTCCGCCAGTGGCGGCATATCCGTATCCACCGCCATGGTGGTACTACCACCCGCCCTATCCGCCGCAGCGCCCGCGGCGGCCTGACAAAGTGGAGCCTCCATCCGAAACGGTACTGCGCATCACCGCTCTAGGCGGGGTGGGCCACATGGGCACGACGATCGCCATCGGTGGAGCAGGGGTGAAAGGGCGACTGTCCAGGCATGCTTTTTTTCAGGGCATGGTGTTCGGCGTGCACGCCTTCGATGTGGAAATCGTGATCGAGGACTCCGCCTACGCGACGCCGATGCCCGAGGGAAATATGTTTGCCGTCAGCGGCGTTCAGATCCCACTTCTCTTTGGCTGGGAGCCGCTGGGTGCCGACAACATTTGGACGCCCACGCTCGCTGCAGGGCTGTCCACCTCGCTGCTCTTTTGGGAAGGCCTGAGCGAGACGCTCCCACTCCTCCCCGCCGAGAGCTCCTATGTGGTGCCTTGGAAGTCCGGTAGCGCGTTGGGTTTGGGTCCGGTCGCCCAGTTGGGCCTCGCGGTACTACGCCCCTTCCGTCTGCGCATCGACCTGCTGGCCGGCGTTCAGTTCGCGAGCCAGCTGTCCGGGGCCGATGGCGATAGCGCGGTGCCCGCCATCGCGCCGTACGTAATCGGCACCTTCGGTTTCGAGATCGATGTGTGGACGCGCCCCGCTGCCAAACCCAAAGCTCCTAGCGAAGAAAAAGCGACTTCTGCGGCTCGTCGGTAGGCGCTTGGGCCCGCTATAACCCCGCCGGCGTAACCGGCACGCTGCTCCACGCCCCTGCCCCGTCGCCGACGGCTCCTTTTTCTCTGTCGCCCCAGCACCAGGCGCTGCCGTCTGCTTTGACGGCGCAGCTGACGACCCCACCTGCGGCGATTGTCGTGACGTTGGAAAGTACACCGACCTGGACTGGGACTTTACTGCTGTTCGGCGCCCCATTGCCGAGCTGTCCCCAGTTTCCGTTGCCCCAACAAAACATGTTGCCGCCGCTGACCAACGCACAACTGTGAAACGAGCCAGTCGCTATCCCGACGACATTGGTCAGGCCGACAACTTGCACAGGTATCGAGCTGGGGTTGCTCGTGCCGTCACCCAGCAGCCCGAAGCCCCAACAGAAGACCTTGCCGTCCTGGGTCAATGCGCAGCTGTGGTAGCCGCCAGCGGCGACCGACGTGACGGTGTTGAGGTTGCTCACGGCCACCGGCTTGTTGCTGTCTGTTGTGGTGCCATTGCCGAGCTGACCGTCGCCGTTCTTTCCCCAACAGAATGCTTGCCCGCTGTTCGACGCCGCACAACTGTGCCTGTAGCTGCCGGCACTGATGCTCACTGTACCTGTCAGACCAACAACAGCTATCGGCGCGCTGCTGCTCGTCTTGGTGCCGCTGCCGAGCTGGCCATCGTCGTTGCCCCCCCAACATCGAGCAGTGCCGTCGCTGAGCGTAGCGCAGGTGTGGAGGAATCCGGCACTGATGGTTGCAACTTGGTTCAACCCCAAGACGGGCACTGCCTCGTCGTGATCGATTTGGGTGCCGTCGCCGATTTGGCCCCAACCGTTGTGGCCCCAGCATCTTGCGGTGCCGTCGCTCAGTTTAGCGCAGCTGTGCCAAGTGCCGGCGCTGATGGCGCTGATACCAGTCAGGTTACTCAATTTGGCAGGATTCTTGACGTTGGTTGATGGGCCGATGCCGAGTTGACCATGTTGGTTTTGTCCCCAACAGTGGGCCTCCCCGCTGGCGCTGACCGCACAGCTATGGTCATCGCCCCAGAAACTGAAACCGCCACCAGTGGATATCGAGTCAACCCCGGTGAGTTGGTTGGTCTGTTGTGGGATTGGGAGCGATGGGGACGACGCCCCATCGCCGAGTTGTTGAACGAAGTTGGCACCCCAACATCGAACCGAGCCACTACTGAGCACCGCGCACGAGTGCTCCTTGCCAACCGAAACGTGCCGTGCGCTTGCAATCCCTTGGGCCTGTGTTGGCGTCTTGCTGTCTCCCAGGCTCGAGGCTGCGAGCTCGCCGTTACGTCCCCTACCCCAACAATGCACCGTCCCGTCGCCCAGCACTGCGCAGGTATGATCTTGTCCCGCGGAGATGTCGATCACTCCGGTGACAGAGGCAACTTTCGTTGGGGCCACGCAGTATGGACCGCAGCCATTGCCGAGCTGGCCGACTTCGTTGTAGCCCCAGCATGAAGCGTTCCCGTCGGTGTGTAGTGCGCAGGTATGATTATTCCCTCCTGATAGTTGAATCGCGTCGCCTAGATTGACGACGGCCACAGGCTTGGGGTTACCGCTGCCGGTTGTTCCGTCGCCAAGCTGCCCCGTCCAATTCTCGCCCCAGCAACGAACAGATCCTGAGCCGAGCAACGCGCAAGAGAAATTCGCACCGCAGGTAATGTCCACCGCACTGTTGATGCCCATGACCTGAACAGGAACGTTGCTGTGGGTGGTGCTGCCGTCTCCTAGCTGGCCTTGGTAGTTCTCTCCCCAACACCATGCTGTGCCATTGGTTTTGACTGCACAGCCGTGCCATCCGCCTGCGGCGATTGCTTTCACGTTCGTGAGGCTCTTCACGGTGACGGGGGTGTGTCCGCCGATGTTGCTCCCGTTGCCGAGTTGACCATCGTCGTTGTCTCCCCAACAGCTCACGGTGCCATCAGCGAGCAGGGCGCAGCTGAAGTGGACGCCCGCAGCAACACTGGTTGCTTTTGGCAGGCCAGCGACCTGCCCAGGGGGACCGAATGAGCCATGACGGCCGAGCTGTCCAAGCAGGTTGTAGCCCCAGCAGTGCACAGATCCATCGCTCTTCGCGAGACAAGTGTGCCTGAAGCCGGCCGCTAGCACCCTCGGGGGCGGTGCCAAGACACAGCTGCTCGTGGACAGCTGGCACTTTTGTGCCGGTCCGCACTGTGCATCGGTCAAACACTCGACGCATTGGGGTGCATTGGGGACGCCGTTGCACACCTGGCCACCGCTTTCGCTGCAGGGGGTGCCTGCCGGCTGTGCCGCGCTCTTGCAACTGCCCGCCTCGCAGCTGTTCTTCGTGCATGCCAGGTTATCGTCGCAGTCGTTGTCGACCTTGCAATCTGCTTTCTCGATAACCCCGCCACCACCCGTGCCACCATCAGTGCCGTAACCCCCAACACTGCTGCCCCCGAGATTGCCGCCTCCACCAACAGTGACGTCATGTCCTCCACCCGTCGCTGAGCTGACATCGCCGGTTGTAGGCTCATCGCTGTGTTCATGGCTCATGTTGAAGACCATCGTGCACGTCGTGAGCGCGAGCCCGCTGACTACGGCACATGCTGACGCAACAAGTGCTGAGCGCTTCTTGCCGCTTCTGTCATGCGGCAATGTGGCTGGTTGCGTTGCTGTCGAAGTGCGATTCATCTGCATGTTGTTCACTCGTCTTTGCGGTAGCGGGGAAAGGGGTCTGCAACCGCGCCCTACAAACCCAGCGGTGTGACCGGCACGCTGCTCCAGGCTCCGGAGCCGTCGCCGATGGCTCCTTTCTTTCTGTTGCCCCAGCACCAAGCGCTGCCGTCTGCTTTGACGGCGCAACCATTGAACGAGCCCGCGGCGATGAACGTGACGTTGGCAAGTCCCGGCACAGCGACGGGAGCGAGGGTCACCCCATCCCAACAACGTACGGTGCCGTCGGCGAGCAAGGCGCAGGCGAGATCTCTGCCGGCGGCGATGGCAGTAGCTGTGCTCACCCCGACTACCTGCACGGGCACCGTGCTGGGTTGCTTCGTGCCATCGCCGAGCAACCCTCCTAGCCCCCAACAGTGAACAGTGCCGAGACTCGTGAGCCCGCAGCTATGTGAGCCCCCTGCTGCGACGGACACG
>CAZRGL010000281.1:6465-14090 GCA_964599485.1 uncultured Polyangiaceae bacterium
TGTTGATGTTGCTGACCAGGACCGGCTTGTTGCTACTCGTCTTGGTGCCGTTGCCCAGCTCACCAGAGTGGTTGTCTCCCCAGCAGAAGGCCTTCCCGGCGCTCGTCGCGGCGCAGCTGTGCCAATAGCTGCCTGTGCTGATGCTCACCACCGATGTGAGGCCAGCGACTACGGCCGGCTCGTAACTGGTCGAGTTGGTGCCGTCGCCCAGCTGTCCATCGTTGTTGAAGCCCCAGCATCGAGCAGTCCCGTCGGTCAGCGCTGCGCAGGTGTGGAACGATCCGGCGCTGACCATCGCCACGTTGCTCAGTCCAGTGACAGGGACAGCCAAGTCGCGGCTGATCGTCGTACCATCTCCGACCTGTCCCCTGCTGTTGGAGCCCCAACAACGAAGTTTGTTGTCGCCCAGCAGCGCGCACGTGTGGGCCGTTCCGGCGCTCACCGAGCTGACATCTGTCAACCCGGCCACCTTCACAGGCAGTTTGCTGCTGACCAGCGGGCCGATGCCGAGTTGGCCGTATTCGTTCTGACCCCAGCAGTGCGCCTCTCCGCCAGCGACGGTGGCGCAACTGTGGTCGTCGCCCCACCCCCAGAAGCCGCCGCCTAGGGTGATCGATGTGACGTTGGTGAGCTGTCCCACCTGCTTCGGGGAGGTGCTGCCTAGCCACACGCCATCGCCGAGTTGCTGGTCGTCGTTGGCGCCCCAACATTGGACTGAGCCGCTTTCGAGCAACGCACACGAGTGGTCATTTCCAACTTCGACTTGTACCGCACCGGTCACTCCTAGCGCCTGCGTCGGCAAGTCGCTTTGCCCCAAATTCGATGCTGCTAGCTGACCGCTGCGGCCCCTGCCCCAACACCACACCGTTGCGTCGGCACGCACGGCACACGTGTGCTGGTCCCTCGAGTCTATGCCCATTGCGTTCGTCAACCCGGCTACCTTTACCGGCAGCGCGCTGTCGTTGTGTGTCCCGTCGCCGAGCTCGCCGTGCTCGTTTTCTCCCCAACAAGAGGCGCTGCCATCGCCACGAACAGCGCAAGTTCGATAACTGCCCGCAGCGAGTCGTACGGCGTCGCCGAGCTTGGCGACCGCTACTGGCGTGGCGCTGCTGTTCGTCGTCCCGTCGCCGAGCTGCCCTTGCCCATTTGCTCCCCAGCAGCGAATAGCGCCCGAGCTGAGTAGGGCGCAAGAGTGCAGCCGTCCAGCGGCAATGCCCACCGCGTCATTGATGCCGGTCACCTGTAGAGGGACGTTGCTATCCGGGCCTACGCTGCCGAGCTGGCCGGTGACGTTGTAACCCCAGCACCAAGCTGTCCCGTCGACTTTGATCGCACAGCTGTGGTCTCCGCTAGTGTCGATGGCGGCCACGTTGGTCAGCGCCTTGACCTGCACCGGAGCGTAGCCGCTGATGTTCGTTCCGCTACCCAGTTGACCTTCGGAGTTGTCGCCCCAGCAATTGACCGTGCCGCTGTCGAGCAGCGCGCATGAATGCGTGCTGCCTGCCGCTACGCTCGTCGCTTTCGGCAGGTTTGGTACTGGTTTGGGCGGTCCGTTCATGCCCCATCTGCCGAGCTGGTCGAACGAGTTGCTGCCCCAACACTGCACGACACCATCGTTCTGCACCACGCACGAGTGGCGATACCCAACGCCGAGTCGTTTGGTGGGCGGCGGCGGTGACCCACAACTGTTGGTCGCCAGCTCACATTGCTGCAGCCCGCAGTGTGCATCCGTCAGGCACTCCACGCATTGGGGGGCGTTGGCGACGCCGTCGCACACCTGGCCCCCACCATCGCTGGCGGGCTGATAGGATTCTCGCGATTCCACACAGATATCGCCTGCAGGGGGACGTCCCCGCGGTGAGTTGAGCCCTCCAGCAAGCCGTGCCGCTGGGCTCTGCCGTGTGGACACAAGTGCCAGCATTGCATTCGTCCTTGGTGCAGGACAGACCGTCGCTGCAATCGATGTTGTCCACGCACCCAGGGTCGCCGCCGACTCCACCACCGCCACCCGGGCCGCCCGCGCCGCCGCCGCCCGCATCGCCACCGCCCGCGCCGCCACCGCTCGCATTGGTGCCACCCGCGCCCTTACCCCCGAGGCCACCATCAGTGTTGCCGGCCCCACCTGAGCTTGAAGTGGCGCCGCTGCCCCCGTCAGAAGGCTCCTGGCCGCTCGTCTCCTCACCGCCGACGACGATGACCGTCGAGCAAGCGCTGAGCGCGAGCAGTGCACAGGCAGACGCCAAGCGCCTGTGAAGGCTGCGGCGTGCGCTGGCCGCCGCGGATGCTCGCTCGCGCGCTGACGCTATCCGCGGACGGTTGGTTGGCGGACGGTTGGTCGGACCATTGGTCGCAACATTGGTCGCAACATTGCTCTTCGTTTGCATCCCGCACCCCTCGCCGAGAGGCTACGCAAGGCGTGTGCCCGAGACCGATGGGGCAAGTACTCGGTCATCAAAGGCAAACCAGCTGTCCAGTTTTGATCATTCCGCCCATTCCTGATCATCAGGAAAGCCAGCAATTGTCAGCGTTTGCCGCTGGGCCCGCTGCAAAACCCTCGTGGCTTTGCCCAGCGAGCCGCTTGTTGCAGTGCTGCGCGCGTCTGCGCCACAGAACCAGCAGTCGCATGCATGCACCCACAGTCGCCTGCTCGTGCCCCCAGGCGCGCACCAGCACAGGCGAGAGGGTTACTTCGCCAAGCGCCTGACACTGCCGTCGTCGCTGTTGGTCCAGTAGACGGCTGTCGCGTCGGTGGCGACGAAGAGCGGGGCGGGCAAGTCGGCGGCCAAGGTTTCAGGTTTCGAGCCGCCGTCTGGGATTCGCATGATCTTGCCGTCCCAGCGGCTGGCCCAGTACACGCCGGTTGCGTCGACTGCGAGGCCGTATGGTCCTGGCAGCGATGACGCCAACACGGTGAGCTTGCCGTCAGCATAGTGGACGAGCGAGCCATTGCTCGACATGGTCTCGACGCTTCCAGCGTTGGTCCAGTACAGCTCGGAGTCGTATACGACAATCACCTGAGGCGCGTGTTGTGAGGACGCCACGGTGGTTGCTTTCAAGCTGTTCAGGGGTAGCTGCCGGATGGCGCCGTCGATGTTCTGCTGGGCTGGAGTGCCTGTATTGGTCCAGTAGACGGTGCCTCCGTCGACGGCGATGCCTTGAGGAGCGACCTCTCCGCTGGACAGGACCTGGATGGCGCCGCCAGCTTTGACCATCCGGTTGATCGTTCCTTGAGCGAAGTCGGGCCAATAGAGGTAGCTGGAATCCAGGGCGAGCAAAGCAGGCTGGACGGGCTCGGTCGACAGCACTGCGCCCTTCGATCCTCCTAGTCCAACCCGCCCCAGCACACCTGTGTCCACTGTGCCGTAGTAGGCATAGGAGCCGCCGACCGCGAGCCCGACGGGAGCGCTCAGATTCGATACGAGCGCAGTAGCGCTGCCGCCGGCTTTCTTCACGTGCATCACCGCACCCATCGCGGACCAATTGGTCCAGATGACGTGGGTGTTGCTCAAGGCGAGCACGGTAGGACTGGTTTGGCCGCTGGCGAGGGTCACCGGTTGACACTTCCCCGCTACGCAGGCCCCGCCGAGGCAGTCATGGTTGCAGCTGCCGCAGTTGGATGGGTCGGTTTGCGTGTCGTCGCAGCCTCCAGAGCCGCCGCTACCGCCGCTCGTGCTGATGGCGCCGCCCGAGCCGCCCGAAGCGCTGCCGCCCCCTCCTATCTCGATTCCGCCGGCACCTGCTCCGCCCTGTGCTGGGCCGGCGCCACCACTTTGGTAGCCCAGCTCGTCGAGCCCCCAGAGCAGATTGCACGAAGCCAGTGAGGTGGCGATTCCGCCAAACAGAGCGAACCATCGAAACAGGACGCGGCTGGTGCATGAGCCCATGCTGACTCACCAGTGTACTCGTCCCTCGCGCCAACGACCATCGACTCGACGGTGCGGCCTGCGTCGCGCTGCTATTGAATGCAGTAGAGCGCGGCCGTAGCCATCACGATGCTGAAGAAGAGCCCCTGGAAGATCCAAGTCGTCCACGGTCGCGGCGCGGCTGCCACGGTCGGTTTTCGGCGGCAAAGCACGCAGAGCTGGTCCGGAGCAAGTGCGAGGCCGTGAATGGCGCACTTGGGGACGATGCGGGTTGGGCGATTCGGCGAGCCGATCTCTGAGATGTTCATGTCGTATTCCCCTCCGTCACCCCCAAAGGCGCAAACGACCGCCGCCTAGGGTCATCGGCGACGCTTTTTCCGCTGAAATCCTAGGCATGCAGACCTTGTGCGAGGCGCTTTGATCTTCATAGCCCCTGGTTATCCCTCGTGAATCACAACTCTGTGCGTTGCAGACAGCTGCATCGACGCCGTGATAGCTTCAGAGACTGGGGCAGCCTTCGGTGTGGACGGATCTTCTTTGTGGTTGAGAGAGGTCGAGCTTGATGAAGAGCGTACGAATGAGCGCAGGTCGCTGGGTTCTGTTGGCCGTAGTCTGTCTCGCGGCGGCGGCGCTGACAGCGGTGGCCTGCTCGAGTGACACCCCCAAGGGTATCTTTGCTACGGGCACCAATACCAACGTTGGTGGCGCGGGGGCCGCACCTGATGGCGGCACCGGTAACGGCGGCGACTTGTTTGATGGTGGCGGCGTCGGCTGCACTGGTGACAAGGACTGCGACGGCGGTGTCTGCCTCGATGGCATGTGCTGCGCGAGTGCCGAGCTGGCTTGTGACAAGCTCTGCTGCAACCAAGGTGAGGTGTGCCTCTTTGGTGGTTGCGTGTTGCCCGGTGACCCTTGTGTCAGCGAGGCCGATTGTCCGGATGACCACTACTGCGAGCCCGCCCTGGGCGAAGGCAGCGGCGGCGGCGGGCAAGGAGGTGATTGCACCCAGCCGCTCGAGTCCGGTAAGTGCTTGCCCCTGCCACCTCTCTGCGATGAGATCGACGGCGGAGCGGACGCGGGTGACTGCATCGAGAAGTGCGAGTATCACCCGCCGCCTGGTCAGCTCAACGCGGTGGTCAAATGGCAGTGGGGCTACGATCCCAAGCCGACCGAATACCCGGACTTCGCAGATGTGTGGGCCACGCCAACCGTTGGACGTATCTATGACGCCAACTGTGACGGCAAGGTGGACTTGGCCGATCCCCCCAACGTCATCTTCGTTTCGGGAGACGCCAAGACCACCTGCTGTTCTTGCGGGGGGTATAAGCCGTCGACCTGTTTGACTGGCGTGTTGCGCATGCTCGATGGAAAGAGCGGGCAGGAAATCTGGTCACTGCGTAAGGCCGAGGAGTCGAGCATCGGTTTTGCAGGTATGAGTGTGGCGCTTGGCGACGTGGACGGCGACAAGCACACCGATATCGTGGCCATGACCGGTGAAGGCAAGATTGCCGTCATCGACTCGCTCGGCCAGGTGCTGCGCCTCAGCACCGAGAAGACCGGCGGCTACAGCACGGGCGCTTTTGGATGGGGTGGCGGCATTGCAGTGGCCGATATGAACGGCGATGGTTTTCCCGAAATCGCCTACGGAAACACCTTGTTCACCACACAAGGCGTAGGAGTCACGCGCAAATGGGTCGGCAGTGCTGGCAACGGCGGAGGCAGCTTGAATCGGGCGCTGTCCTACTTCGTTGATCTGAACAACGACGGGCAACTGGAGCTACTGGCTGGACGGACCGCCTACAAATACGACGGCAGCACTTTGTGGAACAACTCGAGCCACGACGGCTTCACCGCGGTTGCCGACTTCGATGGTGACAGCAAGCCCGAGGTGGTGGTGGTGTCCGGCGGGCAGCTACGCATTCTCGAGGGCGAGACCGGTCAGCTCGAGCTCGGTCCGGTCAACATTCCGGGCAGCGGCAACGGCGGACCGCCGACGATCGCTGACTTCAATGGCGATCAGCAGCCCGAGATCGGAGCGGCGACGGCCACCTACTACTCGATGTTCAAGCCCGACTACATGGGCGCGACCATCAAGGTGCTGTGGTCACAGACCAACCACGACAACAGCTCCTCGGTTACGGGTTCGAGCGTGTTTGATTTCGAAGGCGATGGCAAAGCTGAGGTCATCTACGCCGACGAGTGCTTCTTGTGGGTATACGACGGGTTCAACGGTGACGTCCTATTCACCGCCAATACCCAATCGTTCACAGCTACGGAAGCCTCGATGGTGGCGGATTTGGATGGAGATGGGCACGCAGAGATCATCATCATGGCCAACGGTGCCAATACCAACAGCTGGCACTGTGCGCACCACACCGATCCCAATGGTGCGTACCCTGTTTGGTCGAAGCCTCCCAACGCGCCGGCTTATCGCGGTTTGACTGTGTTGGGTGATTCGGCCAACTCCTGGGTCGGCACGCGAACGCTTTGGAACCAACACGCATATTACGTCACCCACGTGTGCGATCCGCGCGACAGCGCCTGTTTGGTCGGTAGCTATTACGGCGAGATCCCCGACAAGCAGCAGAAGAACTGGACGGTGCCCTGGCTCAACAACTTCCGCCAGAACGTGCAAGACAAGGGCTTGTTCGATGCGCCGGACGCCACCGTGGCGCTCGAAGCACTCTGTGAATCACCCGTGCCGCTCGAAGTGGCCGTGCGCAACATCGGCCTAGCAGGTCTGCCTGCCGACGTTCAGGTCGGCGTCTACGCCAAGAAGAGCCCGGATGTGTTGGTTGCCACGACCCAGACCACCAAGCCGCTGCTGCCGGGTCAGACCGAGATCATCAAGCTCGAGGCCGACGCCATGTTGGCGGGGCCCAACGACATCTTCGTCGCGCGCATCGAGGTTGATCCGAACAACCCCACCTTCCACGAGTGTCGCGACGACAACAACGAGAGCGCGCTGGTTACGCCCAACTGCGTGCAGTAGTCAGCGAGTTGCTGCTGCTCCAAGACAATCCGTTCTTCCGGTGGTGTCCTTTCCGCATGCGGCTGACGCTGCCGCGAGCGCGGCGCAGGCTCAAGCGCAGGCGGCAGGAGGTTGTTGCCACTTCCCCCCAAAGGCCTCGCTTCCGGTATTCTGTTTGTTGCTTACCCGTCGCGTCTACCAAGGCGTGAACGCGGTTGCCTATCGAATAGGGAAGGTGCTGCGATGGTTCGCACGGGCAGTCGGACGTTCGTGAATGTGCTGCTTTGGATGGCCCTGGCCGTACTGGCGGGTAGCTGCTCGGGCCGCACGGAGATTGGCAACGAGGAAACATGTCGCGTGGGCGAACCCGACTGCTTGTGCGCCGCAGGACTCGCGACCGTATGCGGCACGGCGGTGGGCGCATGCGAGCTGGGCACGCGCACTTGCGCAGGTGGCCAGTGGGGGGACTGCGTGGGCGCGGTGGGCCCCGCCGACGAGACGTGCAACGGGCTCGACGACGATTGCAATGGCCTCGTCGACGAAGGCTGCAGCTGTGCTGAAGGCGCCAAGATGTCCTGTGGTACCCAGCTCGGAGTATGCGAGCTAGGCACCCAGACCTGCACGGAGGGGCAATGGAAGAGCTGCGTGGGCTCGGTCGGGCCCGCAGCCGAGACGTGCAACGGGCTCGACGACGATTGCAACGGCGTGATCGATGATGGTTGCTCGTGCTTCGACGGCTCCACGATGGTGTGCGGCAATGGCGTGGGCGCATGCCAGCTTGGTACGAAAAC
>CAZRGL010000282.1:0-14066 GCA_964599485.1 uncultured Polyangiaceae bacterium
CACTGACGACGACGATGGCGGCGATGACGATGATGATGACGACGACGATGACGACGCCGATGACGACGACGATGACGATGACGACGATGACGACGAGGACGAGGACGAGGACGACGACGATGACGAAGAAGTGGCGCTGACTGCCCCAGCCCGGCTCGCCATCCACGTCGAGGGCCGAGGAGCGGCAGATGGGCGTGAGGTCATCGCGTCCGCGGTTCCGGACTCGGTCGCCCTCGTTTCCTGGGGAAAGTACCGCAGCGCAATGTGGCGCGCTGGGATTCGAGGATCAGTCCGCAATCTGCTCTACGAGCGACAGCGACCCCTGCTGCTGCGCGCCGTGCGACGAGCCAACAAGTCGGCCGGCGCAGATGCCGCGATCTTCGGGGTGGTCAAAAACGACGAGCTTCGCCTGGTCTACATCGACAATGAACATGGGGTGCTGCTCGACGAGACGACCGAGCTCGCATTCGAGCCGCTGGCCGAGCTGCTGGCTCCGGTGCTGCAGCCGAGCAGCCTACCGAAAGGTGACGACGACGATGATGACAGCTCCAATGGCGCGGGTAACGGCGGCCCGTCGCCTGCTGAGGACCTGGCGCGCAACCAGCCAGGTAGTGAGCTTCTCAGTTTGCAGTTGGGCTTCGAGTTCGGTGGGCGCTTCTTCGCCTACAGCGAATCGGAGAAGAACCGCGGCAACATGTTGCCCTACGAGGTCTTCGGTGTGCCAGCCATCATGGTTGCCGGAGCGCTCTACCCCGCGGCGACAGCAAGCATCCCATGGCTACGCAACCTGGGGCTGACCGCCTCGTACAGCCATGCGTTCGGCTTGAGCTCCGAGGCCGGTACTGGTGAACGTTTCGCTACCTCTTGGGAGCATCTCAAGGTGGGACTGCGCTATCGTTTTCGTGTTGGCAGCGGAACCAAGCGGCCGATTGTCTTGGGCCTCAACGGACAATTCGTCTTGCTCGACTTCCTCTTCGAGGCCGAAGACAAGGCTGCCCACACAATCCTCAATCGCGTTTCCGACGTGCAATACCGCGCCCTGCGTTTCGGGCTCGATGCCAACCTCCCGCTCGGAACGGTCTTTTCGTTGCGGCCGCGCGTCGGCTATCTCGGCGCGCTGGAAGCGGGACCGATCTATGATCGGTTTACGGATGTTTCCATGGGAGCCATCGATTTCGGTCTAACGCTCGCGTTCGCTTTGGGGCTCGGCTTCGAGTCGCGTGTTGGCTTCGACTACACGCGCATGTTCTCCGCCTTCGATCCGAAGCCCACCGATGCCTTCATTGCTGGCGGCGCCGTCGATCAGTACGTCGTGCTGCAGCTCGCAGCCGCTTACCTCTATTGAGCTCAGCCCATCGTATGCAGCATTCCCCACAGCTCAGCCGTCAGCGGCCCCCCCTGGACGAACCAGAGCAGGGTGATCGATTCTCACAACAGGTGCGTGCTGTTCTTGTCATCTCGTCGTGGTTGCTCGCTCTGTGCGGCTGCGCTGGCGAGCTCGACGAGTCATTCCAGCCAGTCGATGTCGTCACGAGCAGCGATGGTGGCAGTGTGGCAGTGGTGTATCGGCCCACCATCCAGACCGATCTAGAAGTGAGCAGTTGTATTGCGGCGGACTGTCACGGAGCTAAAGGTATTCCGATGGTCGTGCTCGCGAGTCCGGCGACAGATGCGGCTTGGCAGGCAAACTACGCGCAGGTCAGAGCACGTGCAATTTCGAGCCTGCTCGTGGAAAAGCCCCAAGGCAGCGGTGGCCACGAGGTGTTGCTACAGAGTGAGTCGCCCACCTTGGAGCGCTGGCGCAGCTGGATCAAATTAGGGATGCCCTACCAATAGACAGGGCAGTCGAGGATCGCTTTGCAGCCAGCGAGCAGTGCGCAAGCACGATCCACATGGATCACCAGATGACCATGTTCAGCAGCGCAGCGGACGGTCAACCGAGCGCATTTGCGCCGCGCAGACCACCTCTACGCACACCGAGGGGCCAAGGCGATAGGCTGGCTAGAAAACCAGTTCTTGGCATGCCCATTGCAGCCTGAGCTGAATCGAGTGGTTCCTTTCCACAAAGCGTCCCCAGCCAAGTTGTGTTCTGGATCGGAGCGGGTTGACCTAGACTTGCGGTCAGGCATGTTTCGACGCTTAGCTCTGGCGCTGGTCACTGGCTTCATCGCTGCCATGGTGGTCGGCTGCGGTGCTTCGTCACCGACCGCAGCCCAGCCGCCGGTAAGCAATCCCGACGTTCTCCAACCGGTGCCCAACCCTTTCGACGATGGCCCGGTGCAGCCGAGTCGCGTCCACCCCTATGCGGTAGCTTTGACCCCCAACGGCCAGACCGCGTTTGTCACGCTTCGGGGTAGCGAGCTGGAGCCCGGCTCGATGTTGGCAGTTGTCGACGTGGTGCGCGCACGGCTGACCCGACGTGTCGATGTGGGCCCGAGGCCGACCGCTGTACGCATCAACCCCACGGGCAATTTCGCGGTGGTGCTCTCACAACTGTCACGGCATGCCACCGTGCATGCAGTGCCCTCAGGCGATCTGCGAGGGACCATCGCGGTGGGTTTCTACGCTGAGGACCTGGTTTTCGATCCCAGTGGCACCCGCATGTTCGTGACCAATCGTGCCAGCGACCGAATCGAAGAATACAATCTGGTCCAGTCGAACAGCACCCTCGATGGCGTGCTCGCCCGCAGCGCAGCCGCCGGCGCCAATCCCGGCGCGCTCGGTCTGTCGCCCGACGCCAGCAAGCTCTACGTCACGGATGCGGGCGGCTTGGGTCTGCGCGTCTTCGACACGGCCACCATGGAGCAGGTGGCCATCATCGATCTGAACGCCCCCGTGTTCGACGTCAAAGCCGTAGGGCCGTGGATGGTTGCTACGACGCTCAACGACACTGACGGATTGCCCTGCGAAGACGACGCTGACTACCCCGGCGAGCAGGGCGACGGTTACTTCGAGACGATCACCGACCGGACCTGTAGTCGGGGCTTTGCCGATATCCAGAACGAGATCGCGATTATCGATCCTGCGGAGGACACCGTAGTGGTCCGCTACACCTCGGATACAGCCGAAATATCAGAGGCCGACCGCGAAGGCGATCACCCCTTCGAGCTCATGAAAGTGGTTGGCTCGTACCCCTACGGTATTGCAGCGGTGAGCAGCGACCACGCATATGTGACCATGGGCGCGAGCTTCGAGGTCGTCGAAATGATGCTCGACAGCAGCGATCCACTGCTGCCGCCCCAGCTGACCATGCCACGCGCCTTCGATACCGGTTTTGCCCCCCGGGGCATCGCCGCCGACAGCTCCGGAGAGACACTGGTAGTCGCTAACATGTTGGGTGAGAGCCTGTCGATCATCCAAACCGAAGACGGAACGCGCGCCGATGTCGCGCTGGCCACGAGTGAGCCATCTTTTCCGGCAACCAACGCCGAGGTGGGCGAGTTGTTCTTCTTCACCTCCAAGTTCTCGACCGACGGCGACCAAGCCTGCATTCACTGCCACCCCGACGCGGAGAACGACGGCAAGGCCTGGGGCGTTGGTGTGGTGCGGGCCTTTGGTCGTCGCGCGTCCATGCCGGCACGCAACCTGCGGGCCACCAAGCCCCTGCTCATCGAAGGCGTGTTTGATGAGAACGATTTCGGCCTAGAAATGGAGGCGCACTCATTTCGGCCCGATTTTCATGACTCGTCGTACACCTTGCAGGTGGAACGACGCGACGAGTTCTATCGTGAGGTGTCGCTCACGTTGTTCGGTGTGGAAGTTGGCTATGACGCCATGGTGCTGCGGGTGGGTGATTACCTGATGGTCGAGCCACGACTACTGCCCAATCCATTTCCGAACGACACCCCCGAGGTCAATCGCGGACGAGACCTGTACTTTCGGCTCGACGTGGCGTGCGCCTTCTGCCATCCCTCGCCAACCTTCGCGAGCCCCGAGCTGTTCGAGGGGATCACGACGATGGCGCGTTTCGACCGAACGCGTGAGCTCGATCCCAACATCTCGCTCAAGTATCTCGAGAACGCCAAGGATGGCTTCTTCAATGCCAATACATTGCGGGGCCTATGGGATCGGCACAGCACGTTCCTGCACGATGGTCGCGCTCAGAGCGTGCGCGAGGTTCTGCTGACGGCCGACCATCCCTGTCTGGAGCCAGGCGAACGGGGCTTCAATGAACACGATGGGGTTGGCGACGTGCATGGCTCCGTCTCCCATCTGAGCTGTGAGCAGATAGACGACTTGGTGGCTTTTCTCAATACCCTGGACTGACTTCGACAAACCCCAACCTGAGGAATCCCGTGAGCAACATCCCGAACATGAGTAACGGAGCCGATAACGAGTTGACCACATTGACCCCAAAAGCGGCGCAGTTGCGGCGCTGGGCTCCGGCGGTTGCGGTTACAGCTCTGATGTTGATATGTGGTTGCGGGGATGGCTCGGATGGCAATGGTGGCAATGGTGGTACGCAGGCATGCACGCCCAATCCGCCCGACTGCATGATGTACCCAGGTCCGGCTTCGGTTTCGATGGGGTTTGGAACCAAGCAGACCGGTTTTGCTGTCGTCAACGACGGTGCCCAGAAGCAGGTCGAGCTCGGCCCGCAAGGCCTGTACATGTTCCAGCTCGCCGTGCGTGCCCAGGGCATGTTCGCGGGTGAGGCTGGTCGGGTAGGCTGCCAAGACGATCCGTTGGTCGTGGCAGAGATATGGCATGGCACGGCCCAAGTTGGAGGCTCCGGCGCATTCTATAGTGGGCTGAGCGCTACTGTGGACGGCCAGGAGCTCTCTGGCATATTCACACCATTCGACTCCTTCGACGAATTTGCCAACTACGTCGGCGAGACGGTCAAGCTCAAGGCAACGGTCACGGACGTCTGCGGCAATAGCGGCACCGATGAGCTCACAGTAGAGGTCTTGCAGTAGCATTTGGAGATTTGGGCCGAATGGTAACGAGCCGCATCGTCATCACGCTGACTGTCCTGTCAATCGGATTGGCAGGCTGTGGTGATGGTGGCGGCCGGCCTTATTACGACCGCGAGATCCAGCCCATTCTCACCAAGCGTTGCACCAGCTCGCAGAGCGGACCTTGCCACGTCGACAATGGTGCGGGCCGGGCGCAAGGAAACCTCGACTTGACCAGTTTCGAGATGACGACGATGCGGCCCGATGTGCTGCACCGTTTCGGAAGTTATCCTTACCCATTGCTGTTGCTCAAAGCGCTCGCCAACCCGCCTGAGGTCGAGATCCCCACCAATGTCGGCGATGGCCTCAGCGTGCCCTTGTTCATTCGCCACGCAGGCGGCGCTTCGTTGAGTGTCGACGACCTCGATTTCCGCACCCTGGACGAATGGCTGCGGGGCGGGGCGACCCGGGAAGGCGAGGCGCCTGCGGCATTCGAATTCGATCCTGGGCCTTGCTCGCCTGTTATCCGGCAGGACCTGTTCGCCCAGCCGACCCTCGCGGCGATTGACGTGAATTCGCCGCAGTATCAACAGTTCGCCAAGAAAGCCTGGCCGGTTCTCAAAAAAGGATGCTTGGGACGAGAATGCCACGGAGCGCGCGACACCAACCAGGTGCCGACCATCGAGTTGTACTTCACTTGTGGCGACGACGAGAACCAGATGCGCTTCAACTACTTGATGGCGCGCACCTATAGCGGTGAGGGTGGCCACGGGCAGCTCACGCAAAAAGCACTCGCTGGCGGGTCCTATCATCTCGGGGGTCGGCTCTTCGATTCGGTCGACGACCCGGGCTACAAGGCCATTCGTGACTGGTCGAAGTCCGATCCGCCATTTGCTTTGCAGACTTATGAGGGCGCGACTTTTTTCAGGGCGAACGTCCAGCCGATGTTGGTGGCGCGGGGCTGTTATCTGGAAGCTTGCCACAGCTTGTCGAATTTCAACTTCTACAAGCCATTGGCGGGAACCGACGGCCTCTACGGGACGCGGGTTCAGGTGCACAATTACTTACAGGCCCGCTTCCTGCTCGGCCTGGAATCACGCGACGCGACCCAAGGGCGCATGCTCAAGAAGACGCTGACGCCATCGGTGGATGGCATGCTCCACCGCGGAGGACCGCTGCTGGCGCCTCTGGGCAATTGTGAGCTCGAGGTGGAAGAGATCCGCGCCGATCCGACGCGCCACTGGTTCGAGGAAACCTCGCCCGGTTGTTTGCTCCATGCCTGGCATCAGCTCGAGCGCAAGATAGCGATTGATGCCGGTCAGCTCAACGAGAGCCCCGGAAGCGTGGGCGTCTTCGTACGACGACCACCGAATTCGGACCGGCACATCGATTTCGACAACTACCGACCCGGCGCCGATTTGCTGCGCCTCGACTTGGTCTTGGACAAGGCTGGCAAGGTGACGGGGCTGGCTGGTGAGCCGACCAGCTTGCTGGGCAACTGCGGTGTAAAAGTCCAAGACGCTGACGTCCGCCGGCCCGACATCAACCCCAAAGGGACCGAGGTCATTTTCGCGATGCGCACCTCGATGGGAGAGGGGCTCGACATTTGGCGGGTGAAAATCGATGGCAGCGACTGTGCGCGCATCGGGCTGGAAGGCGGCACCGACGCCGTCGGCACGCCGCTGCATCACTTCGATCCCGCCTACGCACCAGGTGGCGTGCTGCTGTTTGCCTCTTCGATGGGTGATGTCAACCATGCCGATCCAGAGCGGCGCTATCCTTCCCGAACGCCCAAGTGGTTCTTGCCCAACGCCAACGTCTGGGTCTACGCCGAGGGGGCCAAACCTCGGCGGATCAGCTATCTGTCGGGCAGCGAGCTTGCCCCGCGCATGCTTCACAGTCGCGAGGTCATCTATGCGGTGGAGAAGGCGGCCCCGGACTTCTACCAAATCTCCACGCGAGCCATTCGTGTGGACGACGGGGGCGGTTATCGGCCTGAGCTCGGGCAGCGGCCCAAGATGGGTTATGGCCAAGTGACCGAGATGCGCGAGCTCGTCGATTTTCGGACGACCTTCATCGCGTCCGATCCCGGCACCTATTTCGGGGGCGGTACGCTAGGCGTTCACGATTTGACCTTGGGGCTCGAGGAGCTCGAGTTCGACGACAGCTTCATGCACCCCGTGCGGATCCTCGATCCTGAAGCTGCCGCGCGGCCAGGCGAAATGGGCACCGGCGCATACCGCTCGCCCACACCACTTGCAGACGGACGCATCCTGGTGGCTTATTCGCCCGGCATGGTCGATCTCGGCAACATGAATGCCAAGCTCGACTATGGCTTATGGATTGTCGATCCCAGCGGCGCTGTCGATCCGGTGCTGCTGTACGACTCGCCGGGGCAGTTCGATATCGAGCCGGTGGTGGCCTATCCGCGCATCTGGGTTCCTCAACCCAATCGGGTCCACCAGGGCATTTTGACGCGGGGCGAATACGTTTTTCATTCGATTCCCCTGTTTGCCGTCATGATGAACGACAACACCCGGCAAGGCTCGGTGCCCAACGACAAGGTCGTCGCCATGCGGGTGCTCGAACAGCTGTCGCCCCCCGAAGGGGTCAGCTCGCCACAAGAAGTCGCCGCTGATCTGTATGGTCCCCAGCAGGTTTATGTCAAACGGCGTCTGATTGGTCAGGTGTCGTTGCTGGCCGACGGGTCATTGCGCTTCAAGGTTCCAGCCAGCACGCCGCTGGTGCTCGAGCTGCTCGACAAGAACGGTGCGGTGATCGATCGGCAACGGGAAGAAGAGCAGCTCGGGCCAGGCGAGACGCAACCACGCATGATTCAACCAGCGCAGTTCAATGGCATCTGCGGCGGTTGCCACAATGCAATCGACGGCAGCGAGCTCGGTGTGGCGATCGGAGCGGACGTGCTCACGGGCGCATCGACGCGCTCTGCGGCCTCGCAGGCGACGGCGGTGGATCTGTACACCGAGCCCGCCAATCGACCAGTAGTCGTAATCAACGATTGAGGCCGTCAACCGCTCGATACGGCCTCACCGACGCGCTCGAGCAGGGTCGGAATCCACTGGCCGGCGGTGCCTTGCAAGTAGGCGCCGAGCGGGTTCTGTTGGGCGAAGTCGGTAAAGGGCGAAGGCTCGGGGTTGACCACGACCATCGGCGCGCCGCGGCGTGCCACCATGGCGCCTACTTGAATGGGCAAGTTGGTCTGACCGGCGGTGCCGACGACGACGAGCATCGAAGCGCTAGCAGCTGCTTGAAGCGAGCTCTCGAAGCGGAAACGCTCCTCGTCATAGCACTCGTCGAACCACAGTACGTGCGGGCGTGCCAGTCCGCTGCAGCTCGGACAACGGAGCAGCTCGCGCTCGCGTTCGCCGAGCTCGCGGCCCTTGCTCCAGCTCATATCAACGCCATCGGGCAGCGGCACCATCGCGGTGGTGCAGTCGTTGGCGCAGCGCATGAAGTCGATGTTGCCGTGGATCTGGTAGGTGCGTTTCAGACTGTTGCCGGCCCTGAGATGCAGCCCGTCGACGTTCTGAGTGATCAACACGAAGCGGTCTTTTAGCTTGGACTCGAGATCCGCAACGGCCAAGTGCCCGGCGTTGGGCGAGGCGGCGCGGCACACCGAGCGACGGTACAAGTACCAAGCCCATACTTCGTCAGTCATCCGCTGAAACGAGGCATTGGTGGCCAGCTCTTGGGGTTGGTAATTGCGTGAGCCCACCCGCCAGTAGCCTTCCTTGCCGCGGAAGGTGGGGATGCCGCTTTCTGCGCTGATCCCGGCACCGGTGAGGATGACCACCGGCCCGCTATCGCGGCTGGTGTGTTCGATGAGGGGTTCGACTTCGGTGGGCAGTGCGGTCATGACAGAACCATAGCGCTTGTGTCGTTCATTGCGGAGGCTCCTGCTCAGGCGGCAGGCGCTTTTGCGCGGCCTGGGATTTTTTCATTCCAGCGCGGATCTGGGCGATGCACCGTCCTGATGCCTTGGCGACCGAGCTCGCCGATCGGAAGGTGATCTCGGCATACATGAGCGCGCCCCGTGCCAGAGGCAAGGCGCGGGGGCGCAACGCGGCCTGCGCGGTGAGCTTCGCGAACGCAGTACCGATGCGGTATCGCGCTTCGGCCTGTCGGGCGAGGTTGCACGACATATGGAGCGGACCACACAGTCGCATGACCAGCGTGGCCGCATCGCTGAGCTTCTTGTCTCTGACCAGAAAAGCACGGGAATTGGGGAAGTCGGCAATGTTGCGAATGGCGCGGATCCACTTGAGGAAACGAACCTCGCCGAGATCGGCTCTGAGCTTGGCGGCCGTGCAGCCCAGCTTGCTGAGCTGGTAACCCTCGTAGAGGCCATGTTTGCGCAGCTGATTGGTGACCTTGTCGACGCCGCTGCGCGCGCGTCGGTAGTTCTTGTTGTTGAACGCCTGTCGCGCTGCGGTCAGCTCATTTTTGAGTCGCTTGCGCAAGGCCTGCGGCAAGGTGTCATCGAGCTTGTGCATTGCCTTCTGCGCATTCTCGAGGTCGTCCCGACTCATCGCTGTCATACTGCTCGAGCTTGGCGGGGGTTGGGGGAGGGTGGGGACTACGAGGGAATGCAGACGCGCGGGTGTTGCAGTAGGGCGCAGCAGCATGAACCCGCCTACCACCAACAGGCCGATCAACAACAATAGCGATACGCGAGCGCTTCTGCCGGCCGGCGGCCGCGCAGCAGAAGCCGCACCCGCCGTGGTGGTTACCAGCTCAGGAGGTCTGCCGCTCGAGCGAGGCGGCTTGGCAGGCAGGCCGGCGCTGGAATCGGGCATGTCGAGCGTCGCGGCAGGATCGAGCGAGGCGTCGTCGGGTTGGTGGGAGCTGCGCCGCGGTACGAGGTTGCCGGCAGGCTCATCAGTGACCGTGGCGAAGGTCAACAGCGCATCGGCAAGCTCGTCGACACTCTGGTAGCGTCGATCGGGGTCCTTTTCCAAACACTTGTCGATGACGCCGACGAGCCCGCTCGGGACCCCTGGGCGAAGCTCCAACAAGCTGTGGGGCTCGTCGCGTAGAATCGCGCAGTAGAGCTCCGCGACTGTTAGGCCTGGGAAGGGCGCCTCGCCGGCGAGCAGCTCGAAGAGCACGGCGCCGAGTGACCAGACGTCGGTGCGAAAATCGACGTCGCGGCTGGAGGTCAGCTGTTCGGGAGACATGTAGATCGGCGAGCCGAGCATGGTTCCGCTTTGGGTCAGCGACTCGGGTGTCTGCGTGGCACTGACCGCTTCCTTGGAGATACCAAAATCCAACAACTTGACCCGAGCGCTGCCGTCGGTGCGCTTGGTCACGAACAGGTTTGCGGGTTTGACGTCGCGGTGGATCACACCAACCGCATGCACCTCTGAAAGCGCCGTGCAGGTCTGAATGACGTAGGACACCGCCTGCTCGATTGGCAACTGGGCGCGCTCGTCGAGCAGCTCGCTGAGATCGTGGCCGTCGAGCAGCTCCATGACCATGTAGGGCTCGCCGCTTTCGAGCGTGCCTACGTCGAACACCCGGGCGACATGGTCGCTCCTGACCCTCACCACGGCTCGCGCTTCGCGCAAGAAGCGCCCCTCGACGAGGGCGCCGGCGCCCGGCCGCAGCACTTTGATAGCGACCGGATGTCGCAAGTCGATATGCTCGGCGGCCACCACAAGCCCCATGCCGCCCTCGCCAACCAGGTGCTTGACCAGGTACTTGTTTCCGATGATTAACCCGGGTCCGATGTTCACCGCGTCTCCGAGCCTATTATCAACCCGACTCCCAACAAAGCACTAGCCGAGCGCTTCGCAGGATCCGACGGCGCGACTACCAGCTGCCGAAGTTGTTTTGGTTGGCGGCGCAGTCGTAGTGGATCTCGGCGTACGGACCTTCGCTCGGATCGAGGCAGTTGATCCAGCTCATCACTGCATACATTTCTTCGGCGCCGAGGAAGCCATTGACCTCGGTTGGGTTATCCGAGTTGGCGTTGAGCGGCATGCGTGCCCGTTCAGTTTGCACGTTCATCAGTCGCCTCACGATGTAGCTGCCGTGGGCGTCGCCGACGCGAACGATGACCCCTTTGCCATCACCGAAAGAGCCATTCATGTTTTCGTCGCCTTGGCGCACCAGCGCGGTCGCCGGGATGTCGTCGGCATCGAGCACGTTGAGAAGCTTCGTGCCGGCAGCACCCTCGAGCGAGTTGCCGGAACCGAGCTGAGGCTTGTCCACCCCCTTGCGGACGATGACGAAGCTGGCACCCGAATAGGTTTGGGGCAACGCTTTGTCGATGTGGACTTCGTAGCGCTCAAACTTGTCTTCGGCATCGGTTACCAACGTGATGGAACCGATGGTTGCGCTGAAGCTCCCGTCAATCTTCAGCGTGTCTCCGACGGCTTCGCAGAAGTCCTCGACGGTCTCGCGTTCGCCAACGGTGACGTTGCAGGGCAGATTGATCAGATTGTGCAGGTTGCCCTCAGAGGATAGGTCGGGAAAATCCTCGTTGTTGTGGCACTCGTTGTTCTCTGCCGCGCACGTTGGTGAGGCGATGAAGCGCATCAAATCGCTGGTGGTCTGAAACTTCTCCTGGGCAGCGGCTTTGTCGACGGGCCCGCCTTGCGGCTTGGCGACGCCGCCGTCTGCGCCGCTACTGCTACTACTGCTGCTGCTGCTGCTGCTCGAGCCGACTAACAGCAAACCGGGTGGATCGCTCGCACAAGCGCCCATTGTGGCCATCAGGACCAGCCCTGCGCAAAGCGATGAAAGCGCTCGAATCACCCCATCAACTCTTCGGTTAGTGGCTTGGTGTTAGGGAAGAAACTGTCCGCAGGTACGCCCAACAAATCCAACACGGTGGCCAGAACCTGGCGCGTGCCATAGATCTTCGGGCCCACGGATGAGCCATCGCCGCCGACCTCGCCCAGCACCTTGCTGCCTGGCAAACCGCCACCGACGATGGGAATGCACTGCAGCGCGGTCTTGTCGTTGTTGCTCGAGTGATCGGAGCCATTGTTACCGTTGAAACCGCTGCTCTGTGACCAATTGCCACGGCCGAAATCGCTCAGCACCGTGATGACGGTGGTGTCGAGCAAAGTCAGGCCTTCCACATAGGGATCAGCGATGTTCGAGAGGTTGGCGATGAGTCCAGCGAGGGCTTGACCCACGCGCTGTGCGCGGCCCGGCAGCGCGGTCAGCTCGTTGGAATGCAGATCGAAGTTCTGATCGGACGACAAGGTGATCCCGGCGCAGCCCAACTGGCGCAGCCGCAAAGCTAGCATGGCCTTGGCGCCCAGATCGTTGCCGCCGCCGTTGCCCGTTACGCCGAACTGGTTGCGCAGTGCGCCGTTGCCGATGGGGTTGCCATTGCTGATGTATTCACCCATCGAGGCGTTGCTGGTGATGTTCAGCGCGGCGTCGTTGAGCTGTTGGGCGATCTTGGCAGCCTTGTGCTGGAAGAAAGGAAACTCCTCCGGCTCGGGGTACTTGGTCTCGCGATGGAACGCGTCCTCGAGCGCATAACGCAAGGTTTCGATACGCCCGGTTTCTGCCGCTGATGCCTGGGTCGACACGAAGGAGTCGACGATGCTCTGCACACTGGTAGCGGAGTTGATCTTGATGGGGGAGAAGGTGCTCGGGATCTCGCTGCCAACTTGGGTGGTCGGGGTGTCGTTGCCGATGTTGACGCAGGGGATTTCACGAAATGAGAAAGCGTAATTGAGCAGCGTGAGGATGCCGGGCTTGTCCTCGTCGGGTGTGTAGCCGGTGGCGGCTACGACCCGGCCGGTGCCGTGGTTTCCCGTGCGGTTGTGATGCTGGCAAGCGCTGACTAGGTTCAGGTACTTGTTGATGTCGTTGGTCTCGAGGCCCGTGCCCTGCATCGTGTCTTGGGGCAGCTCCACCGGCATGCCCGTCAGCTGTCCAAAAGGATTGGTGCCCATACCAACGCGCCCGTTGAACATGGCTTGGCTGCGGGCACCACCGTTGAGCACGAAGAAGATCGCTCCTGCCGACAAGCTGATGTCGGTTGGACCAGCGAGCGCTGCGGGGCGGCGCAAAAAGAAAGAGCCTAGACCCGACGCAAGGCCCAACGCGGCTCCCGATGATCCGAGAAAACGGCGGCGTGTCGACTTGTGTGACTTTTTGCTCATTGCGTTGCTCAGAAGAACAGAAAACGGTTCGTGGCCAGAATGGCCCTGCAGTGGCCCCGGCCAGCGCTCTCCATGGGCGATACGTCGTCGAACTCGGGGTCAGCCAGATGCAACTTGAAGTAGGTGCCCGACAGCGCTTTTTCGCCATCGGTCGGCTCGACGCCGAAAGCTGTCACGTATTGGTGGCGGATGATGTCCTGGGCGCTGACTTTGGAGTCGGGCGCTTGGGCCGACGGGAACATCCCGAAGGTGGACCGATCGGAGCAGGCTTCGGTGACCGACTTCTCGAGCTCGAGCACATAGGCGGTGCCGACGAAGGAGGTGCGTCCTTGGGGAATGCGATGCTCCATGCAGCCGCCGAGCAAACGGCAGTGACGATAGAACTGCTTGTCGCCGTTTCCCGCGTCCACGAAGGCCTGGGTGGCGGGGTCCGGGGTGGTTGGCTCCCAGCTGCCGAAGTCGTGTCCGGTCACTTTTTCCAGTGAATAGAGGATGGATTCACCCAGCATCAGCTTCATGGGGCCGTAGTAGAAATACAGCGAGCGACCGTCGTCGCCTGCCGCTTCGGTATTGATGTTGTAGCCGTTGCCTTGACCGGGGCCGGCGCTCATCTCGTCGGTGCCGAGTTGGCCGGTGCAGCTCGTCGTCGCGAGGGCGAGCAACATCGACCCCCAAGCAGCTGCCATCGTCAGGGCTCTCATCGGAACATCATCTCCTGGGTATAGGCGGGCGAAGTGGTCAGCTCGTTGATGAGCCAGTTCAAGTCGAAGCCAGACTCGATGAACCCTTCGGCGAGCACCCGGCGCACATCGGGGAACTCTACGCCCGGCAATTCGACGCCGATGTAGCGTTGCCAATAGCGATTGACTGTGGCCTCGGCGAACATCGGTGAGCCCACGATCAGATCGATGGCCTCGTCTGGCGTGGAGCCGTCCGTGCTCCATAGCGTACCGTCACAGTTGACTTTGCCGCTGGTGCAGAGATTCGGGTCGTAGACATACGCGTGGTAGTCGGGGTC
>CAZRGL010000283.1:0-14026 GCA_964599485.1 uncultured Polyangiaceae bacterium
GGTTGCAGATTCCGAGCCGGTTGCAGATTCCGAGCCGGTTGCAGATTCCGAGCCGGTTGCAGATTCCGAGCCGCCAGCTGAGCTCGCACCGCTTTCCGAGACGTCTCCTGCAGCCACCCTCGAGGCTGAGCCTCCGACTGCTGTCGACGATTCATCTTGGCTCGAGGCTGTCAAAGAGATCGAGGCTGCTCGCAAGCGCGCGATGTTTGCGGCGACCCTCACGGCGTTTGGCCTGTGGGCGGCAGCTGCGGCGGGGACCTGGGCGTACACGGCGATGTTCGTGCTCGAGCGCAAGGACAAGCTTCCGACGCTGCTGTTCGGCGTGTTTCTCTCGTTCTTGGCGGCCGCTCTTGCGGGCCGCCTCGTGTATGGCCTCGTGGTGGCCCGCTCCTGGCACGACCCGGGCATGCGCACGCTGGCCACCGTGGCGATCGGAGGCTCATTTTCCTGCGGGACGTTGGTGTTCGGCCTAGTCTGGTCGCTCTTCGCGATCAGCGGCGATACGGTTCAAGCGAGCGACAACCTGGGTTTGTTGCTGGGGGCTGCTGCGGGCATTTCCGTCTTCCTGGCGATGACCCGCGTTCACTGTCCGACCACGCCCAAGCTAGAGGACCCCACCCTGACTGCTGAGCAAATCCGGGGCAAGCAGCGGGCAGTTTGGCTCACCTTGCCCTATCTGATCGCGGGCTACGCGGTCTCGTTGGCGAGCAGCATGCTGCTGTCATTGGGTGCGCCGGCGAGCTTGGCCATCGGTGCTGGCAGCGCTCTGGTCGCGTGGATTCTGGCACGCGCGGTGCTCTCCGCCGGCAAAGACGCCGAAGGCTGGGCGATGATCGAGCAGGCCAATCGGATGCACAAGGCCATCAGTGTCGTCGTTGCGCTCGCAACTGGCGCTTTGGCCTACTTCGTTCAGAGCCTGAGCTATCGCTTGGCCAATAGCGCCGACGAGCGAATGGTCGACGAGCCAACTACCGTGCAGGCCCTGGTGGCCTTGGTCATGCTCATCGCTGTCGGCACAGTACTGACCACGAGCTTGCAGATCCCAACAGTTGCCGGTGATGAGCCGCCTGCCAACGCAGCGGACTTGGTGAGCGCGACCCGTCGGCGCATGTGGCGCGCCTTGGCATGCATCGGCGCGCTGCTCATCAGTGCAACGCTCGTCGGTGTTCTCGCCGAGTGGGGTGGGCTCGTCGCGATGGCCAGCGGCTGTGTCGTTGCTGGAGTGATGCACGTGCTGCTGCGCCCCTCGCAACAGGATGACTCGGCCCCAGACTCGCAGGTCGACTCGGAGCTTCGCCAAATGAGCGCGGCGGGCCGCCGCCAGCGCCTGATGAAGCTGGCCCCAGTCGGTGCTTCGGCGTTTGCTGCAGGCGTTACGCTCGGCGTTTTGGTCGCGCTCCTGCATGCCGAAGAAGCCTCGGCATTGTGGGATTCGTCCAGGACCCGGCTGGCCGACTGGATGCTCCTGGTGATTTCGCCCGTGTGGGTGCCCCTGCTGACGACAGTCGTCGCTGTTGTGACTGGCTTGGTGGTGAGCAATCTGCTGCAAGCCGGCCACGGCATCGACAAGAGTGATATTCAAGACGAGTTGCGAGAGATCGCCCGTGCAAGGCGCAAGCGCACAGTCGCGCTGGCCGGCGCCATAGGCGCTTGGCTCGGAGTGGCAGCGCTGGGTGTCGTTGTGACCGAGGCGATCGGCGTGCCGAGCTCGGAGCTGCTCCGTCTGTTTGGTTCGGTAGCTGCCGCAACAATGGTCGCGCTGACCGTCCACCGTGCGTTGGTTCCCTCATTCACAGATGATGCAGATTCGTTGGGGTCGCTCGCAACTGCGGCAAGCGAGATCTGCTTGCTCGACGATGGCCTCGCCCAGGCAAGCAGCGTCACGGTCAAGCAACCGATCGACTTCATGACCAAGTTGCTGCGTTCGATAGGTTGCTCGCCGCGCGCCCGCTATGAAATCAGTGATCAAGCGGGCGGGTGGATTGGTTCGGCCCAAGAGCCAGCGAGCGGTTGGTTGTGGCGACTGCTGTTGGGTCCACGCCGTAATCTAGAGCTCGTCGTCGACGAAGGCGATCAGAAGGTGTTTACCCTGCGACGGCCGAAGACGTGGTGGCTGTCGCGCGCACAGATCTTCGATAGACAGCGCGCAGCGGGCACGGTGCGCCGTCGCTTCTCGCTGCTGCGGCGTTGCTACTCGGTCTTGGATGCCGCCGGCAACAGCCGCTTCGAGCTGCGCTCGGGGATCTTCTGGCGTTCGCGCTTCGATATTCTCCGTGGCGACGAGAGGGTGGGCGCATTGCGCGGTCTGGCCTGGTACCAGCGCTACTTCGCCAAGCTCTTCGGCGAAGAGGACAGCTTTCGTCTGGATCTGTCGGAGCTCGATGCTGTTCCAACCAGTCCAAGTGACGATTCCAGCGCGCTCGACGACCGGCGCTGCCTCTTGGGTGCGGTCCTGCTCATCGATCAGACCCACTTCAGCAACGAAGCGGCCCCCCGAACCGGCCTCGCGCTGCTGCTCGTCGCCGTGCTTGCACTCAAAGTAGTGGCCGCCATCTACTCCTCCGCTGACGAGGGAACCGACTCGTCATGGTCCACGGGCGACCGCACCGAGCAGCTCGCCGACAGCGATACAGATCGAGCCGACGACCCATACGACGATAGCGACGACCTCGATAGCGACGACCTCGATAGCGACGATTACGACGATAGCGAAGATGACTACCGCTAAACGCTAGCCATCGAGCCGCCGGCGTACCGTGGCGCGATCGACACCGAGGATGCGGGCAGCGGCGGCGATGTTGCCGTCGGTGTGCTCGATGACCCGCTGCACATACCACGCGTTGGCTTCGCGAAGTGACGCCTGACAAGTCGCGATGGGATCGGATATGACGTTTCGCTCGGCGCGCCCTGCCTGCGCAGCTTGTCGGCCCATTCCGGAGCGGGCGATGCCCGAGTCGAGGCCGAGCATGAGATTACGCAATGCGTTTTGTAGCTCCCGCACGTTGCCCGGCCAGGAGTAGCCCTGTGCCTCGTGGCTTCTGATCCAGCGGTCGATGCGCTTGGTTTCCAGAGCGCCCGATCGATCGCCCATCTGTTGCTCCATGAAGGCAAGCGCGATCTCCTCGATGTCCTCGGGGCGTTCTCTGAGCGGCGGAAGAGTGACCACGTTGCCGGCCAGGCGGCCGTAGAGATCGCGCCGAAACTGTCCACGCTCCACCATGCCGGCGAGATCTCGGTGGGTGGCTGCCACATAGCGCACATCCACGTCGTAGATGCGGTCGGCTCCCAAGGGACGGATCTTGTCCGTTTCCATCACTCGCAACAACTTGACCTGGGCAGTCCCCGCCAAATCACCGACTTCGTCGAGGAACAAACAGCCGCCGCTGGCAATGCGGATCGCGCCCGTACGATCTCGCTGCGCGCCCGTAAACGCGCCACGGACGTGGCCGAACAGCTCGCTCTCCACCAAGGTCTCAGGCACGGCTGCCACGTTGAGCGCTGCACGGGCTGCCGGTTTGCCATCTGCGCCACCTGGCGTTGCGTCGAGAATTGCGTTGGCGATTGCCTCCTTGCCGGTGCCGGTCTCGCCGAGGATGAGAACGTCATGATCGCGAATGACCGACTCGAGGTGTAGGGCATGCTGAAGTGACTCCCCAAAACACGCTGACCACGTTGCACGCCGAACCTCTTGCATGGCGCGAGAGGAGCCGCGTACCGCCGTCAGTCCGTGGAAGCAGCGGCCGGCCGCGAGCACCAGCCTCAGGTAGGTCGCTCTGGAGCCGGGCAGCGCGGCGAATGTACGTGCTGAAATGCTAGAAGGTGTGAGCACCCGCGTGGGCTTGCGACGAGCGCATGCTTGCAGATGGCCGAGGGCCAGCGGGATTGTGACGGCTGCCTCGAGTCTCCCCGCAGCCAAACTATCCGCAACTACCTCGTCCACATTGGTTTGCAATATCGTGTGCGCCGCCCGTTGCCAGCGCTCGGCCGGAATCGAGAACGGGTTACCGATGCAGACGCGTACCGCGCGCTGGAGACGACTGAGAGGCATAAGTGAAAAATACACCTACCGGTGTAAAACGCCGCAATAAAATACCGCAGTAATGTTCGGCGCATCCTCCCAGGTGCCCGTCATCAATGGCGAATCGGTTTGGCACAGTGCTCGCAAACTTAAACCTGATTCAGAGCGAAGGAACTTCCTCGCAAGGAGCGACAGCGTGGAGGTTTCATGGAGGGTCTTGCGCGGTGGGATACGCTCGTGTTCTGGATTCCGATTGCTCTCGGCACCCTCTTGGTGCTCAGCGCTGCGTTGGGGCTCTCAGAGTTTGGTGACGCTGATTTCGACGCAGACGTGGATGTCGATGTCGACGCGGATGTCGATGTCGACGCGGATGTCGATGTCGATGCGGACGTCGATGCGGACGCTGATGCGGATGCGGAGGCAGAGACTGACGGCGGCGCGCACGTGCTCGCAGGCGCAGGCCGTACTCTGTTGGGTTTGCTCGGCGTGGGGCGCGCGCCGCTGTCGCTGTTGTTGATGGCCGGATTTTTGATGTTTGGGGGGGTCGGGCTTGCCACGCGGTTCATCGTCAGGACGATGGTGGCAGCACCCGATACGGTCGGCATCATCGCCGTGGTCGTGGCGCTGCCGACCACATTGCTACTCGGCGGCGCCCTGGCAAGGGTGGTAGGGCGGCTGGTTCCCTCTACAGAAACCTACGCGACATTGGTCGATGATCTCGTGGGTCTCACGGGCGTTGCGGAGCTCGATATCGGCGAGCGTTTTGGCATGGCCAACGTGGTCGACGACAGCGGTTCACGCATGAGAATACGCTGCTGTACCTATTCCGGGAGCATTGCCAAAGGCACCGTGATCTTGGTGACGGAATACGATCCCGATCGAAGGATCTTCACCGTCGAGGAAAGCCCGGTGTAACGCCGGCTGCCAGCGCGCCAGTGATCCGCTGGTGCTGAGCCGCTGCGCGCCAAGGCAACGTAGCGCAGCAGATGTCGGGCACCACGCCACCGGTCCATCTGGACCGGCGACGCTACGCGTGCATGCACCGAAGACGACTTCATATTCGACAACTGGAAAGGACGGTGTTTGATGATGATCAATATCCTTTGTTTGATGGCAATGAGCATGCTGATTGGACCGAGCGTTGCGGCTTATGCTGGCCAACCGCTCGGCGCTGGGGCCAGCGCGGCGCTCACGCTGGGAGGCGTTTTCGTCCTGTTGCTGGCCGGCGCCTCAGTGCTCATCACGAAGCTCTACACCAAGACCAAAGCTTCCGAAGCCTTCGTGCGTACCGGTGCGGGCGGCGTGAAGGTGATTCGTGACGGTGGCGCCCTGGTCGTCCCAGTGATTCACGAGCTGATCCGCGTGTCGCTGCAGACGCTGAAGCTGGAGGTGACCCGCGAGAATCAGGATGCGCTGATCACCCAAGACAAGCTTCGCGCTGACATTCGCGCCGAGTTCTTCGTGCGCGTGCAGCCCGACCGCGAGAGCATTCTTCAGGCCGCTCGGTCTCTCGGCGAGAGCATGACCGATCCGCAAGCGGTGAAAGAGCTGGTCGAAGACAAGCTCGTATCAGCATTGCGAACCGCCGCCGCCAGCAAGACGCTCGAGCAGCTCAACTCGGAGCGGGATGACTTCTTGGCTGAGGTCATGAAGCTGGTGGCAGAAGATCTGCTATCGAATGGTTTGATTCTCGAGACGGTGACCATCTCGCGACTCGATCAGACCGACGAAAGATACCTCAAAGTCGAGAACATCTTCGACGCCCAGGGACGGCGCAAGATCGCGGAGATTACCCAACAGAACCTGACCGTTCGCAACGATCTGGTGCGCCAGGGCGAAGAGGCGCGCAAGCGGCGCGACGTGCAGACCCGTCAATCGGTGCTCGAGCTCGAGCGTCTCGAAAAGGAAGCGACCGCGCGCCAAAAAGCAGAAATCGTGAAGGCCGAGTCCGACGCGGCTCGTGAAGCCAACGAAAAGCGCATCGAGGTTGCGCGCATCGTCGAGCTCGCCGACGTCGACAAGCAAAAATCACTCGAGGTCGCCACGCGGCTTCAGCAGCAAGCGGCTGAGGTGGCCGAGCATGAGAAACAGGAGCAGATCGCCGAGGCGAGACGGAAGCGCGCAGCAGCCGAACGCGCGTTGGCCGATGCCGAAGCCGAGCGCGAGCGCGCGCGACAGATGATCGAAACCGTCCGCTTGCTCGAAGAAGTGGAGCGCGAGAAGAAGAAGCAAGTTCTCGAAGCCGAGGCCAGCGCCGAGCAGCGCTTCGTGGCCGAGCAGCGCAACGCAGATGCCGAAGCATACGCGCTACGCAAGCATGCGGAGGCCAACAAGCATGCAGCCGACGCCGAGGCCGATGCGATGCGCAAGCGCGCCGAGGCCCACGCCGAGGCCGAGCGACTCAGAGCAGCCGGCAACAAGGCTACCGCAATGGTCCCGGTCGAGGTCGAGAGCGCTCGGGTGGCGGTTGATCGCGAGCGTGTCGAGAGCGTGGTCAAGGCTGAGCTCGAAGCGCGCGAGCAACACGGCAAAGTCGCCCAGGACTTCGAGATCACCAAGCTTCGTGTGGAGGCGGACAAGGCGGTTCGCGTGGCCTTTGCTGCAGCCACCTCGAAGCTGTTCAGCAAGATGACCGCGCAGCTGTACGGCACGCCCGAGGACGTCACCAAGATCGTTGGCTCTTTGGTTCAAGGTCAGAAGGTTGCCACAACCATAAGTGGCTTCTTCGATGCGGCCGACGACAAGACGCTCGAGGCTGTTTCACGCTTGGAAGGTGGCGTGAAGGAGGTTGCGGAGGCGGTCGCCGAGCGGATTGGCGTCAAGCAGACCACGGACACGACAGCGCTCGACGAAGGCCCCGTGACCATCGACGCTGCCGAGTAACGTATGAAGCTACGAGCGGGTGCCATCGGCAAACGCAATTTGCCGTGCTGCGAAACTCCTCGAGCACGGGCAAGTCGCAGCCCGTGGCACCCTTCATTGTTCAAACGTGCCCACTACATGCCAAGCGTTGTTCAGGTCGAGTCGCGTCAGTTGGCGATCGGGGTGCACTGGTAGGTCACGCTGAACTTCTTGACTTTCGGGCTGACGATCGTGTCTGCCTTGACGGTGCCTTTGAGCGTAACCTCGAGCTCGAAGAGCTTGAGGAGCGCGACGTTCTTCGACTTGAAGGTGTCGGCGATGCTGACTGGGGGCGTGTCGTCGGGGATCTTGGCAAGCAGCACCCAACTGCTCTTCTCGAGGTCTTCGGGGGTGTCGGCAGAGCGTCCCTTGAAGGTGACGGAGGTGCCGGCCGGCGTCTCCACCTCCCAGTCGAGGTCATGCCAACCGGTGACATCCTTGACGCAGCCGTCGTAGGTCTGCCGGTAGGTGCCGGGCTTGTTGGTCGCCAGCGCGAGCTGCAAGCCGGTCATATCCGAATAGGTGTAGCACGTCCCCAAGTTGCTCACGGCGTTTTGGTTGGTGGTGAAGTCGTTGAGCATGTTGGAGGGGCCGGGGATCACGACGTTGGCGTTTGATCCGTACTCGATGCAATTCACCAACATCGAGCCGGATGATCTGGTTGCTCGCGGCGCCCCACACCATGCCTTTTGCGTCGGCGCCAATGCCGTGCACGAAGGCGCCTGGTGAGGCCATCGTGTGCCGTTGCGCTTCGGGCACGAAGCGGTTGTAGCGCTGCATTGCGTTGCCGCCCCACCACACGCGCTGCTTGAAGTCAACGGTGACGCCGTACACGTTCGTCGGTAGCAAAATGCGCTCTTTGATCGCCTGGTCGCAGTCGACCGAGCATTGGGTGCAAGCGCAGGTGCCGTTGCTACAGTCGCGGGTGCAGACCTCGGCGGCATCGCAGCTCTGCTGGTCGAAGCACTTCTTGGTATCGATGCGGCCGCCCACAGCGCCCTCGGTGGCGCCGCTGATCCAGAGCATGCCCTCGGCGTCGAGCGCAAAGCCGTAGTTGTGCGAAGGGCTGGAGGTCTGAATGAGGAGCTGACCGGTTTCACCGTCGAATTTGTAGGCCGTCTTGTGATTGGTTCCGCCGACCCACACGTACCGATTGATTTTTACGTTGTCGGGATCGTCAGGAATCGGATCGGGCACGACCTCGTCCTGGGCAGCTACAGCACGAACCTTCGGCGAATTGGGCACCGGAACGCTCCACAGCACGCAATCGTCCTGGCCCCAGGCCAGAACGTCGTTTTGTCCCGTGGAGGTCGTGATTTGATTGTCGTTGTTCGTGTCGGGGCAGTCCTTGCCACCGGCCGAGACCTTCGTGAGGGTGTTGCCGTTGCGAAGGCCGACGAACACGTCACCCGAGGAGTTGACCGATGTGCGCGAGGGATCGCTACTTCCGAGGTTGTAGCGGCCGAGCACCTGGTAGGTGGTGGTGTCGACCTTCGTGACGGTGTTTTGGTTGGTGTTGGCGATCCAGATGATGCCCGGGATGGAGCTGTTGGACGGATCGAGCACCAGGGCCCCTTCGTCATCGAGGCCCACGTTGTCGCTGGGGTTGTTGTCGGTGTCGAAGGGGTTGTCCGTTCCGACTCCGTTCTCCTTTTCGGTGCAGTCGGAGCAATCAGTGCCGGTGCCCATGGCGCCGATGCCGCCCTGGCCGGTCGACGTGGTGGTGAAGCCCGTCGTGGTATTTCCACCGCCTTGGCCACCCGTGAAGGTCGAGCCAATCTCCCCAGTGCAACCGGCCACAGCCAAACCAACCAACAAATATCCAAGCTCACGCGTCATGATTGCCTCCGAGGCACGACAAACCCCTCAAACAAAGATGGTAGCAAGCATCGCGCCGATGGGAAACGCAACCCGGCAAGTGTTTTTGCGCGCTTGCGTGCCACCGTTTGGCTGCAGATGGTGTCTCGAGGATCCAGGTGGTGACGCCGACAACCGGGGACAATGTAGGTATGTTTGGCGCTGAAAGCACTTCGCCTCACCTACGCTGAGCGCCACTTCAGGCTCGCGGACGGCTGTTTTCCTCATGACGAAGCAAGCCCAGTAGCCTCCATGGGCGGGCGCGTAGCCGCCGCTCCTTTCCGTGTCAGTTGGCGTCAATGCAGACGTCGACGCAGTCCTTGCAGGCGCAGCACGAGCCTGTGGCGCATTGGGCGCAAACCATGCTCGCGTCGGCACAGCTTCCGTCAGTGCACGACGGTGCGCACCGCTGCTCGGCCCAGATGCAGACCAGGCTGCTACCGCATGGGTCGTTGTCATCGCATTGCCCGCTGACCTTCGGCACGCAACCGCCGCGGCAGTCGTCGCATTTGGGGCAGCTCGAAGTAGCGCATTGATCACACACTGTCCCGGGCGCACATGGGTCGCAGTAGTTGTCGCACGCAGCTGCACACTGGCCCGTGCTGAAGATGCAGACGCCGCCGGGACAATCGTCGTGGCTTGCGCAAACCCCAGAGCTGGTCGTCGTCGACGAAGTCGTGCTCGTCGCTCCGCCCGCACCCGGATCGACGACGGCCTTACCGCCGCAGCCGGCCGCGACAAACAACGGCAAGAAACACCATAGCGCCTTCATGTCTCGAGCGTGAACGTCCATGTCTGCTCGCTCACTCACTGGTGTTGGTCGAGGCGACGTAGGGGCGGCAGGGTTGGCCGCGCAGGGAAGGGCACTCTGGGAAGTCGCCTGTCACAGCGACGCCGCTGATCATGGGCAGATAGATCCGTGAGGCCTTGTCGGGGCCGTAGGCTACGGAATGCTTGGGCGACTTGCCGTCGTAATCCGGATCGCTGAACTCCCAGGTGCCATGGTTGCGTCCTGGCGTGCTGATGACGACGCGCAGCCGGCTGCCGGTACGGAAGGCTTGGGCGAAAGAGGGAATCGGCACCTTGGCGCTGACGAGCTGGCCCGGCTCGAGCGGCTGGAAGTCCTCTTGGGTGAAGGTGCGGCGGATGCGGAATTCGTCCGATGCCATTTCGTCGATCTTGCGGTGTCCCAAGCGCAGCCACCCGGACTGTACGAGCAGCTCGGTGTCATCGGGATAAACGACCGACAGGGTGACTTGCACGTTGACGTCATCGGCCTCGCTGCTGATCCACAGCTCGGCCCAGCCCGGACCGGCAAAGACGGTGTCCTCGGTGAAGGGCTCGGTCAGATACGACAGACTGCGTCCCTTCGGGAACTCGGTCCAATCGATGTCCCAAAGCGGGGGCATCAGCTGGTAACCCTTGGGGCCGAAGAAGGTCTGCGCCCCAGCGTCGGGATCATGCAGGTAGCTGTCGGTCCCTGCGCTCGTTGGCGCGGCCTCGGTCAACGCGCCGTCGGGCCCCAGGTAGAAGCTGCGCGCTTTGGCGTTGGGCGGCGGCCAGGCGTCGAAGCTCGCTTCGAAACGGGCGGCTGGAGCGCCGGGCACCGGTCCTGCTGCTCCGCTCTCGAACAGTACCCGCACCATGGGCTCAGCCTCGTAGGCGGCGAGCACACCGGCATAGTCCTCGTCATCGAAGTCGGGGAAACGATCGGGCTCGAAACCGAGGCCCTCTACGCCCCACTGTTTGTCGAGCTCTTTACCGGCGAGGCTGCGAATGCCGTCGTCAAGCCTGAGCACGCGCTCGGCCACGTAGAGTGAGAGGAACTCGAGCCAGCGGGTCATCACCAGCGGGCTGTAGCCGTCGGGGTGCCGCCCGTTGAACATGGTGAACTTCTTGGTGTCCGTACCAGTGAACGCATCGAGCATGCCGCCGAATTGCGATCCGGTTTGCTCGTCTTGCCATGCGCCTGTCAGGTAGACCGGCGCGGTGATCTCGCTCACCAAGAGCGGCAGGCTGCGATCGGCCGCGTCGGTAGGGTAGAACTCGAGCTTCTTGAAGAAGGACTGAAAGTCGATGTTCTGGTTGCGCAGAACCTGGTGCTCCTCGCAGACGGTGTCGCCGAGCTCGATGCGATCATCGGTCCAGGATTGGCCCCCTGAGGCCGCCTGCGAGTCGCGGTTGCTCAGCCATTGGCGGGTGAAGCCGTCGTTGTAGACGCCCCCGGGCCATTGCTGTTGCCACGGATCGGCGATCACCGACAATGGGGTGATCGCTGCCAAGCTCGGCGGGTTGGTGCGTGCTACGAACAGCTGCGCGATGCCAGAGTATGAGAGCCCCACCATGCCCACTTTGTTGTGCAACACCCAGGGCTGGCGAGCGACCACCTCGACGATGTCATAACCGTCGGCGTGTTGGGCGGGATTGAACACATCGAACACGCCGCCGGAGCAACCGGTGCCGCGCATGTTGACGCCTACCGATGCGTAGCCGAGGAGCGTGGCGATTTGTGAGCCGGGCTCTGGGCGCTTCGGTTTGGAAGGTGAATAGCCCGAGTATTCGATGACCGTCGGCCAAGGTCCGTCGCCCCACAACAACTTGTCAGGGAAACGAACCATCACGCCGATCTTCACCCCGTCGCGCACCTCGATGTATTGGAAGCCCTCGTTGGGATCGACCCCGCCATCGCCGAAGAGGCCGAAGTGCACGCCTTTCAGCTCTTGCTTGTCGTAGAGCGAGGTGCTCGGAGTGTCGTCGATGCCCAGAACCGAGAATGGCCCGGTCGCATCTGGCGGGCTTTTGGTGTCATCGCTGATGACGTAGCCATCGCCCTTCTTCAAAGTCTCGCCGTCGACGATGGGTATGGTGCCTTCGGCCGTGTCGATCTCCATGTGCTCGAACGGGATATAGGCGAAGTGCGCTTGGCCATACTTGTCAGCTAGCAGCGTGACCAGCTTGTCGCCTTTGGCGTCGTAGAGGGTCAACGGTGTGCCTGGCAGAGCATTGGTGACGGTGACGATTTCTACCCCTGGACGGATGTCGAAGCTCGCCTTGGGCTCGTCGAGCTCATCGCCATCGCTGCACCCGAGCAGGAACAATAGGGGCAACAAGCAAAGAGTAAAGATAGGGTAGGCGTGGCGCAGCATCTCAAACACATTACCATCACTGCTCCGCTCTACAATATTGGCTCTTTGACGAGATTGGCTCTTTGACGAGGTCAGCTCTTTGATGAGGAACACCATGGGACGTCTTAGGAAGTTATCCGTCAGCTTCTGTTGTTTGCTGATTATCGGCTGCGGCGGAGACGAAAGCCCTGAGGGCGCTGATCCAACGCCGACGCTCGAATTGAATTGGAGCGAGCCGCTGCTGATGAGCACCGAGGGAAACGAAATCGCCAGCACCGAGAACGGCGGCTTCGACACTTTGAGCGTCGATGGCGATCGCATCCACGCGGTGTGGACCTCAGGCACGCCAAAGAAGGGCAGCGGCGTCTATCACAGCTATTCAGACGACGTCGGGCAGAGCTGGTCGGACCCTGTCGAGATCAGTGGTGCGGGCAAGGGCGTCTACAAGCCGGTGATCGACTCAGAGGAATGCAAGGTGTACGTCGCCTGGCGGGATCTGCGTGACGGTGACGCTGGCGAGCTCTATTTCAACTCCTCCACCGACGGCGGCCAGAGCTGGCAGAGCGAGCAGCGCTTGACCAACAACTCCGATACGACCGCCTTGTCCTACCTTCGGGCCGAAGGGCAAGCCGTGTTCATCGCATGGGAGGAATACACACCCAAGTGCAGCATCAAGTTCCTCAGGTCACCCGATGGCGGCAAGAGCTGGGACGGGTTGGTGGACGTGACGGATGGCAAGGAGGTTGGAAGCCCGAGCTTCGTCATGACTTCAGACAAGACGTTGCACATGACCTACGGATCGACCAAGGGCTCGGAGCAGACCAAAGGCTACAACTGGGAGGCTTACTACCGGCGCTCGACCGACTTGGGCAAGACCTGGGGTGCGGAGGTGCGCCTGACCGACGACGAAATTGGCGACACTCGTTTTCCTCTGCTCGAGGCCGACGGCGACCAGCTGTTTCATATGTTGTGGTGGGATGATCGAGACGACACCAGCATCGAGCACATCGGCTACCCACCCAAGCAGCCCGAGAGCGACCACAACTACGAGGTCTATTACAAGCGCTCCCAAGATGGAGGCGACAGCTGGGAAGCCGACCGTCGGCTCACCAAAGACGACGCGATTTCGGAAGGCCCGTCAGCGGCTGTCAAAGGCGGCAAGGTTTACGTCGTTTGGGCCGATGAGCGAGATGGCAACTTCGAGATCTACGTCAAGTACTCCACCGACGCGGGGGACAGCTGGAGCGAAGACATCAGAATGACCAACAGCGTTCACGCGTCGCGCGAGCCGAGCATCACGATTGACGCGTCAGGCAATGTCTATGTGATTTGGACAGAGCAGCACGAGACCAAAACATCCGAGGTGTTCCTGCTCAAAGGAACCTGGCAAGAGCCGAATTGACTCTAGCCTGCCGATGGCCCCGGATCATTTGCAGTAGCCGAGCAGAATAGAAGTTTGGCAGGGGACACTGCACGGCCCGTTGTTGCAAGCCATGCATTGAACCACGGCAGTCAGTGGGGCCACGCCACTGGGGATGATCGTGTTGCATTCAGCGAAGCATTCTGGCGTGCCTTTGCAGGCGAAGTGACAGGTGCTCAGCTGGGTGCAGGCGAGGCTGTTCTCGCAGGCCTTGTACACGGCGCTGCACTGCCCGGCCGCCTGCTCGTTCCAACACTGCAGGCAGGTCTTCTCTTGCCCTGGATCGTAGGTGGTCGTCGTTGTGGTGCCGGTCGAGCCGGTTCCGCCGCTGGAGCTGCTGCCGGTGCTACCGGTCCCGCTGCTGCTCGTGGTGCTGCCACTGCTGCTGGTGCTGCTGCCGCCCGAGCAAATATCCTCGCAGTAATCCCCTGGCTTCCCCTTCGCGACGCAGTCGTCGTAGCAGTCCTTATCTACCGTCGTGCTGCTGCTGCTGCTGCTGCTGCTGCTGGTGAGCCCCGCGCCGCCAGTTCCCGTTCCGCCCGTTCCGCCCGGATCCGATCCAGGAGCGCTCACACTCGAGCCGCAGGCGGCCAGAACCACGAAACCAGTGGCGATCCACAGCACGGTCGTTCGGTCTTTCATCATGAGTCTCCTGGCGCGAGGCGCGTTTCGTAGCTTATCATTTCTTCTGGGCATCTTGCCGCT
>CAZRGL010000284.1:0-14021 GCA_964599485.1 uncultured Polyangiaceae bacterium
ATTTGACGCACGGACAGCACGTTCGGCCCGCCGGAACCGCGCTTGCCACGCGCGCGGCACGTGATACCTTCCGCGCAGTGCGACGGACCTATTTCGACTATGCCGCCACGGCGCCTGCAGATCCGCGCGTCATCGAGGCGATGCATCCTTTTTTCGGGGAAGAATACGGCAACCCGTTCAGCTTGCACGGCTGTGCCGCCGAGCCGAAAAAAGCGGTCGACAGCGCGCGCAAGTCCGTCGCGCATGCGATAGGCGCTCGCCCCAACGAGATCATCTTCACGAGCGGGGGCACAGAGAGCAACAACACCGCACTAAAAGGGGTTGCCTTCGCTTGCCGGCAGCGCGGGGACCACATCATCACCTGCGCCATCGAGCACGACTCGGTGCTGTCTCCCTGTGCCTTCTTGGAACAGCAAGGCTTTGCGGTGACCGTGCTGCCGGTAGACGGCCATGGCTTGGTCGATCCAGATGCTCTCGGGCGCGCCATCACCGCCAAGACGGTCTTGGTTTCGATCATGCACGCCAACAACGAGATCGGCACAATCCAGCCGATCGCTGAGATTGGGAAGATCACCAAGCGTGCTCGGGTTGCGCTGCACGTGGACGCGGTGCAGACCTTCGGGCACTTGCCACTCGACGTCGATGACCTGGACGTCGATTTGCTGAGCGTGTCGGGTCACAAGGCCTATGGCCCCAAAGGGGTCGGCGCCTTGTATATTCGTCGCGGCAGGTCAGTGGTGCCTTTGCTCCATGGCGGCGCCCAAGAAGACGGGCTGCGGGCTTCGACGCACAACGTACCCGGTATCGTGGGGCTCGGTCGCGCCGCACAGCTGGCTCGCGAAGAGGCGACCGCTGAGGAGGAGATGTTGGGCGGCTTGCAACGTCGATTGGTCGACGGTGTGTTGGACTCCGTTTCCGGAACCAAGCTGAACGGGCATCCCACCCAGCGCTTGGCAGGCAATGTCAGTCTGTCATTCCCCGATGCCCAGGGGGATTTGCTCCTGCGCGAGCTCGATAAGAAGGGAATCGCCTGCTCCACCGGCTCGTCATGTCGCGAGAGCGCCTCAGAGCCCTCGCACGTGCTCAGCGCGATGGGTCTGTCAGACGCGCGTCGTGCCGGCACATTGCGTTTCTCCCTCGGGCGTTGGACCACGGTACAGGATATCGACTACCTGCTCGAGGTGTTGCCGGCCATTGGCCGTCGCGCCCGATCTCTATCGGAGTTTCTGGACTAGTCGGATGATGCGTTTTCAGACGTTCGATGCGTGCAGGGAGGCCGTCTGACGATGAGCTTGACGCTGACCGGTCCGATCCGCGCGAGCTGGGATCTGCCTACCTTCGGCGGGGACGAGGGCCTCTGGGCCACGCTCGCCGTGCTTCTCGACAGCGGCGTGCTGAGGTTCGAGCTGAACGAGCCAGCTTCTACGATGCAAGCGCAGACGCTTGCGGTGGTGGAGCGTATCACCGAGGCGAAGCGTTCGGTCGCGCTCACGGTCGGTGTGGCTGCGCTGGGCGAGGCCCTGGTGCAAGAGCTGTCGCGGGTTGCGCTCGGCGAGCTGCTCGTGCGTGCGTCGGCTCAGCAAACGCAGCGTGTCGTCAACGAGCTCAGGGCGTTGCAGCCAGCCGCGGGCGTCCGCACCGTGGGGCTCTCACTCGATGTTGCACCACAGTCCTTACAAGCGTTGCCCGAGGTGCTCAGCACCCTGGTGGACGCGGGTATTGCAACGCTCGTCCTGCCGATCGCGCGGGCGGCCCCAGGGCCAGCCCCGCGGCCAGCCCAGGGGCGAGCAGACCATCCAGCGGAGCGTCCAGAGGAGCGCTGGTTGACGGAGCGACAGCGAGCGCAGCTTGCTGAGCGTCTAGCTCAGGTCGACTACAGCTCGGTGCGCGTCGTCGTGCACGACCCACTGTTGTGGGACGTGCTGCATCCAGGGGTTGCGCCTCAAGCCAGCGACGAGCTGATCGAGATCCACAACCCGACGGCTAGCGAAATCTCACTCAGCCACGTGTATCTGTCGGACTTCAAGACCTACTATTTGGTCACGCAGGGAACGGCCACGCCCAACTCGTCGGACTTCTTGGTGAAGTTCCCGGCGGGTACGTCCATCGCGGCTGGCGGATACCTGGTTGTCTCGCTGGAGCCAGCGGCGGCGTTCCAGACGACGTTCGGCGCCCCGCCTGACTTTGATTTCGATCCCAACGACTTGTTGGCGCCCGCCATGGAGCCGGCAAAGGGAGCGATCAGTAGCACTGCTGGGTTGAGCAACGGCGACGAGATGGTGGTGCTCTTCTTCTGGGACGGCTCGGCCGATCTCGTCAAAGACGTCGATTATCTGCTCTACGGCAATACCTCGGATGCCATGAACAAGAGCAGCATCACCGTGGGCTCGAGCACCTATCTCGCCGAGACCGCCGAAGCTTCACAGGCTTACGCGGTGGCGCATGCCGCGGGCAAATCGCTCAACCGTTGCGTGTTTGACGAAGGTACGGAAACCCAGAGCGGCTCCAACGGCTATTTGGGTCACGACGAAACCAGCGAGAACTTGGACTCCCGCTTCTGGGAGCTGGCCACACGCACACCGGGCGCGGCGGCGCCTTGTCCTGGCGATCACATGTGGAGCAAGGACTTCGGCACGACGGGTCAAGACGAGCTGATGGCTGTCGCCTCGGATAGCAGCGGAAATGTGGTCATCACGGGTTGGTTCCGCGACTCCATCGACTTTGGTGGCGGCGCGCTGGCCGACGCTGGCTCGGGGGATATCTTCGTTGCCAAATTCGACACGAACGGCAGTCATGTCTGGAGTGTGAAAGCGGGCGGGGCCGGCTTTGACGGGGCCTGGGCGGCGACCATCGATGGCTCGGGTGATGTCTATGTCACTGGGATCTTCGAGTCGGCTAGCATCGCCTTTTCGAACGGACCGACGCTGACCAATACGGGCAGCGCAGACGTATTCGTGGCCAAGCTCTCGGGCGCCACGGGCGCCCACGTGTGGAGCAAGTCGGCGAGCGGCGCCGCATACGATCGAGCCCAGGGCATCGCCATGAGCGGTAGCAATGTGGTGGTCGGCGGCTTCTTCGAGAGCGGCACCTTCAATCTCGGTACCGATCTCGGCAATGGTGGGCAGGGCGATATCTTCGTCACGCAGCTCGCAGCGGCTGACGGTAGCCACCAGTTTAGCAAGGCCTTCGCAGGTACCAATCACGACCAGGTATGGGACGTGGACACCGACGCGGCCGGCGACATTTACATCACCGGTACCTTCAACAGCAGTGCGCTCGCCATCGGCGCCACCATCCTGGCGACGGCTGGCGACTTCGATGTGTTTGCCGCGCAGCTGTCGGGAATCGATGGCGCCACAAAGTGGGCTAAGAGCTACGGTGGGACAGCACTCGATCAAGGTTTCGGTATTGCGGCCAGCGGCGGCAGTGTTGCCTTGACCGGCCATTTTGCCAGCTCGTCGGTGACCTTCGGAGCGGCGCCTGACACGCTGACGAACAACGGTCAGGAGGATGTCTATGTCGCAGCACTACAAGCCTCCGACGGCAGCCACACGTGGAGCGTCAACGGCAACGGTCCTGGCGACGAACGAGGTGAGGCGGTCGCAATCGACGGCTCGGGCAACGTGTTCGTTGCGGGCTTCTTCAACGGTACCACCCTCAACCTCGGCGGCGCTGACAATCTGACCAACACTTTTGGCGGTGCCCAGGTGTTCGTCGCTCGGTTCGCGAGCGCAGGTGGGCACGTCTGGAGCCGCTCCGCGACAGCGGTTGGCGCTTCTACCAACAAGGCGATGGGCATCAGCGCTGCCGGCGGATTGTACGTGGGAGGGTTTTTTGGCTCGAGCTCGATCAACTTCGGCGGGGCTGGCGATGCGCTCAGCGTGTCGGGCGTCTCCGACGTCTTCCTGGCGGAGCTGCAACCGTAGCTGGAGCCCACGGGCCGAAGCCAGTAGGCTTGCCTCAGTCGACGCCGCCAACGCGGTCGAGCTGACGGAAAGCTAGGGTTTCGTCCATGACAGAGTCTTCGCCGGAAATGGAGCTCGAGGTAGGGGATCGTCTCGCCGCGGCCGAGCCCGAGATGCCGACCATCGCCGACAACCGGCCGCAGCATCCGGCCCGTCCTCCGGGACCCACCCGCTACACCATCGACGTCCCGACCCAGAAGACGACGTTGAGCTTGGGTGAAAAATCGGGCAAGTACATCAACGACGTGGGGATCACCGGGCGCACGGATAACCACGTCCACCTCGAAGTCGTTGCCGCCACCAAGACTGCAGTTTCGTTGGGTAGTGGTGCGACTACGGTCGACGAAGCGCTGGCGGGATACCGTGACGCGGCCGATGATGATGCCATCCCTGCTGTGCCTCAGGCGGCGACTGGTTACGCCATGGTTACCGATGAGCACGCCTGGCACGACGCCAAGAAGCAGTACGCGATTGTGTGCCGCGAAGGGGACGTGGTCATTCGGACGGTAGCCGATCCTGAGAAAGCGCCGCCGGAGATCGAGGGCGAGAAGTCCGGCGGTGTTGCGGTGTTGCAGTCAGATCACGAGCTGGCGGCTGTGGTGTCGGGCAAGAAGGCCCAGCTGTCGGCGCCTACTGCGGTGTTCGTGGGTGCTTTTGCAGAGGCCACGCCGGAGCACATGCCTTACACCAAGCGCTATCCGGCGCTCACGCTCTACAAGCGACTGGCCGACACGCTCATCAACAAGACGCTCAAGTATGCCGAGGTAGCCCAATCGGTCGTCGAGCTCTGGGACAAGGTGCAGCAGAAGGCCCAGCAACCCAAGGCGGATGAGTCTGGTTGGGAAGAGGTCGATACCAATCAGAAAGACATCGCCGAGGGTATCGCGGATCTGGTGGTTACGCTGGAAACTGAACACGCTTTCTGGAAGCAATTCACCACGCCCGAGCCTCCGACGGGACACAAGGTTGCGATTGCCGCCATGGAGACCGTGTCGCTGTCATCGGACGACGTATCGGTGCACGCCAACAAGGGGTTTTCCGTGACGACCGGTGGGGCTGCCAGCGTCTACGGCAAGAAGGCCGAGATCAAAGCGCTCGAGACCACGAGTGTGGTGGCGGGTAAATCTGTGAGCCTCAAGTCGCTCAAAGACATGACCATGGCAGCCGAGGGCGGCAAAGCGACCATGGAGGGCAACAAGGGCGTCGAGGTGACGAGCCCGCAGGGTGGGTTGCGTTTGCAGGCCGAAAAGGACGCCATACTGAACTCGGTCAGCGAAGGGGCTTATCTACACGGCACCAGTGAAGGTTTCCTCGCCGGCGGGGGGGACAAACGCTTTGGCGTGATCGCCGAGGAGACGCGCTTCCACATGGGCAAGATCGCATCGCCCAACAAGCTCGCCGGCGCCGATATCGACGACACCTGCATGATCCAAGCGACAAACAAAGAGGTCAAAACAGCGGTTGCCAGCGCCACCGTCACGGTGACCGACAAGAGCATCGAGGCAACGGTGAGCGGCGCGACGGTAAAGCTCGACAAGAACGCAACCGTCGATGGTGCGAAGGTGCTGTTGGGCTAGCCCCAAAAGGAAGAATCAGCATGGCTTTGGAATCCGTCAAGATCAAGTTCGCGTCGGGGGTCGACTTGGGCTTGCACCTGCGGGGGGTGATTGGTCGCGAACGCATCTCGAGCCTGTACGAGTTCGTGCTGCAGCTTTGGCGCCCCGAAGGGAAATACCTCACAGACGACGAGCTCGATTCGCTGATGCTCAAGCCTTGCGCGATCTCGCTGGGGCCTTCCGTAGGTCATGTCGTCCACGGAATCCTGCGGCAGATTGACTCGATCGACGCTGCTTCCAACGAGGCGCCGGTCTACTACGCCGTGATGGTGCCCACAGTCTGGTTGCTGACGCTCAATTCACGCAACCGGGTGTTCCAAAACAAGTCCACGCAAGAAATCGTCACCGAGGTGCTCAGCTCTTACCAGATGTTGGAGCACCCTGACGCCAATGCCGATTTCGAATTCCGTGGAGTCGAGGACAGCACCGCGCACGAATACGTGGTCCAGTACCAAGAGAGCGATTGGGACTTCATCCAACGTTGGCTCGAGCGCGATGGGTTGGCTTATTGGTTCGAGGATCTGAACCAGTACGGTCTGGATGCAGGGCTGAGCGCAGCCAAGAAAGAGCGGCTGGTAATCGGTCCGGTGAGCGCTCATGCCAGCGCGATCCACGGTCAACCCGAGGTCGCGGGGCAGGAGCCCCCGCAAGTTCCGCACGGGGTGGCTTATCGCTATCACGACAGCCAGACCAGTTTGGGTTTGGCCACGGTGTGGAACTGGACGCATCGCATCCAGCGGACGCCGCGGGGCGTCGCAATCGTCGACTACAACTATCACAACCCCAACCAGTGCTTGCACGGCAAGGCGGAGGTCGGCGCAGATGGGTGCGGCTTCGGTACCGTGTTCTCTTTCGGCGACCATCATTTGCAGACGCTTGACGACGGGGCGCGTCTGGCCGGGGTTCGACTCGAGCATCTGGTTTCGAAGCGACACATCTTCTCGGGGGAAACTGATTGCTCACGGTTCCGGCCCGGGCATGCGTTTGCTCTGGAGGGTCACCCCGGGACCCTCCGCCCGCAGGGTGAAGCGCGCAGCGATGACGGTGATTATCTGCTGCTGTCGTGCGAGCATCGTGTCGGTTTCGAGATGTTCGAGGCGGATCCGAGCGGCCAACCGCTCGAGCACCGCTACCGCGGCCGTTTCGAGTCGATCCCGAAAGATGTTCCTTTCAGGCCGGCCAGGGTGACGCCATGGCCGAAGGTTCAGGGTCTGATCAGCGCGCATGTGGCAGGTCGCGCGCTAGCTACGGAGCATGCAGAGATCGACGAGTACGCGCTATCGCATCAAGCTGCCTTTCGACTTTTCGGGCAAGGAGGGCGATGAGGCCTCCTGTTGGATTCGGATGGCGCAGCCGTATGCCGGGACCAACTACGGCATGCACCACCCATTGCATGTGGGCACTGAGGTTCTGCTCGCGCACATTGGAGGGGATCCCGATCGCCCTGTCATCGTGGCGTCGGTGCCCAACGAGCTCACGCCGGGACCGGTGGTCGACAAGAATCAGACTCAATCGGTCACCGAGTCCGCGGGCTTCATTCGTATCGAAATGGAGGACTATCAGGAGACCTGAGCTGCTGATCTCCACGCTCTCTCGACGTGCACTTGCTCAGGTAATGCAAGCTCGCAGAAAGTGGTTATGTTGTAATAACACAGCTAGATTTGCATGCCGCTGGCAGAAGGAGACGCGAGGACCAAAGCCCGCGAAGGCGTGTTGGACGACCCCAGCCAGAACGACCCAGACCAGGAGGAACAATGCGACGAAACTCTGAAGCTGCCAAACGGGCGCAGGAACGACGCCAACGTGAGAATGAAGCAGCTCGCCTCCTGGAGCTGGTGCCCGAGCTCAAGAGCTTGGAGCTCGAAATCCAAGAGACACGCGAAGGCTTGGCCTCCGCTGATGTGAAGCACAAGCGCTACATCATGGTTGATCGGGCGCCTGCACTGTTTGACATTCCTTGCTCGGACAACGGTTGCACTGGCGGCCATGACTTCACGGGGGCGATCATGCGTCACCTCCGGAGTAACACCACCCACTTCGAGGGAAGTGGACATTGTCCCGGGCGCGTCAAGGACGTGGATTGCGCTTTCGAGATGCATTTCGTGGCCACCGCCGCCTATGGCTAGCGCGCGTGGCGCGGGATAGGTCAGCATCAGGAGGAATGGGCCGGTTGCGTTCGACCGCGGCCCTGTTGATGCTGTCTTGTGCGTTCTCTGCGTGCACGCCAGAACAAGGGCCGCGGCAGCGTCCAAGTCCAACTGCACAGTCCAGCGGTGCACAGTCCAGCGGTGCACAGTCCAGCCGAGCACAGTCCAGCCGAGCACAGTCCAGCCGCGCCACCGACAGATCGAGTGTCGAGCGCCCCAAACCGTCCTCCACCGCCCCGGCCGCTTCCCCCACTGCTTCCATGACGCAGCCGCTCAGCTCGAGCGCTGCGGCGGCCCCGCCGAGCCCAGTCTCGGTGATGTTTGACGGCAAACGCTCGGCCTTCGTCATGCCCCCTCGAGCTTCCGGGCGTGGCCGTCTGATCGCTGGTTTGCATGGCGTGTGCAATCCGCCTGAATACGCTTGTGGTTATTGGACTTCGGCCGCAACACAGCGTGGCCTGTTGATATGTCCAGAAGGCAACACACATTGCGGGCCCGGGGACGGTCGTGCGGTGACCTGGACCAAGTCTGCTGCCGGGATGAGCGCCGATCTGGAGAAGGCGATTGCTGCGGTGGGCAAGGTGTTCGGCGACCGCTTCGACCGTACCGGAGCCGTGTTGATGGGCTTTTCGCGCGGCGCTTACGCGGCCGTGAAAATCGCCGCGGCCCATCCCGGTCGCTGGCCCTACTTGATCTTGATTGAGGCCAAGATACGCACTTCGGCTGCAGCGTTGCGTGCCGCGAAAGTAAAAGCGGTGGCGCTCGTCGGCGGGGAGCGCTCGGGGCAGCTCTCCACGATGCGTAGGACTGCTGCTCAACTCCAAAAGCAGCGTTTTGCCGCCAAGCTGTGGGTCATGCCCAAGGCTGGCCACCACTATTCTGGGAACATCGACGCCATCATGGCTGAAGCGCTCGACTTCGTCGTAGCCGCGGGCGCTGCCTCGCCTGACCCGGGTTAGGCCGGGGGGCGCGGGCAGATGCGAGCGCGTGCGCGTCAGGGTCGTGCGCTTGCCAGCTTCTCGTTCGAGCGTTAAGTGGGACATGTCACTTCGGAGGTCACGGCATGGATGGTGGTAGTCGCGTCGCAGAGCTGCTCAAGGCACACGGTGTGCGGCATTTGTTCACCCTGGCGGGCGGGCACATCTCCCCAATCCTTGTGCAGTGCAAGAAGTTGGGCGTTCGTGTCATCGACACGCGCCATGAGGTCAACGCCGTGTTTGCCGCTGACGCCATGGCGCGTATTACGGGCGTTCCCGGGGTAGCAGCCGTCACGGCTGGGCCTGGGGTGAGCAACAGTATTACGGCGGTGAAGAACGCCATGCTGGCCCAATCCCCTCTGGTGCTCATCGGTGGTGCGACCGCGACTATCCTTCGGGGCCGTGGCTCGCTGCAGGATATCGATCAGGTGGCGCTCATGGAGCCCAACGTCAAGTGGGTGGCGCGACCCAACACGCTGCGTGAGCTCGTTCCAGCACTGCGCAGGGCCTTCGAAGTCTGCCAGTCTGGTGTTCCCGGTCCGGTCTTCGTCGAGCTGGCAATGGACTTGCTGTATCCCGAGGCTACCGTCAGGAAGATGCATCTCGAGCAGGTCGACAAGCCGAACAAGAGCTTGTTGCAGCACGCCATCAGCACCTACGTACGCGGTCATCTCGGCTACCGATTTGCGTTATCAGGCAACCCTGACTTGTCCATACCGCGCCCTGTTGACGTAGCTGCGCCCAGCTTTCTGGCCATCGATCGGGCAGCTGTGATGCTGCGCGAGGCGCACCGGCCGGTGATGGTCATCGGTAGTCAAGCGATGTTACGCGTAGCGGATGTTGCCTCGCTAGTCGATGCGGTCGAGCGGCTCGGCGTTCCGGTCTATTTGTCCGGCATGGCGCGCGGCTTGCTCGGCGCCGGACATCAGCTGCACATGCGTCACAAACGACGGGTGGCGCTCAAGTCCGCGGATGTCGTGCTGTTGTGCGGTGTGCCCAACGACTTCCGGCTCGACTACGGATCACACGTGGCGCGGGCCAAGCTCATCAGCGTCAATCTCAGCGAGCAGGATCTGAGCAAGAACCGCCGCCCCCACGTTGGCGTGCTCGCAGATCCACACGCCTTCATCTGCGCCCTGGCCAATGCGACCAGCGCCTCGTCGATGGAGAGCAGCTGGCTCGAGCAGCTTGCCGAGCGCGACTGTGCCCGGGATGGTGAAATCGCCGCCCTCGCCGAACAACCGGCCGAGCGGCTCAATCCTCTGAAGATCTGTCAAGCAATCGAGCGCAAGCTCACTCCGGGCAGCGTCATGATCGGCGATGGCGGAGATTTCATTGGTACGGCGGCCTACGTAGTACGCCCGCGCGGCCCCTATGGCTGGCTCGATCCAGGTGTCTTTGGCACCCTCGGCGTAGGGGCTGGTTTTGCCCTCGGCGCCAAGCTCGTCAACCCAGACAATGATGTCTGGTTGCTGTACGGCGATGGGGCTGCTGGCTTCAGCATCATGGAGCAAGACACCTTCGCGCGTCATGGTGTTGGTGTGATCTCAGTGGTGGGCAATGACGCTTGTTGGAGCCAGATCGCACGAGATCAGGTGGGGCTGCTCGGCGACGATGTCGGCTGCCCACTGACCTACATGGATTACCACGTGGTCGCGAAGGGCTGCGGTGCCGAAGGATTGGTGGTGGCCCATCAGGACGAGCTCGACGACGCCTTGACTAGGGCGGTGGAGATCTCACGCACCGGCAAGCCGGTATTGGTCAACGCGCTGATGGACCGGTCGGATTTCCGAAAGGGATCGATTTCGGTGTGAGCCCCGAGCTCGCACAGCGGAACTTGCTGTCCGTGTCGAAGTAGATGCCGATGGCGCCTGCGACCACCGCTCCGATGAGGGCCGCTCGGTCCTCGATTTCTTTGGTGACGGGCAAGGGCCGTCCCGTTGTTCCGTTAAAAGTGCAAATCAGGTCCTTGCGGACTTCGAGCGCGATGGAGCTGGGCCGATTGGGCGAGGTGCGGAATTGCTGCAATATGTCCTGCTCTTCGAGGAACGTGCGAACTCGCTCATAGGCGACCTGGGAGCGCTGAAAGGAGCCAACCTCTTCGCGGCTCACCTTGCGGTAGCGATGCAGGTAGCCGCGCAGAGACTCGGCGCGGTGCAAGCGCAAGTTCGTGTTCAGGAGCATGGTCCAGACCAACTGGTAGGCCGGGTCGGGCACGCTCTCGGGGTAGACTTCGGCGAAGCGCTGCCGCAGAAAATCGAAGAAATACCAGACCTGGGCGCGCACCTCCATGCTGCCCTCGGGCAACGCGTAGGGGTGGTTGTGTCCCATGCGGAAGCCATTGCGCTCGAGGTTGAGCGAGATGCGATCGCGCAAGATACGGCTGCTGGTCGACTCGCCCAGACCGTCGGGGTACAGCGGATCGAATACGCCGTACGGCATGCGTGATTCGCGCTGGTAGTTGGCCGGGCGGGTTACCAAGCTCAAATCGGGACGCCGGGTGAGCGTGGGGTTGTGCTCATCATAGGTGTGGATGCCGATCATGATGAGGTTGCCGTTGAGCCACTGTTCCTCGATCAGATCAGAGATGCGGTCGTAATAGTTCTCGAGCAACTCGAGCTTTTGGGTGTGGTCGAGCGCGGTCGTGAAGGGAGGGGAGATGGCGAGCCGGTCCAGTGGGCTGGTGTTATGCGGCGGTGTGCTCCCGGGGAAGCGGTTGAAGTCGACGAGCACCCGCGCCACGCGGCAGCGGGCGAAGCCCTTCACGCCCAGCGCTGCGGCGAGCTTACGCGCCACCAAGTTGGCGCCCCAGTCGCGCTCGCGAACGAAACGCGCCTCGAGCTCGTCGGCATCGACGAGGGGCTCACCGTTTTCTTTGAAACGGTACTCCCTGGGAATGGCGTGACCGTCGTGAACGGTGTGGATGAACACCCGTTTGCGGACCTCCTCCGGCAAAGGGGAGTCACCTTCAGGGGGCACTTCGACGAAATCGTACGGTGGATCGCAGCTGCTTTCGAAGTCGTCGGGCAAATGCAAAGTCAGTGGTCCTTACTGGTGCTGGCGAGCTGTTCGAGCGCTTCATCGGTGAGCCGGAAGAGTGTCCACTCATCCAGCGGCGAGGCGCCGAGCGCACGGTAGAAGTCCTTGGCCGGCTCGTTCCAGTCTAGCACCGCCCACTCCATGCGTGGGCAACCTCGACGCGCCGCGATACGGGCCAGCTCGATCAGCAGCGCTTTGCCGATCCCCTCACCCCGCTCCTCGGGTGGGACGAACAGGTCTTCCAAGTACAAGCCCTTACGGCCGCGCCAAGTCGAGTAGTTGTGGAAAAACAAGGCAAAACCAACGGCGCGCCCATCACGTTCCGCCAGCAAGCACTCGAAGGGGGGCGACGGCTCCTGGAGTTGCTGGGCGAGCTCTTCAACCGTCACCTCGACAGCGTCGGGCTCCCGCTCGTAGCTCGCCAGCTGCACGATGAATCCGTGGATGATCGAGGCATCGCGGGCGTCCGCGGGCCGAATCGAAAACCGGCGCATGTTTGTATACATACACCCACTGTGTGCCCAAGTGTAGGAACATGCAGTTGACCGGGTGCGCGACTCACCTCAGTGACTATGGCGCAGCCTGCTGTGGCGAAGACGAGCGAGCGAGGCGACCGGCTGTTTTCACGCTCGAAAGGAAGGGACCGGGTGGGAGGTAGGGAGACGTGGAACCACGTCGTCAAGCGTCAGCGGTCGCCCACGCTCGTCACAGAGGACTAGTTGCAAAGCGAGTGCCAGTGCCACCACAAGTGGGACGCTCGTGATTCTCATGGGTTATGGCGGCTCCATCCATCGAGTTGCGCAAGCCTCGTACACCTGTGCTGGCGACATCTCGCGATTGGCACACAATGAACGCGACTGACTGGGGCTGGGCCCTACGCGCTCGGTTCGTTGTATCCTCCTCGAACCTTGCCGACTGAAAACGATTTCGCCACCCTCTTCGAGGAAGCAGTGGCGGCCCACCGCGCCGGGGCGTTGGCTGAGGCCGAGCGCGGCTATCTGGCGCTGCTGCGCCATGAGCCAGACAGCGTCGTGTTGCTCAACAACTTGGCTCATGTGCTGCTCGACACCGGCCGAGCCAGCGAGGCGCTCACCGTGTTTGACCGCGCTGTCCAGCACGGCCCCGAGCACGCGAACGCGCATTGCGGTAGGGGCAGCACGCTGCAGCGGCTTGGACGCCTCGATGATGCTGTTGCCAGCTTCGAGCGAACACTAGAGCTGGACGGAGCGCATCTTGGCGCCCTCAACAACTTGGCGACGGTCTACGTCGTGCAGGGTAAGCAGCAGCATGCGCTCGAGCTCTATCGTCGCGCGCTGGATGTCGATCCAAAGAACGCTGACGCACTGCAGAATCTTGGTGTGCTGCTAGCCGGTGCAGGCCAGCTGACAGCAGCGATCGACTGCTACCACAATGCGCTCGCCATCAACCCCACTCATGGGCCAACACACTGCAACCTAGCCAACGCGTTTTGTCGACAGGGGCGGGCGTCCGACGCCTTGCGACATCTCGGCAAAGCCATCAGCGCCCAGCCGACCAACGCGGCCTGGCATTCGAATTTGCTCCTGACGCTGCACTACGTCGATGGTGTCTCGCCCGACAAGTTGTTCTCGGAACATCAGCGCTGGGCACAGCTGCGCGCGGGGGAGGTTGCGCTCATGCAAGAGCGCCTGGTTGCGAGCAGGCCACACCCGTTGCGCATTGGCTATCTGTCGCCTGATTTTCGCGCTCATGCCGTGGCCTTCTTCATCGAGCCGATCTTGCGTGCTCACGACACAGAGGCCTTCGAGCTCTTTGCATATGCAAACGTGCCCGCTCCCGACGCGACCACTCGGCGTTTGCGCCAATATTTTTCGACGTGGCGTGATGTTGCTGGCACCAATGATGACGAGCTGGCGCAGCTCATACGTTCTGACCGAATCGATGTGCTGGTCGATCTGGCCGGTCATACTGACGGCAATCGCCTTCTGGCGATGGCGCGTCGCCCAGCGCCGGTGCAAATGACCTATCTCGGCTATCCCAACACTACCGGAATGCCCATGGTGGATTATCGCCTTACCGATCGCTGGGCCGATCCTCCCGGTGCCGAGCGTTTCCATAGCGAGCAGCTGGCCATCATCGATGCCGGCATGCACTGCTACGCGGCGCCTGCGGGCGCGCCTGCTGTCGCTCCGCCCCCGTGTCAACGTAATGGTTGGCTCACGTTCGGTTCGTTCAACAACACCTCGAAAATCACGGCGCACACCATCTCGCGGTGGGCCAAGGTGTTGTTGGCGGTGC
>CAZRGL010000285.1:0-11527 GCA_964599485.1 uncultured Polyangiaceae bacterium
CGGCCATGACTCCTCATGCAACGGCGTCCGCCACCCTCCGCCATGGCGGCCGCCACTTTGGATCACCAAGTTTCGCATTGATAGGCCTGGCACGATGTTCGCAGTGAACGCGCAGCATGCAAGCTACAGCTTTGAGCGTTACTTTGAGCGGACTCGAAGCCCACCTGGTGCGCGTCGAGGTGGACTCCGGTCGTGGCCTTCCAATGTTTCGCATCGTGGGCTTGCCCGAGGTGTGCGTGCGCGAGAGCCGCGTCCGGGTCGCGGCCGCCTTGCGCTGTTTGGACGTCGAGCTCAACGAATACGTCATCACCATCAACCTAGCGCCGGCCTACTTGCGTAAGGGCGGCAGTGCGTCCGACGTGGCCATTGCCTTGGGGATCCTCGCTGCGCTCGAACGCATTCCCGCCGAGCCGCTCGCCCGCACGGTCCTGCTCGGCGAGCTGTCCCTAAGTGGTGATGTGCGCGCTGTTCGTGGCGTGTTGCCTGCCCTGCTGGGTGCACGCCGGCGAGGGATCAGCGAGGCGGTCGTTCCCCTCGGTAACGGCCCAGAAGCGGCGGCCATCGCGGGGATCCGTGCCCGTACAGCCGAGAACCTCGAGCAGATCGTTGCCCATTTCACAAATGCCAGCGGCGCCGAGCTTCCCGTTGCAGTGGGCAAGCCCAAACCGAGTCGCCCAGGGCTCTCGGTCGACTTCGCCGAGGTGCGCGGACAGTATGCGGCTCGGCGTGTGCTCGAGATCGCTGCAGCGGGCGAGCACAACCTGTTGATGATGGGACCGCCAGGGGCCGGCAAGACCATGCTGGCGCGTCGGGTGCCTACCATCTTGCCGCCAATGACCGACGAGGAGTCGTTGACGGTCACGGCCGTGCATTCGGTGGCGGGCTTGCTCGCTGCCAAGGAGGGACTGTTGACCGAGCGTCCTTTCCGTGCGCCACACCACACCCTCAGCTCAGCGGCCCTGTTTGGCGGTGGAGATCCGCTCCGGCCCGGCGAAATCTCGCTGGCCCATCATGGTTGCTTGTTTCTCGATGAGCTGTTGGAGTTTCGCCGCCACGTGCTCGAGGGCATGCGCCAGCCGCTCGAGACTGGTGAAGTGAACATCTGCCGCGCCCGTATGCGCGTGACCTTCCCAGCTCGGCCGTTGCTCGTTGCTGCGGTCAACCCGTGTCCGTGCGGCTACTACGCCAGCGCGCAGCGCCCTTGCACCTGCTCGCCCAAGCGCGTGCAGCGTTATCGCAGCCGGCTGAGCGGACCCTTGCTCGATAGAATCGATCTGCACGTGGCGTTGCCTGCATTGACCATCGACGAGCTGCAGCGCAGCCGCCCTGGCGAAAGCTCGGCGGTCATTCGCGCGCGCGTGACGGCTGCCCGAGCCATCCAGTTTGCCCGCTTCGAGCGGGGCTTGACCAGCACCCCTTACAACGCCACCTTGCGAGGCGTGGACTTGGACAAAGTTGCCGCGCCCAACAAGCGCGCCTGCAAGCTGTTGGCCAACGCAGTCAAACAGCTGGGCCTGAGCGCCCGCGGCTACATTAAGGTCCGCCGCGTGGCGCGTACCATTGCCGACTTGGAAGGCAAAGAGCATGTCGGCAGCGACCATTACGTCGAAGCGCTCGGCGCCCGCGCGCTGGATAGGAGGGCAGGGCAGTCGCTAGCCAAGGCGTCATGATGAGAACAAGAGCATCGACCGTTCAGCCCAGGTCTTCGTTCTCGGGTGCGAGCGGGTGCGGGTGCGAGTGGTCGTGGTCGGGCGCGGGCGTAGCGGCGTGGTCGAGGCGGTACTGGGAAGTAGGGGCGGGGTTTACCCGGGTTTACCCGGGTTTACCCGGGTTTACCCGGGTTTACCCCCGCCCGCGTCCGAATCTGCCTTCAGGTCCGGGTCCGCGTCCGAGCCAGCGTCCGCGTCCGAGTCCGCGTCCGAATCTGCGTCCGCGTCCGAGTCCGCGTCCGCGTCCGAGTACGCGTCGGCATCGGCGTGCGGGAAACCGAATGGCGGTAGGGGATCTCGGGCGGTTTACCCCTGCCTGAACCGAGCCGAGTTCGGGTCCGCGTCGTCAGCCCACCAACTCGAGTAGGGTCCGCTCGACGCCGTCGATGGGCTCGAACCGCGCTCGAACCGAGAGCTTCTGTCCGGCCTGGGCTTGGCATGGGTTGGGCAGGTCGTGCAGCGCTACATCCCAGTGGGTGCGCTCGGCCTCGGGGGCGTTCGAGAGCCAAGCGCCTTCGCCCATGCGTGCTCGGAAATGCGTGACCAGCGTGTTGATGTGGCCGCCGCGCGAAATACTGAGCTCCACCTCGGCGGCTTGGCCCAGCTTCTGCTCGGCAATCGGTCGTGTGAAGTCGACGCGATAGAGGACGACGTCGTCGCTGCGCCCACCCCGTTCCGCTAGCTCGTAGTCGCAGCTGTACGACGGTAGCAAAACGCGGGCGTCGAGCGCTTCGAGCAAAGGCCCGAGGGCCAGGTCGTGGCGCTGAGCAACGTCTCCTACCTCCCGCTGCACCTGAAAGGGGTCGACCCAGCCCGCACGCCCCACCGCCCGGCAGTGAACCTCGAGGCACGACGGAAGCATGTGCCCGCCAGGCTCGAGCAGGCGGTGCTGCGCGTCGCCGAGGTAGCGCAAGGCGTGCTCGCCGAAGGGCTCATGTCCAATCAGCTCGTGCACGATGAGCTCGGCGCGTCGCTCTGGGCGGTAGTCCAAGCTGTTGACTGGCACAAAGCGGATGCGATCCTCAACCCCGTTGGCGGCGGCCATGGCTCGAGCCAGCTCGATCGCTGCCGATTCTTCGAGCGCAATGACCTCGGTGGCGCCCGAGCGGGCAGCAAAGATGGATAGGACTCCGGAGCCAGCACCAATCTCCAGCACCCTGCGACCCGGAGCCAGCTCTTTGATGGCTTCGCGGTAAGCATCCATGCGCGGTGCGTCCCGGAGCATGTTGTGTTGCGTTAGCGGGTTGGCATATCCCGAGCCCACCACGGGGGCACCCCGGCTGTGACAGCTGTCGTCAGCATCACGCAACAAGCCATGGCCCGCTAGCACGTGCACGGTGGCAAGCAACTCGTCATCGCTGCAGCTGACGGTTTGGCCGAGCACGGCGCGGGCAGCGCGCGGCGTCCGAGGCTCGGTGAAGCACGACAGCAGCGCCAAGGTTCCGCCGTCTAGTTGCACGCCGTGCGGGCTGGCGAAGGAGGCCCGCGCGGCATAACTGTGCACACCGAGTGGCTGCAAGAACAGATTGCGTGTCAACAGCAGAGGCTTATCCCACGCGTCGTGCTGATCGTCGTTCATCGCCCTGCTTGCTCTTTCCTAGCCCACGAGGGGAACGAACACGCAGTAGCCCAGGTCGTCCGTGCGAATGCTTCCATCAACCTTCTTGGTGAGCCGAAGGAGCGTCTGTTGGAAAGAGCCCCCCACCGGCATGAGCAGACGTCCACCGATCGTGAGCTGCGCGATCAGCGCTTCTGGCACTGTGGGCGCAGCAGCGGCAACCAGAATGGCGTCGTAGGGAGCCTTGGGCTCGTGTCCTAGATTGCCGTCGGCCAGCAATATCTCGACGTTGTCATAGCCCAGCTCGGCCACGGTTTGCCGAGCCCGCTCTGCAAGCGCCGGTACGATCTCGAGCGCAACGACTTCGCGGACGAGCTGACCCAGCAGCGCAGCTTGATAGCCGCTGCCGCCGCCAACCTCGAGCACGCGTTCGCCTGGAGTGAGCCGGGCAGCTTCCAGCATGAGCGCCACCATCAGTGGCTGCGAGATGGTCTGTCCATGACCAATCGGCCATGGGCGATCAGCATGGGCGTGCTGTCGATATTGCTCCGGCACAAACAGGTGACGCGGCACGGCGACCATCGCCTCGCGCACACGCTCGTCGACCACGCCCCGGCTGCGCACTTGCCGCTCCACCATCGCACGGCGTTGTGTCTTGTATTCGTTTTCGTCGAGCTCGGCGCCCATCATCGTGCCTCGGCCATCACTCAGGACAAACCGTATCGCAAGCCCACACCGTACCGTCCCCGTTGCAATCCTGTGCGCTCGCGCCAACGCAGTCGAAATTGCAATTCTGGGCACTTCCACAGACCAACGTGCACTTGGCTCCGAGTGTTTTCAGGCAGCTGATCTCGCAAGGAGGCGTTGGGCAGCTGAACGTGCACGTCGCGTTCTTGCACGTGCAAGTGCTACCTGAGCAATCGGCGCTGCAATGCGACTTGCTACCGCATTCGATATCGCAAGGCGTCTTGGCGCACTCAAAGGAGCACTGGCAATTGACGGAACAACTGCACTTGCTGCCCATCTGGCAAGTTTCTTCGCAGCAGGTCTTGCCACCACAACCCAAATCACAAACGTCGCTACAATCGGCGCTGCTGCTGCTACTCGAGGTCGTCGCCGCGCCGCCCCCGCCGGTATCGCCTGTCGTGCTCGTGGTCGTGCCGCTATTCGAGGTGGTCGAGCTCATCGTCGACTGAGGAACGAGGTCGTCATAGCCGGCAATGACCGAGCAACCCATCCCTAGCAGGAAAGCCCCCCCGAGGATCAGAATGTCACGAGCTTTCATGGGGCCCGCATCTTAGCGTGCTTGCTCACATTGCCACCAATACCTTGGACTGTGACGGCACCGAGTGAACGCCGACGGCGTTGGCGTTGGTTCCATTGTGGGCTGCCATCGCCGTGTGGAAGACGACTTTTTTCCCCTCCGCGAACACTTTGCTGCTGTATTTCTTGAACGCGACCTGGTCCATCTGCGTCGCCGATTTGACGCCTCCGCCAGCCGTGCCCGCTTCGTCACCGCTGCTGTTGGGGATGGCAGAGCTCTCGACGACCACCTCTTTCTTTTCGAATAGGACCTTGCTCGTCACGCCGTCGGCAGCGTTCATCTGCGCGAGGTTGGGATAGGGGATCGGCACTACAGCCGTGCCAGCTGGCGTCTTGCAAACATCGGGGAAGGACTGGCACATCCCGCCCTTCTTGGTTGCTGCCGGCATCTGACTCATTTGCGCCCCTTGTCTTGCATCAGCGTGTTGTAGAGATTGGCCATCTCGAGGCGAGCACCGGACAGCTCCACTTTCCAGATGTCGCAGCCATAGAGATTGGCACCACGCAAATCTGAGCTTCTCAGATCCGCGCGCTGCAGTGAAGCTTGCTTCAGGTCGGATTTGAGAAGGCTCGCGCCACTGAGGTTGGCCTCGTCGAAGCGTGCTTCGCGCAGATCAGCACGCGAGAAAATGGTGCTCTTGCATGAAGCACCAACAAAACTCGAACGCGACAACACGGCCTCGAAGAAGGAGCACTTGTCCAGCAAGGCTCCCTCGAAGACCGAATCAGAAGCGCCGATGCCGACTAGTGAGCTGCTCGGCAACACGGCTCCATCGCCACGAGCACTGCTCAAATCGGCACCGTCGAACTGCACACCGCTTCCGCGCGCGTCGTACAGCGTGACGTCGACAAGCTTCGCGGACGCGAAACTGCAACGGCTGATCAACGATTCACTCAAATCGAGCTTCGACAGCTCTGCCCCTTCAAAATCTGATTCGCGCCAGTCGCCCTCCCGCAGCTTCAGCCGCTCGCCGCGCGCTTTTCGGAAGTTGCAACTACTGCCAACCACACCGCTCAAGTCAGCATCATCGAGCTGTGCTTGTTCGAGGCAAGCACAGCTGAGTTGAGCGCCCCGCAGATCGGCACGGTCCAAGATGGCTTCTCGCAACACCGCATGCTCGAGATTGGCCTCGGTCAAAATCGCATCGCTGAGGTCCGCTCCAACCAGCTGGCAAGCGGAGAGGTTCGCTCCTTTCAATACGGCTCCCGCGAAGCGTGCTCCGCTCAAGTCCATGTCCTGCAAACTGGCACCCTCGAGGTCGAGATCCGCCAGCGCTCGTCCTTCGTGGATCCAGCGGGTCACCTGGTCGCGAACAGTGGCAGCGGTCGGAGGCGGCAGCTTGCTGGGTCCAATGGCGATCTTGCTCGTGGGCGCCGCCACGAGCCGAGAATCGCTGGCGAGCACGGACAGGGCGGCAGCGATCTGCTCGTCGGGAGCACCGGCATCGCGCATTCGCTGGGCAACCGCCTCTCTGTCCGTTGGTGGCGCCGCGAAGCGGGCCGCCGGATCCGATGCCTGAAGCCCTGCCAATCCCGGCTCGCGGCCCGGCTGGTGACTCGCTAGTGCAACGTCGTTGGCAACCTGAGGCGCTCCGTCGGGGCTTTGCTCGACGGCTTCGAGCGGGCGACGCTCGAGAAGATACCGTTCGCGGGCATCGGGAAGGCTGAGCGGCTCGTCGCCCAGCGGCTCGAGCAACAACAGCCCACCTTCGAGATTGCTGGCGTGGTGATCGCTCACCGGCAAGACACCTCGCCACACGAGGTGCAAACGCATGCGCTCGAGCTCGAAGGAAACTGTGTCGAGGTTCATGGGGAGCTCGACGAAGCGCGCGTCCTGACCCAGCCCTTGGACGAAGCAACGCGCACGCATACCGGGCAAGGTCCCTTCGAGCACACGATACTCGGCGTGCATCCCACCAATGGAAAACGCCTCATCGCCACGAATGTGATCGAGCTGCTGCGCCTGTGGCGCATTTTGGTAGAAGGCGTCGTCGAAATCGGCAGGCATGTACGGCCATCGCTCGCGCAGCCAAACCTCATCGTAGGTTCCCGATTCGAACATCTTGGCGCGCCACAACATCGGGATGGGCGCAAAGCAGATGCTGACGTGCGACTCCTTTGGCCCCCTGAGCAGGTGTTCGGGATCCTCGATGTTGGGCATCCGCAGTGCTTTGTCTTCAGCAGCGCGCCCCGTACCAACCGGATTGGCGTCAAAGCCCGCACCACCAAAAGCGTTCTCCCAGCACATGGGGATCGAATCAAAAGGAGCAGCCTTGCTGATGGTGCCGCCAGGAGCACCGGCACGCCAAATGCGCTCGCCGAACACTTTGGCCCGGCGCTCGAACCCCGTCTCGTCATCACCAAAGCGAAAACGAACCTCCGCGCTGCGCGCCGCTGCCGCCGCGTATACCTTCCCCGTGAGCGTGACATCCACCTTCTGCTTACGCGGCGCGAAGTCCGACCCGTGGATGACGCTCCGCCCCAAATGATCGTCATCGTAGTGAACATCTCCAACAGGCGGATCGGCCTCTTGGCACAGCCGCGCCGACTCACCCGGGACCAGCGCGAAGCTGGCTTTGGCGATCACGGTGATTGAGTCGATTGGCGGCTCGAGCTGCCAACTGAGCGTTGCCACCGACACCGCGCCTGGCGCGACGATCTCGAACGGCACGGTCCTCGGTCGGGCGCTCGGAGCAGCGTGCGGCGATGGCGGTTGCTGTTCAGCTTGCTGGCCCAGTTGGACGGTAGACTGCATGCCCGCAGTCGGAATCGGCACTGCTGCGCCCCGCTCAACAACCCACGGTGCTCCGAGCAAAGGGGCGGGCCGCAATACCAACGGCGGCGTGCCCGCTTTGGCCAGGGGAAAAGGCGACACTGCTGTGAACCGCTGCCCAGGGCTGAGCGCAACGGTTGACTGAGCCGAAGGCTGAGCTATCGCAGCGCGCGAAGGCAAGCCTCGCGGCAGATCCGCAGACACGTCAGCGGGCTCGACCGGGGGCAAATCGTGAGCCGCGGTCCGTGGCTGCTGTTCTGGCGCTCGCTCAAATGGCGTGGCAGCCGTAGCGCGAGCACCTGGCCGCACCGCCACGGTTCCTTCGAGAACGGGGGCTTTCTTCCTTGGCTCGTCGGGCTCTTCGGCACGATCGGCATCAGCATGCAAACGCGCGGTCGGCGCCGAATCGACGAGCGCCTCATCTGTGTCAGACGGGGCCGCCTGGTCACCCGCTTCGAAAGGCGTCGCGGGTGCTTGTAGGGCGGCCGGATCCACTTTCATCGTGGACTCGAGATCGCCCGGAGGTCGCTTCTTGGCTTGCTCGATGATGGCGCGCAGCTGCGGCGACATGACCTGCCGGCGGGTGGTTTCGGACAGCGAACGACGCGCAGTAGTCGCATCCTCGCCTTCGCTTGGCGGAGCCGCTTGCGCGGCATCTTCAAGCTCGGATGGCGGTACTGACTCCACTGCGGAGTCGTCCAGAAGCTCGACAGCGGGTGGATCCTCCCGCAGCAAGGCCGGCTCTTGGCGAACCGTCGGCGGGGGCAGGTCTTGCGACCGCTCGCCAGCCAATCCCTCGCCAGCCAAACCCTCGCCAGCCAATCCCTCGCCAGCCAAACCCAGCGTGCCCGACTCGTCGATGACGGTGGTGAGCCGCTGCGGCACGTCATCTTCGAGCTCGTCAGGCTCGACCTCGCTCCAGTCGACCGGCGTAGCACCCAGCGACAAACCCGCTGCAATCGTCAGTTGCTCGAGCACCTTGTTGTTATAGACCGGGAAGCTGCCGCGCCAAGTCAGCGTGCAGGTCTGCGCGTCCCCATCGATACTGAGCGTATCGGCGACCAACGCCACCGAAGCGCGCCCTCCCGAGCGGGGCCAGACCACCACTTCGACGCTCACATCAGGCAAACAACTGCGCAACTGGACGATGGCCGGGTGAAGCCCCTCCAACACAATCCACTCGTTGCCAGTCAGAGGCGTCGAGCGCTGATCACGCGGCGCGGCTTGGAAAAGCGTCCAGTCAAATGCCGCCGGAAGCTCGACAATCGAATGCAGCAGGGCTTTGCCCAACGCCGCGGCGAGCTGGGGACGACGGCTGCGTTGCTCCATCGGAATGGGACCGAACCCAGCCAGCGCCTCGCCGTTGTGCGGATCCACGACGTTTGGCACAGCGCCACCTGCGCGCTCGTAGGTCAGCGGCATTTGGGAAAATGGGCGGGCCTGCAGCAACGGCGCGCCTGCGTCCCGTTCGCCATAGACATGCAGGGTCTTGTCGACCAAGGGGACGTCGCCGAGCACCGCCAAGCGAACCGCCACCACAGCTGCGCTCATGCCGGGTGGACCGTACGCGTGTCCCCGAAAGAGCACGTCGGTGCTCTTCAAGTAGGGTACGAGATCGCTGGCTTGGCGCAGGCTCCGCTCGGGATCGTCATCGAAGTGTTGCGCCCGCCGAACCAGTGGCTCGGGATCGAGCAATTCCATCGGTCCGTTGTGCCTCAGAGCAAAACGCGCCTTGGCAATTACGGTCAGATGCAGCCGGCCCTGGGCCCGCCACAGCAGACTTCCCACAGCGAGCTTGCCAAGCGCCTCAATCGATATGGGCCACGCTTCGGATTCCTTCATGCCACGCCTGGGCGGATACTATATGCGCGGACGCGATTTCGCCATGGCTGGCCCATGATTCGCGCTACCATCGGGCCAGCATGAGACGATTGGCGAAATCCATACTGCCCATGTTGTTGTGCTGCATGCTGCTGGCCCTTGCTACGCCCAGCCACGCCGCCGATCCCAGCGCTCCTAGCGACCCTGGGGGCGCTGAAGCGCAACCTCCCTCAGGTGATGCGCCAGCCAAAGTGGTCATCTCCGATGAGGCCAAGGCCCACTTTCGCCGTGGTGTAAACCTACTCGACGATCCTGATGGGCGGCGCTACGAAGAGGCCTACCACGCCTTCAAGGCGGCCTTCGCAGCTTCGCCATCACCCAAGATTCTGGGCAATCTGGGCCAGTGCGCCATGAAGCTCGAGCGAGATAGCGAGGCCATCGAGGCGCTCGGCCGCTACCTGGCGGAGGTGGAGAAGATCGATCCGGTCGAGCGTGAGCAACTCACCAAAGATCTGGCCACGCTCAAAGCTGGAGTCACACCGCTGCAAATCGAAGTCAGTCCTGCAGGCGCCACGGTGGTCGACGAGCGTGAACCTGTACGGGGAGACAAGGTGATCAATCGCTACGGGCCGCTGCAGGGTCCCTTGTCCGTTGGGATCCGGGCGGGGCACCACCGCATCACCGTGAAGCTGGAAGGGCATGAGCCGCAAACCTGGGAAGTCGAGGCTGTAGCTCAGCAGCCGCTCAACAAGACGTTCGCGCTTTTGCCGTCAAAGAAAGACACGCAAGCTCCGGTAACCGAGCGGCCCACACCTCTGAGTGTCTGGATCACCGCCGGGGTCAGCGGGGCGCTCGCCGTGACCACCATCGGGCTCGGCGCGGCGGCCTTGAGCAACCGGTCGGACTACAACGACGTCAACAACGGCAGCGACGAGCAAAAGGCGAAGGATCTGCGCGACTCGGGTCAGGCGCTCAACATCGCCACCGATGTGATGCTCGGCACGTCCTTGATCGCGGCAGGGGTCACGGCGTACCTGTTCTTCACCCGACCCGAGGTCGTCGTGAGCAGCGAGCCGGAGCAAGAAGGTCCGCCGCTAGACGTCACAGCTACCATTGTGCCCATGATCGGGCCCGACGGGGGCGGCTTGGCTGCGGTCGGCCGCTTCTGACGTTGGAAGCTTAGCCGGCAGGCGCTACACTCGAAAGTCGGCACATGAAGCTGAAGACCGGCGACATCATCGACGGCAAGTACTGCATCGTGCGCTTGCTCGGCAAGGGCGGCATGGGCAACGTATACCTCGGCGAGAACGTCCGCATCCGGCGCCGTGTCGCCATCAAGGTGCTCAACGCCGAGGCGGCTCAGGATGAGGACAACGTCCGGCGCTTCCAACGCGAAGCGCAAGCTGCTGGTCGAATCGGCTCCGATCACATCTGCGAAGTGCTCGATTTGGGCGAATTGCCCTCGGGTCATCACTACATGGTGATGGAGTATCTCGAGGGCGAGGCGCTGCACGACCTCATCACCCGCGAAGACAAGGTGAGCGCAGATGTGCTCTTTCCCATCATCGTGGAGCTTCTACAAGGTCTCTACGAGGCCCACAGCGCTGGCATCATCCACCGCGATCTGAAGCCCCACAACGTGTTCCTGTTATCCGAGCGAGACGGGCGCAAGAACTTCGTCAAGATCCTCGACTTCGGTGTCTCGAAGTTCCGTCCTGATGAGGGCGGCGAGAAGATGCAGGCCACCCGCACAGGGGCACTTCTGGGAACGCCCTACTACATGTCCCCTGAGCAAGCCCGTTGCGAGAAGAACATCGACCATCGTGCCGATCTATTCGCCGTCGGCGTGATTCTGTTCCGTGGGTTCACCGGAAGGTTCCCTTTCGAAACTGAGCTGTTTCACGAGCTCATCATGATGCTGGCGCTCGAGCAAGCCCCAGCCATCAACACCATCATCGAAAACCTCAATCCAGACGCCGCTGCCATCGTCGACAAGGCGCTAGCTGCTGCCCCCGCCGACCGCTACCAAGATGCCCTCGAGATGGCGGCGGACATGCGAAATTGGTTGAACAAGCACAGCCTGGTCCCGCCACCGATGACCAGCGGGGTGCGCCGCTGGATGGCCGATCACGGCACGGACAAGGCGAGCTCGCAGACACAAGACGCCCCGCCCGCTGCCAAGCCGGAGCCGGGCAACGTCGAGCCCTCCGCGTCGACTGACAACGAGCCATCAGCGCAGCGCCCCGCCACCCCAGCGAGCGGCAACATCTCGATCGCCGTGGATTTAGACGACGACCCGGAAAAATCCGGCGGCTTCGACGCTACGGTCGGTGGCGAGGTGCT
>CAZRGL010000285.1:11537-13991 GCA_964599485.1 uncultured Polyangiaceae bacterium
CTAGCGTGGCAACCGAAGAGCCTGCGGCGGCGGCCGGCGCCACGCCGCTAGCGATGACGAACACGCTCGCAGCCGTACCGATGAAAGGAAACGCCGGCCGTTGGCTATTGCTCGCCGCCGGCGTCGCGGGACTCGCCGTGGCTGGCACCTTGATCGTGAGCCGCCACAACGACGACCCCGCTGCAGCGACGCACACCACCACACAGACCAGCGCCACGCCCAACGCCACCGCCAGCGCAGCAAACACCGCGGCGCCGCGTGCGACGACCCCGTCGCCTTCAACGAGCGTTCCAATGGCCGCTGCCACTCCGCCACCAACCACCTCTGCTGCCGCGGCAAAGCGACCGACCGCTTCCAAGACGCCCAAGACAGGGGGCAAAGCGCCCACCGCCCCCCCTGCTGCGACCAAGACCACGGCCCCACAACCGCCGCCCACAACCAAGACCAGTGGGCGCCGAATCCGCCGCGTTCTCGAAGACTGAGTGTTCTGACCACTGAAATACCAGCCGAGCACCGCTATGCTCGGCCACCAGCCTTCATGATTCGCACGCGACAACAGCTCGAGCAACGCCTCATGACGGCAAGGCAACTCGACGGCGCCCAGCTCGTAGGCGTCGATCTGAGCGGTATCAGCATCGAGGGCGCGAGCTGTGCCAATAGCGTTTGGCGCGACTGCAAGGCAATCGGCGCAGTGCTCAGCGGATGCCAGCTCAACGGCGCGAAGCTCGACGGCATCGACTTCAGCGGCGCGGTGATGGCAGGCGCCAACCTGAGCGGATGCAGCGCAGTAGGCGCCTGTTTCGCCGACGCGGTGCTAAGCGCAGTCGATGCTCGAGACGCGGTGCTCAGCGGGTCAGTTCTGGATAGGGCCGAGCTGAGCGGCGCCAAGCTCGGCGGCGCCGATTTGCGCGATGCGTCGGTCAAACAAGTCGATCTCGGCGAAGCGGATTGCGCGGGCGCCTTGTTGGGCGGCTCTGATCTGTCAGGCACGAGCTTGAATGGCTTCGATTTCCGAGCCGGAGGCCCATTTCGCCGCGCCTCTGGGGCCGAGCTGAGCGGCGCTATTCTAGATGGCTGCGATCTGAGCAATGCCATCCTCGACGGTGCTTCACTGCGGGGTGCTTCGCTCAAACAAGCACGCCTCAGCGAGCTGACCGCCGAGGGCGCTGATCTGAGCGGCGCCCACTTCGACGGGGCGTTCTTGAGAGCGGCCAAGCTGCAACGCGCCACCTTGCGCGACGCCGTGCTCGATGCCGCCCAACTGAGTGAGGCAGATTTGCGCTCCGCTGTGCTCGATGGCGCCAGCCTGCGAGGCGCCGATCTCAGCGCAGCCGAGCTTGCTGGCAGCAGCCTGCGAGGCTGCGACTTGCAGACCGCACAGCTGCGGGCAAACGGCCTTGGAAGTGCTTGTCTGGCCGAATCACGCTTGTTGAGCTGTCAGCTCGACGGTCTGGACTTGAGCGAGGCAGATCTGCGCGGTGCCGACCTCAGCGGCGCCAGCTTCGAGGGCTGCGACCTGCGTCGAGCCGATCTGAGCGGCGCCAAGCTCGCGGGTTGCCAACTTGGCGGGGCGCAGTTCGAAGCCACCAACATGCAGGCAGCCGATCTGTCAGGCGCGAGCCTGGCAAACGCTACCCTCGGCAACAGCTCGCTGAGTGAATGCACGCTCGAACGCACCGACTTGCGCAACGCTTCCCTGAACAAGGGAACGATGAGCCGCGTCAACCTGAGCAGCTGCGAGCTGGCGGGGGCTTCCTTGTTGCAATCACTCCTCGATGACGTCGTAGCGAGCGCGGTCGACTTCAAAGGCTGCGACCTGAGCGATTCCATGCTCAGCGGCGCCAAGCTCGCGGGTGCCAATCTCAACGGGGTCGTGGCAAAGCAGACCTGTTTCGCCCAAGCAGATCTGACTGGCGCCAAGCTACGCAAGCTCCGCGGCTCCGACGCCAATTTCCGAGGCGCTCAACTGGACGGCGCCGACCTGAGCGGCGCCATGCTGGAAAACTGCTGCCTCGAGGAGACCAGCATGCAGGGCGTGATGGCGAGCGGCGCCATGCTGGAACGAAGCCGCCTACTGCACGCCAACCTGCAAGGCACTTCGCTGCAGGGAGCAAAGTTGCGCTACGTGGACTTCTCCCACGGCGATCTGCGTGACTGCAATTTGCGCGAAGCGGATCTTCGCGACACGAACCTCCACCGCGCTCGAGTCGAGCGTGTCGTGCTCACCGGCGCCAACACCGAAGGGGCCAAGAGCACCGATCCAGAGCTGGCAGCCGCCGAGGACTTCGACCGACACAGCTGAGCGCATCGTTGGCAACAACAACTTGGCAGCCGCAGCGGAAAACGAAAGGGACAAGGACGCCGTCGCCCCTCCTCCAGTTGCCCTAACCGCTGGAACAAGCGTTGAGGCCTGTTGTTTGGCTGGCTGGAACATCTCCACTTGCCGGCAGTCTG
>CAZRGL010000286.1:0-13926 GCA_964599485.1 uncultured Polyangiaceae bacterium
CGGCGAAAAAGAGCGCAGCGCCGTCATCGCCGCCACCCATCGAGGACAACGAACCTGTCGTGGCTACCTCGCGCATCCCTCGTCACGCTGCCCATCGGTACTCGTGATGTAGTCCGCCGAGGATAGGCACCGCGACGACCTCCTCCTTCGAGTGCTCATCCAGAAGGGCGGGTGATCCTGCCGGCAGTCGCTGGCCGATTCCCTGATGCGGCCGTCCGCCGTTGAAATGGGCGACGTGTTCTTGGAGCACGCGGAGCATGTGGCGCTCGCCGAGGATGACGACGTGATCTAGGCACTCGCGGCGCGCACTGCCGAGATAGCGCTCACACACGGCATTTGCCTTTGGCGCTCGCACAGGTGTGCGCAAGACCCTAATGCCGCTCGTCTTGGCGACACGGTCGAAGTCGACACCGAACTTGTCATCGTTGTCCCGAATCACAAACCTCGGGCCTTTGCCGAACGGGGTCGCTTCGCGGAGTTGCTGGGCCGTCCACGCGCTACTCGGCGACCGCGTGACACCTACGTGCACGACCCTTCGCGACCCCAGCTCGACGATGAAGAAGGCGAAGATGGGTCGGAAGAAGATGTCGTAGGTCTGAAGGAAGTCGCAGACCCAGACCTGCGAACCGTGGTTCGTCAAGAACGTGGCCCAGCTCTGGCCCCATGGTCGCGGGCCGCGGGCACTGCGCATGTACCTCTGGATAGTGCGCTTGCTCACCCGGATGCCCAGCTTGAGAAGTTCGCCTCGAATGCGCTCGGCGCCCCAAAGACGGTTGTCGATCGCCATGCGCTTTATGAGCGCGATCGTGGCGGACGACAGACGCTCGGTGGTGCACGTCGGCCGCGACTTGCTACGCCAGAACAAGCCGAACCCTGCTCGGTGCCATCGCAAGATCGTCTCGGGCCTCACGAGCAGTAGCGCGTCACGCCAGGTGCGCGTGAGCGCCGCGAGCATGACCATGACGGCGCGCTCGTACCGACGAATCTTCGGCCGCTTCGCATGCCGCCGCAGGACGATGAGCTGCTGCCGCAGCAGAGCGTTCTCGGTGAGCAGTTCCGCGCGACTCCGCGTGAGATCGGCCACCAGCCCAGGGACCAGGCCATCCGCGGCGGGCTTGACGGCGCAGCGGATGGCTTGCCCGAGCCGCCTCGCGGCGGTCGCGGTCAAGCTACAAGCGTTCCGCCAAATTCGACCCAGCACGCGTCAGTTGTGGCCTGAATGGGTCGGGGGCAACAGCTTGTGCCGCGCGGATTCCTGAATGATCATGTGGCGGACCACGCAAGTAGCCATCACAGGCTTCCAGAAAGCTTCCGCATAGGGCAGCGATCGCCGCCGCAGTGTTGGCGATTCTCGTTCCCGTGTCGGTGTACTTGGCGGCAGTGGTCATCGAGAGCTCGGCGGGCGACTAGCAGCTCGACCGACCACAAACCGTTGGCTCCGAAAGCCCCGAGAGCATCCCGCTGTGGACGGGTGGAATGAGCTCACGGAGCTCGAGTCGAAGTGAATCGGCGGGACAGCTACAATCAACTCAGTGCAACGCGTGCCGCTGACATTGGAAGTGCTCAGGGGCGTGGTGCTCGGCGTCTCCGGGGCACTGCTCGCGCGACGCTTGCGTCGCGCTCAGCCTCCCGTCGACTTGGACACCGCCTTGAAACGCGTGCCCGCGCTCTACCTCATCGCCATCGCCGGCACGGTGCCCGCGGGGGTCAGACTTGCGGTTTATCTCGAGCCGAAGTGGGCCCGTTTGTTGCCGCTCTGGATGGAGTGCTCGATCAATGCGTTGGTGTGGGGTGGCATCCTCGCGGTGTTCTCGTTTGGGTTCGCACTGACGGTGGCGCTGGCGTTCGCAAGCGCGCATCCACGACGGTGGTCGCTCGCCATCGTTTCAGTTGCGTTGCTCATAACGGTCGAGGCCGTGCAATTCCAATACGCCCGACCGATCGCCCCCGAGCTTCGTGACATCGAACGGGACGGAGTGGTTCTTCAGTCGAGCGCTGCGACCTGTGTGAGCGCTTCTGCCGCCAATTTGCTGCGATTGTACGGGGTGCGAAGAACCGAAAAGCAAATGGCCGAGTTGTTCGGCGCCAGCGCCGCCGGCGCCACCTCCGCCCAGCTGCTCTATGGCCTCTCGGCCGAAGGCTTTGTTTGCGAGCGCGAATTCCATGTCGGCGGCAACATCAAGGCCGTCACGCCCCCAGCAATCGTGTTCTATGGCGAGCGCTACGGAGTGCCCCACGCGGTGGTGCTCGCTTCACGAAATGGCGAACAGCTGACCATCGTCGATCCGCTCGGCGGAAAGAAGACGATGAGCGCGAGCGAAGTGTCCCGCTTCTGGGACGGTGAAGTCGTTCGGTGCCGCCCGCCCGCACCAACCATGTGAAAGCGGCGCGTCACTTCACCTCGATGCTCGAGACCTGAATCGTCACCGTGTAGTAGGCGCTGTAGTACCGCTCCTCGGGTGTGATGGGCGACTTGCAGATGTGGCCGCAGCCCGCGTGAAGCGCGAAGCCGAGGTTACCCTTACCGTCGATGGGAACAGCGAGCTCGACGAAACCGGTCGTGTACGTACCCGATGGCTCCTTCGCGTAGTCCTCAGACGCGAGACCCGATGTCACGTTCTGCGGCTCGCCGCTCTCAGTAAACAGCTCGAGATGCCAGGGTTGCGCGTCAAATATGGGCTGGTCGCTGAGCACCCGATAGCGAATGAGCAGCGTGCTACCACCAGCGGCCGCGAGCTGCCCCGCAAAGCCCGCCGGCCCGTTCGTGTTGAACTTGCTCACGCTGAACGGCCCGAGATTCAGACACTGCTCAGCGTCGCAGGGCGCGACAGCAGCAGCGCCCCAACTGGTGGGCGCAGGCGTGGCAGCGTCGATCTTGTTCTTGGCGGCACCAATCGCCTCGACGACAAAGCTGTGCTCGATCTCGGCAGCGGCAAGCCCGCTTGGATCGGTCGCGCCGCCCACGCGCAGCGTTACCGAACCGCCCGCGCTCAATGCGCTCCAGGGAAGGCGAGCCTCCAAACCGGTAATTCCAGCCCAAACCGTATCATCAACCATCGGCAGGGGTTGCCAGGGCACGACGAGCGTGATGCTCGCGGAATCTTGCACCACGATCGACTCACTGAACGCAGCCTGGACGAGCGGCTCGGAGCTCGTCACCCGAGTCCGCACCCAGGGCAGCAGCAAGAGCCCTTGCTGCAGCTCAGTCGCCGCCATCTGTGGCGACGTCGCATCACGACGTACGCTGACTGAGGCGCTCAGCGGCTTGTCCCAACTCGACTCGTAATCGCGGTACGGCCCTTGTCGCCCGGTGGCCACTCCGCTGCCCACCAGGCGCTGGTCGTCGTCGATGTCGAGCCGCACCTCGTCGAAGTGATCTGCAATAGGCCCGTGGACATCCTGGTAGTGATGTACGTTCTTCTCTGATGCAACTCCGGCCACGTTGCGCAACACCAGCACGCCGTCCTCGAAGTTGCCGCTGCCGAGCTTGGGCGAGGCCAGCCAAGCCGGACTGGACACGACATCGAAGCCGTCGTCAGCGACACGAACGTCGACGCGCACAGCCTGCCCCTCACTAGGCGCTGGTGATATCCCGTCGATACCGCCCACCTGAACACCGTGAAACACCAGCTCGTATGAACCCGCGATCACGAGCCCGATCCCAGCGCTGTCGCTGCCGCACCCCACTGTCAAGAGAAGTGCCATCAGAAGCGTCATGCGAACGGACATGGGCTTGTTGGTGTCTGGCCTAGAGGGCCTGTTTTCCGCGAAGCGATTTTGGGGTGGCCCCTCGCCGGATCGCCCCCACAACGGGCGCGCGAGTCCGCAGCGCTCTTTTGGGCCAGACATCAGTTGATCTCCGGACACACTTCGATTGGCCCAGCGTCGTTGTTGTCCTCTTTGCACTCGTTGAGCTTGCCCACCTTCATGCCGTCATCGTCCACCGAGACTGACACCTCGAATGGCTTGGGGCCTGGCAGCGGCACAGCCAATTTGACTTGCTCGCAAATCCCAGCCGGAATCGCCGCAGCGGTTTGTGTCGTGCCGAGTAGTCCAGCGTCGGCCTCATAGAAGCTGACCGAAACGCCGGGGCCGACGCCCAAGCAACCTTGATTACAGACACGCACGCTCAAGGTCAGATCGTCCGGGCAGAGGCCAGCGAGATCCTGGGGCACCAAGTCCGGCGCGCAGTTCTCTATCTCGCCCTGGGTATTACGACGATAACTGTTGTAGGGCTTGAGCGCGGGATAAGCCCAGCTCGGCTTCTCCGACGTGGGGATCCCGCCTTTCGCGGTGACATTGGTGATGTGATAGGTGTGCTGATTCCAAATCGGCAGCGTCGGCGCCCAGTTGTCCAGGCGGTCCTCGAACACCTCGATGCCCGCATCGCCGATCTTGCCCTGGTTGCTCCAATTGTTGGTCGCCACGACGATCTCGGCTTTGAAGTCGCCGTCGACATCGGCCACCACCGGGTACTCGCAACGGGTTTGTGACGAGTTGATGTCGATGAACAGAACCTCGGCGTCGGTCATGATGCCGTCGCAGTCGGGGCCTTGTGGGTTCTTGGCGCAGTCGGGCTCGACGCCCGGATAAATGCGCAAGTACCACTCGTCGAAGTAGATCACTTCGGAGCGGCCATCACCGTCGAAATCGAAGACCGATGATCCGGTCCGGCTCGACGAGCCATCTTTGGTGTCGGCGCGCCACAGCTCGGTCATCTTGTCCACTCCGTCGAACTGTACGACGACGTAATAGTCGCCGCCGGCGAGCCCGATGTCCGCGGCGCCATCACCATCGAAGTCGGCAATGTTCGGCGGTCCGCCAGCCCCGCCTCCGGGGATCTTGATGCTCGCCAGCGTGAGACCCTTATCGGAGCTCAGCACGTCGATCCAGCCGGATCGTACGACTACGATTTCCGGCACGCCGTCGGCGTTGAAGTCGGCCACCCCACAGTAGCCGTCGCCGTTGTGATCAGTGTTGTTCCACTCCAGCGAGCCGGTGAAGTCGACCCCAACCGTGCCGGTGAACTTGTAAAGACTTCCGCCACCGATTAGCTCGGGGCGACCATCGCCATCGACGTCGGCGACGCACGAGAGCTTGCCGACCGAACCGTTGTTGCCTTGGCTCTTGGTGCCCTGCCAAAGCAGCTTGCCATTGCTGTCGAAGACGGCCCGACCGTAGGCGATCTCGGCGTGCCCCAGTGAATCGAAGTTGGCAATGCTGGGTCCGCCCGACTTGCCCCCACCCGTGTAATTGTCGGACTTCCAGATCGGGGTGCCATTAGCGGACACGGCAATCAGATAGTTGCCCTCGCCCGGTACGATCACCTCAGGAACGCCATCGAGATCGAGGTCGCCGATGGCCGGACTGGAGGCGGAGTCGGTTTCCCAAGCCGGATCATCGAGGGTCCAGAGCTTGGCTCCGTTGTCACCTCGGATCGCCCGCAACACACCATTGGTCGTATAGCTGGGCGGCTTGAAAGTATTGAAGACGATCTCGGGGATGCAATCGCCATCCAGATCGCCCACGACCGGAGTCGCCACCGACTGCACTTTGGTGGGGGAGTCATTGGCGCCTGGAACGATGTGGGGCCACGTCACGGCACAAAAGCCGTTGGTGCACTTTTCCTCGGTTTGGCAATCGTCGGCCGTTGCGCACGCGCGCTTCTTTCGGGCGCCCCAGCTGAAACGCGGCACGGCGTCGAACACGCCAACCTCGGGCTTGTAGATACAAGTCTTGTCGGCGAGATCCGGGACGCAAGCGCCGAGATCGGGATCACATACCTCGCCCTCTTTGCAGATCGGATCGGTGTCGGTCGCACAAGTTGATGGCGTGCACGGGGCACCAGGGACGATGCAGCTACCGGCAAAGCACACCTCGCCGGCGTCGCAACAAGCACCCGGATCGGTCCCGCACACAGGATCCTCTCCGCAATCGACGACACAGGACTTGGTGTCCGGATCGCAGATTTCATCCGGTCCGCAGCAGTCCGCGCCGCAAACCACCTCACATGGTGCTTGTCCGCCCTGCCCGCCGCCCACGCCACCAGCACCGCCGACGACAGCCGTGCCGCCACCGCCCGAGGTAGTGGTGTTGCCGCGGGCAACAGTTTGATCACTCCCACATGCGGCAGCCACGGCAAGTGCCAGTAGGGCCGTGGAAGACAGAACCGTCAAGCGGAGGGTGCGACGTGAAGACATCCCACGAACATATCGAAGATCGCGCTGCGCTGCATGGACCTGACCGGCTCCGCCCATCGACCCGGCGCGCGCCCAAGTGGTGCAACTTGGCCGTTTGGGGAACATCTTCGAGCTGATGGGACCTGCCGTGGCGGCTCTGCGTGGGCGCTGGGGTATTCGCTGAACGGCACACCAGCACCCGTGACCCGCACAGTGTGCAGGCCACCTCGGACAGGCCCGAACCGTTGAATATTACTGTGGCCGCCTGCTGGCGTGTCCTTTGCACGGTCAGCTGCGACCGCGGTCATCGCGGTCAGGGGAAGAAGCCGCCACCGCGGCAAGGGGGAATGAGTGGAACAACTCGTCAAGAAACTGCGTGGACTCGCCATCCTGTTGTGCGTCGCTCCGATCCTCATCGCTTCGGGGGTGGAGGAGAAGGCACCCGAGGAGGTGAAGGACAGCAAGGCAGTCACTCCGGCGTGCAGCCTCGACCAGATGGCCACGCTGCGATTTGAGGTCGATCGCATTTGCGACAAGGCGTGCGACCTGTCCGCGGTCTCCTGTGGGAACTGCTACATGGACGCACTCCTCGACCTATCTCCGAAGCCTGACTCGCCTGCAGAGGGCTGCACTGAGATCTGGTCGGAGCTCGGCGCCTGCTTCAGCAACTGCGCCGGGGAGTGCTCTGAGCAAGCCCCGAAGGAAACGACCGCTTGCACGCATTGTATCGATGCGAAGTGCGGCGAGCTCGCGTACAAGACTGGTTTCGCGTCCTACGCCAAGCTGACCGATTCCCCGAAGAAGGCGTCCGAGGAAACCAGCGGTGCAGCGGACGCCGGCGACAATTGCACGACGTGCATCACCAAGCTGTGCGAAGTTGATGAGTACTGCTGCGACACGGATTGGGACGGCTTGTGCCAGAAGCAGGCACAGCAGCTGCCCGAGTGCGCATGTCAAAACCCCGACCAGTGGAGTGGTAAGAAAGCCACGCCCGAGTTCGGGCAGGTGGTGCTCCTGGGCGACGTGACCGGCGATATGCAGGTAGACGACGACGATCGGATCTTCCTCGACAAGCTCCTAGCTGGGAAGAGTGCGGAACCGGTTCCCTGCTTGGCCGCAGCCGACGCAGCGGTCGACGGCGTCATCGACAAACAAGACGCCGCGACGCTGTCAGGGTTCATCGAGTTCTTGAGCTCGTCCAAGGCTCAGGTGGCAGGGCGACCGAACACGGCGTTCCCTTGCACGTCATCAGGACCGCGCGTGGCAACCTCACGAGCTGCGATGGCCGGCGAGCCGACCGTACTGCTCAGCGAGCAGGATGCTGAAGTCGTGCTCTTGGATGGCGAAGGCGACGTTCGTGCGCTGAACAAGCGGATCTTCCTCGTCACGCCTGCGTTGGCCTCCGCTTCACCCCTTCACTTGTCGGTGACGTTCGCCAAAGGAGGCACGCTCCTGGTCGAGCACCTCCCGAAGGGAATCGACTCCATCTACCTCGCTCCAACCAGTGACTACGCGGATGCCGAGAAGCTAGAGGGCGACGGCGCAACTGAGGGCAAAGGCACCGAGGGCGGCAAGACCGATACCGACGGCAAAGACGCCGAGAGCGGCAAGACCGATACCGACGGCGAAGAAGGCGCTGGCGGGAAGGCTCAAACGGACGAAGGGAAAGAAGAGACGGGCGAGTCCACAGGCGGCGCTGGCGGCGAAGGCGGAGTAGGTGGCGCTGGCGGCGAAGGCGGCGCTGGCGGCGCTGGTGGCGCTGGAGGAGCTGGAGGCGCCGGTGGCGCTGGCGGAGCTGGTGGCGCTGGAGGAGCTGGTGGTGCTGGCGGAGTTGGTGGCGCCGGTGGCGTGATCGGCGTGGGCACCGGCGCCGGCAACGCGCCCGGCGATGATGGTGGCGACGACGACGACAAAGAGCCCCCGACTGAGGAGAGCGAGCCGCCGTTGTACGGTGAGGAGTTGCCACAACCAGGTGGGATCTGTGGACCAAAGGTCGACGGCGCGATGGCCACAGTGATGACCAGAATTCGAGCCTTCTACCTAAGTCTCCAGGGGGCCGAGCGAAGGGCCAAGTGCGGTGAGATCGTCGAGATCATCTCGACGAGCGGCCTATTGCGGGCTCGTGGAGCTTGGGACATCCTGCAGTTTTCCCCCAGCTCCGTGGCGGACATCAAGGGCTGGGACGCCTCGTGCAATACCGGTGCCTGTTGGATCGACGACCCAGAAAAGCCTGAGCGAACGGTCGAATGGGCCGGGATCTGTGTCAATGCCCAGATCCTGAACTACTTCCAATGGGGCATCATGAGCGAGCTGTGCGGCGAGTTCGACCACAACATGTGGCTCATGGCCATCCGGTCGAAGCTCACCGACGACAACTACCCCTACCTGGTCGCCGCATCGAAGATTGGTCGCACCTACGCACACGCGGTCATATCAGTGGAGACCTACATGAATGTGGAGCAGGAGAAAGCCGTGTTGCGGCAGCACCGCTACGCGCGCATATGCTCCACCACTTGCTCGACGAGCATTCCGAGCAGCTCGGTTCGCGGCTTCGACTTCATGTGGGGCTGGACTGCGAGCGGAGCTCAGGACTGGACCTACTTCGGCGATCCGATTGGCCCCCCGGCGCCAATCGGAGCTCCCCCTACGGGTGGAGTCGCGCCAGTTACCGGCGGAACGGTGATCCTATCGCAGCCGCCGTGAGCCCCGGACGCGCGGCTCGATAGGCGCACGGCAACCTTCCGTCCGGCCTCGTGCTACGGCGGACGGCGCTCTATGCTCGGGCCATGCCCACTTCGGACGAGAGCCGCGAGCACGCCACCGGGGTAGCTTTTGCAGCAGGAACTTACCGGGTGCTCTTGTGGCTGTTGACCTTCGCGGCGGTCGACTTCGTCGCCAGCTCGGCACAGTTGCTGATCGCCGAGCTCGGCGTTGGAACGACCACGCCGATGGGTCAGCTGCCCGTGTCGCTGAGCGACCATCTCCGCTTTGCTCTGACCCACCCGGTCGCCTTGACGGCCACCACCATCGCCGTGTGCACGGTGATCGCCAAACTCGTGTTGCTTTGGCGCGTGGTGTTCGCCGCCCGGGCTCCCGCGCGCCTGGCTCCAGCGTGGGTCCCCTGGCTCATGGCGGCCGTTGCGGTCGGTCTTTGGTGGCTCGCCTTCCTCATCTCCATCAGCTCCCAGGTAGTGGCCGCTCGCTACTCAGTCGAGCACCTAGCCACCCAAGCACTCGCCGCGCAGATCGGAAACATGGTGACGGTCACCGCCCGCCCGCTGCTCTTTGCTGGCGCTCTGTTGGCGGCTTACTACCGCTGGCAGCACTTGCTCAACAAGCCGGAAGCGCCCATCGACACGGGTAGGGGTACTGGAGAAGCGCATGGTGAGCTTGCATGAGGTGCTGCGACAGGTGATCCAGCCGTTGAGCTAGCCCAACGGCTCTCGAGTTCCTCTTCGTACACGCGAGGCAATCCGTGCTCCGAGTCCTTGGTGCGCGGCCAGATCGAAGCTGTGCGGCGGTGGCGAACGAAGACCAGTAGCTGCGACTGTCCGGAACACGAGGGGTCAACAACGGCGGCTGTACGGGACACACACGCTTGGTATTCGCGCGGCCCAATATCGGCGAGTTGTCTGCGTTGAGAGGGCCGGCACGCGTCGTGCACGAGCCGACTGCGGCAGGCGGCCGGCTTCACGAAGACAGCCGAGCGCTGGCGCAAGGAAGGGCGCCGACGCCTCCACCACAGCGCCAATCGTGCCGTCCTCTTCCCCTCCCCAACCCGAAACCTCGCTGGCCACGGCGGAGCCTTTGCTCACAGCCGAATTGCTGAACCCAGATTACTCGCCGATCGAATACTTGCCGCCTAACCGCAACAGTGAGGGTCACCGAAAAATGGCATGGCTTGTAGGCCTTTTCCTCTTCGTAGTCCTGGGGGGGTTGCTGGCGGCTGTAACATCGCAATGGAGCATTCTTCCAGCTACAGCTCTGGCCTGGCCTCTGCTGTACTTCACGCTGGACCCAACCCCAGCGCAACGCCGACTCGAACGTCAACCTGATGGCGACGATCGCGTGACCGTGGGCGATGACGGCGTGGCGGTGTTTCTCGACGGGCTTAGCGGGAGCCGGTCGCGCATGTTGTTCGTGCCCTTGGAGCAGCTCGAACGAGTGGCCGCCAACCATGACACCCTATGCTTGCGCTGGACTAGGGGCGCCTGCGACTTGCTAGCCAAGTCCGCTGAGTCCACTATCGAATTGGTCGAGCGTATCGACCGTGGACGCAGGCGCCTCGCCCATTTTCAACACGAGCTCGACGAAATCGAGCAGGTCAACCGTTTGCTGCTTCAAGAGCAAGAGGACGCGCGTGGGTGGTCCGAGCAGCTGACCGCGAGCCTGAGTCACGATGAGGGCTACCGCCACGCGGCTGCGGTGCCAGAGGAAATGGGCGCCCTGCTCGGCAACCCATTGGCGAACACGCGGGCGCGCGTCTGTGTCGCGGTGGCGCTCGGAACCGCGAGGCCCAGCGAATATCGCGCTGCCATCGAGCGGGCCGCCAGCAGAACCGCCAACGCGCCGTTACGCGAGGCCCTTCGAGCTGCCGCGGACGGCCACCTCGATGAAAAAAAAATCTCCGCAGCCGAGCGTTGGCGCAAGGTGGGTTGCTAACCGCAGAAGGGGCTAGGTCAGGGCGCGGCGAAGTGCACGCGGAACGAGGCGGCGCTTCCCGCTATGTTCAGCTCGCGGCCGAACAGTGATCCAGCGCAACGCATCTGAAGGTCGGGGCGCAGCGGCGGAACGAAGCGCACGGTCGCTACTTTGTGATCGCCATCGAGCGCTACGGTGACCTGGGAGCTGACCGTTGCAATGCTGCCACTTGGGCCAGGCGTGGCGCCGGGGCTGCTCAGGCACGCCACCATCATCGCGCGGGCTTCGTCGACGGTGAGCGCACGAGGCTTGGTGGGTGCGACCACCGATGGCGCCACCGGTGCGGTCGGATCCGCGGTTGGCTCTGCGCTCGGGGCTGCTGGTGGCGCGACGCGAGCGGCTGACGGGGCGGCCGCGGGTCCCGGAGCAATCAGCGGTTCTTCTTCGTCATCGTGCGCGCTGAGCAGGGATCTGCGCTTGGGTGCAACGGGCGGCGCCATCGCCACGGCCGGCGGCGACTCCTTGGTTGGCTCGAGCATCTGGGCAACGCGCCCACCGTCGAGGGAGAACGACGCGCGCGAGGGTCCAACGAGCAGATGTCCTGTGGTGATCCCACGATGACTTGCGGGGCCGACGGTAACCGCACCGCGACGCACTTCGACTACGACCCGCTCGCCGCTGCGGGCTACCGAGAAGACCGTACCGTGAACCGCAACGCGGGTGCTGTCTGCTTCCACCGCAAAGGTCTCAATCAGTTGGTTGCTGCTCTTGCGCGGCACCACCTCGGCATGTACTGAGCCCTTTTCGAGCACCAGCACGTGCGGCGCGGCGACGCGCTTGATGGTCGCCCGACTATGGGCAGCGAGGGTCCAGCTGGCGACGCCAGGCAACGTGAAGCGCCGAGGCTTGTCACCGCTCACGATGGTCGAGCCAGAACCGACTTGGCTGACCTGATAGGCCGGCGGGGTGTCGGCCGACTCCTGCACCGTGGTCAATGCATCCAGATCGACAATGCGCACGGCGGCAGCGGTCGAGGGCTGCTCGTCCTGACTGGAGATGGTGAGTACGAGAGCCGCTGCTGCGGCTGCTACAAAGAGCAGGAGCTTGCCCAGCGAGCCCTCCTTGCGCTGCTGCTGCTGGCGCCTGTCACGCTGCTCGGCGCCGGTGCGCTCGAGCAAGCCGCGTTCGACCCGATCCCAGTCGATCTCGGGCGTTGGCTCGGCGCGCAACTCGTTGACGAGCTGGCGCAGTGCCCGGATCTCGTTGTCGCTGTGCTGGCTCACCGCTCCTCCGCTTCACTTTGGTCAGTGGTTCGATCTTGTTGTCGGATGACAGCCGCGAGCGACGGCTCGGCCTGCATCAATTGTGTCAGCTCACGCCGCGCATAGAACAGCCGCGTCCGCACCGTCAGCACGGGGCATTCCACGATCTTGGCGATCTCGGCCGGCGGCATCCCCTCGAGCTCGTGCAAGACGAAAACTGTCCGCTTCTTGTCACTCAGCTTGTCGAGCAAGCCGCGAAATGCTGCTAGCCGGCGCCGTCTGGACACGTCCTGATCGGGCAGCAGGCCGTCATCGGACTCGTGCCGCCCAGCTTCCTCGTGGGTGTAGGTGGGTCGGCTGCGGGCACGTCGACGCTGCATGAGGACCACGTTGACTGCCACGCGGTGCAGCCAAGTGGTGAATTTTGCTTGTCCCCTGAAGTCGGGAAGGCTGCGGTGAACCTGAAGGAATACGTCCTGAACGACGTCCTCCAGATCGGCACCGGGCCCCAACATGCGGTAGGCGATCGCCGCCACCGCTGAGCGATGTTTGCGGAAAAGTGCTGTGAACGCGGCTGCTTCGCCGCGTCGCGCCTTCTCAACCAGCTCATCCTGCTGCCGCGGCATGACGCCTGTCACGCTACCTGCATCGGCGCCCGATCGCGACCTCGATGCGCGGTCACTGCGCCCACCTTTGACGACGCGCAGGGTGCGCCGTTGCACCTCTGCTGTCCCCGACGGTGGAATTAACTCTGCCACGGCCACAACATGTTTTGTTGCGGCGAGGTATGCGGGCATTCACGCCCGCGGCATTCGGTCAGCGGCGGGCTGCCCGAGAGGGAAGCTCCCGCAAATCCACAACAATCAGGGTGAGGACGGCGGCCGCAGCGATGAAGAGCATGACCCACCCTCCGGACGTCGCCGGGTTTGGGCCAACTTTAGTGCCCGAAATCAGCTGCTTTTTGTGGGAGGACGTAGGGGTGTGTCCTACGTTCTACTCGTCAGCGGATGCTTCTGGCGCAGCTGGCTGGCTCAGATCGAACAGATCAGTCAGCTCCACGGCCGACTTCTTTCGCTGCTCGAGAATTCGATTCACCGCGCGCAGCATTCGATTCTTCATCGGACCGGAAATCGACTTGCCAGCCAGCGCGTTGCGTAGACCAACAGAGGTGATCGTGCGGCCGCTGCGTGGCTTGTCGAGGCCCTCGGGCTTCTTGGCGTCTTCTTTCAGTCGGGCCTGGTGTTGCACCAGCTTGATGGCGCGATCAGCGGGCCGAAGCCGCTCAATCTGCCGCGATGCGTAGATCAAGCGACGATGGTCGATTTTGTTGTCGTTGAGAAAGGTATCGAGCTTGGTGGCCATGTTTGCCTCACGCCGGAATACGGGAGCCCGCGGATCTAGCACAGCCCGCCACCTCATGGGAAGGGTTGAGCGTATCGTTCCGATCAAAGGATCCGAGGTTGACGGCAGCTGGGCGCGTTTGGATTATCGCTATCTATGCCTGAGGCAGCCCCCACGATCACGCAACAGCTCGACGAAGCGACCAAGCTCATCCGGAGCCGATGTGCCCTGAAACCCCAAGTGGGGCTGGTGCTGGGCTCGGGACTTGGGGCGATGGCCGACCGGCTCGAGGCCGCTGCGCGCATTCCTTATGGCGAGATTCCCCATATGCCGGCGACAGCGGTCTCCGGACATGCTGGAAATCTGTGCATCGGTTCAGTTGAAGGCGGCGCTGTCGTGGCTTGCTTGCAAGGACGCGCTCACCTGTACGAAGGCCACCCGCAGGACAAGATCGTCTTAGGCGCTCGGCTGCTGGCGCGCTTGGGCTGCACGGCAGTGCTGCT
>CAZRGL010000287.1:0-13878 GCA_964599485.1 uncultured Polyangiaceae bacterium
GGATGCAAGACGCGGGCGAGTGGTGGTACGACAAGTGGGAGGCCGTTGGCGATTCAACGCGAAGGGACGTAAACGCCGACGCTATCAATCCAGGGTTCTGGGGTCTGCTCGCCGATGAAATGAAACTATCGCGCACTGACAATCCGGACGACGCGCACTTGTTGATGACGACCGGCAACTGTCTCGACAACACCCCTTTTCGCGATTTCATCGTGCAGTTCGGCGATTTTCGGACCAAGAGCTGGGCTGACAACCAAGTACGCCACACCTGCAAAGCAGTCTTCGGCAACAACCACAAGGGCACGGCTGGCTTCAGCAAGGCCGGCTGCGACGAAGGGGAAATCATTGGCGATGCGTTGGGCATTAGCTTTTGGGCAGACGCCGGTAGTGACGGGGCGGTGATGATGATCGGCGGCGGTGGTGATAACTGCGACGGAGCTGACCATGGTATCGGCATCACTGAAACAGATGAGGCGACCTTTGTCACCAAGAAGGGCAGCATGAGTGAGGCCGACTTCGGTGACGACGGGTTCTATGACGGTATCCTCGAGATAAACTACGCTCTGAATCTGTTCGTGCGTTGAGCCATGAGAACGCTCCGCACTTCCCAACCAGCGTTTTCGTGCAGGCTGTTTGCGCTCCTGGCGCTGGGTGCGGCCGGCTGCAACACCTGGATCCCCGAGGGGCAACTCATCGACAGTGTCAGCTGCAAGACCTTGTTCGACACGCACCCCAACCCAGTCGATGGGGTTTACACCTTGCATCCCGAATCGAATGAGTGGGGATTCGACGCATACTGCGACATGACCACCGACGGAGGCGGCTGGACTTTGGTCGCGCGCTTCTCCAACGCCGACGACATCGTGCTGGGCGTGGAGGACTTTCGTTGGATGAGCGATGCGGGCGAGTGGTGGTACGACAGGTGGGAAAGCGGCGGCGAGCCAACCCGCCGTGACGTCAACGCCGACGCCATCAGCCAAGCGTTTTGGGAAGTGCGCGGCGACGAGCTCAAGCTCTCGCGGAGCGACAATCCAGACAACGCCCACTTGTTGATGACCACCGAAGACTGTCTGCAGAGCTCTAGCTTTCGTTTTCACATCACGCGCTTCGGCGACTTCCGGACTGACTCATGGGCCACCAACGAGGCGCAGGGCACTTGTAAGGCCGATTTCGGCAACAACTTCGCCGAGACTGCTGGCTTCAGCCAGGTTGGTTGCCAGCTGGCGGACATTGGCAACCCATTGGGGATGAGCTTCTGGGCACACTGGCAGAGCGACGCCGCGGTCATCATGATCGGTGGCGGCGGCGACAACTGCGATTCAGCCGATCACGGTATTGGCATCACCGACACCAATGAGGCAACCTTCGTCACCCCAAAGGGTACCCATAGCGAGGCGGACCTCGGCGATAGTGCATTTCATGCCGGCATGCCGATGACCGACTACGCTCTGAACTTGTTCGTGCGCTGAGCCATGATGACCACCACAGCCAAAGCAACAATCCGCGCGCTCGTCGCCTTGCTGCTCGCGCTACTGCTCTGCCCTCCGACGGCGGCGCAGGAAAAGAGTGCTGATGCGGCTGCTGCCGAGGCGCTATTCAGCGAAGGCCTCCGGCTCAAGAAGGCCGGTGATTACGCCAAAGCGCTCGAACGCTTTCGCAGAAGTGACGTTCTCGGCTCTGCGCTCGGCACGAAGCTGAACATCGCCGATTGCCTCGACAAGCTTGGCAAGACCGCCAGCGCTTGGCACGTGTTCCGAGAGGTGGCCGACCTGGCGGGCGCCCGAGGCCTAGCGGAGCCCGAGAAGATCGCCAACGAGCGTGCCGCTGCTCTGGCTCCCCAGCTCAGCAAGTTGGTGATCGAAGTGCCGCTCGAGAGCCGGCACGCCAAGCTGGTTGTTCGGCGCGATGGGCAAACGGTTGCAGCGTTGGTGTGGGGCACAGCCTTGCCGGTTGACCCGGGTGCCCATGAGATCTCCGCGAGCGCGCCAGGTTACTTGCCCTGGTCGACGCGTGTTCAGATTGGCTCTGCACAGCCTACCCGCACCATCGTCGTGCCTGCGCTCCAGCCAGCGCCCAGCAAGCCTGGCGGAGACAAGACGCCCCCACCTCCACCTCCGCCCCCTCCACCAACAACAAGCTGGCCACCGATGCGAGTCGCTGGTGTAACCGTGGGCGCAGTGGGGGTTGCTGCGCTTGGCGTTGGCATCGGCCTGGGACTGCACGCGTTGTCTATTCGCGACGACTCCAACGACCAGCGGTATTGCGACGAAGAAACCGGCTTCTGCGACGAGACGGGGATCGACATGCGGCTCGAGGCGCGCGATTTCGGAAATGCATCGACTGCGCTGTTCATCATCGGTGGCGCGGCGATCAGCGCAGGCCTGGTGCTCAGTCTCGTTGCGACCGATGAGCCTGCCACAGTCGCGCTCCAATGCAGCCCAGCGGGTCTGGCTGCCAGCTGCCAGTGGCGCTTTTGAGTGGCGTTTCTGAGTCGCGTTGTTGCCCCAGCCTTGTGACGCGGGCGGCAAGCTGGGTAGCATCGGATCATGAACACGCGAGTTGCAATCGCGCTTTGCGCAGGGCTGCTGATATCATTGTGGGCCTTGGACGCACCGGCACCTAACCGTCGCGCGCACGACCACATCGGTGCCTACAACTTCCACGTCGAAATCGACGGCAAATCCGGCGGCTACTTCTTGGCTCAGGGCGGTCTCGGTATCGATGTCGGCGTGGTCAGTTACCAGGACGGCAGCGACCTCAAGCTCGAGCGCAAGCGGCCCGGACAGGTCAAGTACAAGAAGATCACCCTGAAGAAGGGGTACATCATCAACCTGGAGCTGCAGAGCTGGTGGGAGCGGGTGGTCAAGCACAGCGCATACGACAGCAAAGCGATCAAGCTCTCCATCGTGCAGCGAAAAAAGGACGGAACGCTCAAGCCCCGCTGCACCTTCAATCTTGCCGGAACCAAGCTCACGGCGATGCGCAAGCGCAAGGCGAAGTTCAACAAAACCATCGTGACCTACGAAGAGGTCGACCTTGTCCCCACCCGCGTGACCCACAACTGCGCCAAGATGTTCAAGCACCCGAGCAAGCGCTAGCCGCGAGCCTCAACCTCGAGAGCGTCGCGCCGCGCGCTCTGCTGAAGGCTGCCGAGAAGAACAAAAAGGCCAAAGCCTGCTGCTCAATCCGCAACAGGCTTTGGCTCATTGGAGGCGTGTTGAGTCAAGGTCCCCAGGTGCTCTCATCCCATTTTGCTTCGTCCCAGGCGTTGCTGCCGCCTGACGACGTACCGGTGCTGGTGCCGGTGTCCGTACCGGTGCCGGTGTTCGTGCCGGTGCCGGTGTTCGTGCTGGTGCTGGTGCTGGTGCTGCCGCCGCCACCGCTGCTGCTGCTGCTGGTCGTGTTGGTGCCGCCGTTGCCGCTGCTGGTGCCGGAGCCGCCGCCCTCAGCGGCTGGATTGGGATCCGGATCCGGCTCTTCGGCGTTGGGGCAGCCCGTCGTGAGCATCGCGAGTGTAGCCATGCCACATACAAATGCGGCGACGCGTCCTAGTCTAGATAGCCCACCCATGGCTAGAGCTCGCAACAGAGGGCGTGGGCTTCATTGTTGGCCTTGGCATTGAAGTAGCACCAGGCGCCGTCGTTTTGCGGCAGGCTACCGTAGTTGTAGCTCTGCGATGTGCCGGTGCAGGCGACTGAGATCGGCGTCTTGCCTCCGGGACAGAGCGCTTTGATCGCGGAGCTGTTGCTCGCCTTGCTGACCCATTGGCAGTTCGAGGGGCTGGTCTTGTTTTCCAGGGCGGCCACGGCGCTGTACAGGTCTTGGAAGTTCTTGTTCACCTCGGCGGACGAGATGATGTCTCCGGCGTTGAAGGTATGGGCAGGGGTGTTGGGAATAGCGTATGCGTAGGTTGCAGCCCCGATGACCGCAGCGACGGCGAGCGCTGCTGCGGCGCGTTGGCGTAGCGCGGTCTTCTTCGTACGGGTGGTGGTCTTGTGGTTCTTCTTCATCAACGGTTCTCCTGGTGGTTGGCGCGCTGCGCCTTTGTTCTCGGATAGGGGGAGGAGGTCGGTCGGCCGTCGCTGCGTTGAATCTGCAGAGGGGCCGATTTGGTGGGCTAGCGCCTGTCGAGCAGATCCTCTTCGGGAGGAGTGACGGGCTTGTTTGGCTGGGGTGTGGCGGAGTCGTCGTCGCCAGCTTTGTGGTGCGGTCGAGGCGCGGGAGGCGGCGCTTTGGAACGCCGCTTCATCGCCGAGCGCGTCGTTTGGCTACCAGCCGATGAGGCTGTCCGTGCAGGCTTGGGCGCGGCCACGGCGGTGGGAGACGACTGGGCTGGTGCGATGGGGGCTTCGTCGGGATCCTCGGCAGGGTCATCAGGTTCAGTTTCGTCGGTGGCTGAGTCGAGCCCCTGAGCGGTGCCAGATGAAACAGGTGCGTTCGCCGCAGGACCGGAGCCGAGTTGCTCGCCGTGGAGGTAGCTCCAAAGCCCTCCAGCGACGGCGCCGAACAGCAACAACATGGCTGCGGCAACGAACAAACGCCGTCTTCGGCGTGGCAACGGAGGTTGGCTCGTTGGTGTCAGCAACGTCGGGCTGATGGAAGCTGCGCCGGCGCTCTCCCCTTTTTCGGCGGCCTGAACTGGTGAAGTGTGGGCACCGCTATCAGCCGATTTGCGAGCCATCCGCGTCGTCGTTGCGTCGAGGAGGTCGAGCGGTGGCTCCGGTCGGCGCACCGTCGGCGCGCTCCCATCAAAGACGTCGTGCAAGCTCTCGACGAGCTCAGTGGCGCTAGTGAAGCGCTCCGAAGCCTCCGCATGCGCACCTTTGGCAAACCAGGCTTCGAAGCGCTCTGGCAAGCGAACACCTTTTCGCTCAGCCGCGCGCGCGCAGGCTGGTTGCGAGAGTCCTGCGACCACGCTCACCAAGAAGGAGAACTCCGAGCCGCTCTCGTCACGCTCGGGCGCAAAGTAGGGCTCGCCGACGAGCAAGTGATAGGCGACGTGCGTGAGGGCATACAAATCGGCCGGCGCTGAAATACTCGCCTCACCTTTCAGCTGCTCGGGCGGCATGTACATCGGCGTGCCGACACTGCGCGTGCTGGTGGCTTTCTTGCGACTCTCGGTGAGCATGCGTGCGATGCCGAAGTCGAGCAGCTTCACACGCGGAGCGCCGTCCTCGGCCCTGGTGACGAAGACATTGCCCGGCTTGAGGTCGCGGTGAACGATGCCCGCGGCGTGCGTCTTCTCGAGCCCGCAGGCGACTTGGCGCAGCAGCGTCAGTACTGCGGCTGGCGGCAGACGCCCCCTTTCGTCGAGGAGAAGTGACAGATCTTTGCCCTCCAGTAGCTCCATGATCAAGAACGGCAGGCCGTACTCTTCGTCGAAGCCCGCATCGTGCACTTGGACGATGTGATCGCTCGACACCTCCGCAGTAACGTAGGCCTCTTGGGCGAAGCGCTCGGTGAGCCACACATCGTTCGTGGTCGCTTTGAGAACTTTCAGGGCCAGTCGTCGGCGCGTTGCCAGGTGCGAGACCTCGTAGACCTCGCCCATTCCCCCTGTGCCGATGGAGCGAATGACTTCGTAGCGGCCTTGGAAGCTGGCCCCAGGGGCGAGCAATTTCCGTGTGCCATGCACGCTCCGCTTTTCGCTGATCTTCTCTGTTGCCATGGGCTTCGGTGCTCAGAGGGGAATCAAAAACGCCCTTGCAAGGTCAGGCCGCCGCCGTGTTGGTCGCGGTAGGGCAGCACCATGACTGCTTGACTCGGTTCGGTAGCAGCAGGTGGCGATGCGGAGACCAAGCCCACGATGGCGATGCCGAGGGCGACCGCGCCGGACGCCCCGGTGGTGATGCTCACGATGCTGTCGCGGTTCAAGCGCTCGTTGTGGGCTTGGACGTCGAAGCTCGGATCGTCGACCTGGCAGTCTGCGAACCTGTTCTTGCAGGCGTCGGCGAGCGCGTTGAACGTGACGGCGTAGTCGATCGCGAAACCTGCGCTGACGATGCCGAGGGCCAAGCCTGCCCCGCCAACGGCCCAAGGCCACGTCGGCTTGGAGGGCGCAGGCGCCGGCAAGGACTGCCTGATTGGTGGCGGCTTCTTGGCACTAGGCTCGTCGACCTTGGGCACCACTTCTTTGTCGGCCTTGGGTACCTTTTGCTTGTCGGCCTTGGGCAAGCGGGGCTCGAGGGCTCTCATCCGTGCTTTGACGTACTCGACAATCTGCTTGCGGCGCCGCTCGTCGGCCAAGGCTTCGCTGAGCTCGAGGGCGCGCTCGTAGTCTGCAAAAGCAGACTCTAATTTGCCCTCCCGCTCGTGGCATTTGGCGATGTTGAGCAGCGCACCTACGGATGGCTCCTCCATCATGCTCGCACGGAATTTCGCGCAAGCAAGCGCGATCTTTCCAGCTTTACGCAGCCGTATTGCTGCGTCGAAGAGCTGCTGTGCCGCTTTGGCGTTGCCAGCTCGAGCAGCCCCGCTCCACAACAAGCTCACGGCGACGAGCAACAGAGCGACTCTCGTATGTTGGGTGGCGACTTGACGCATGACATCTCCCAGTGGCCCGCTGCGTTGCGGGCATATCGGTGAAGAGGGCCGCGATGCCCGCCCGCTGCGTTCTTTCTTTGCGGGTGGGGGTGTTGGCGATCAGCTGCAGCACGCGAGGTCCGGCAGAGCGCCGAACACACCGGCGCAGAACACGGCGTTTGGCATGTCGCTGAAGAGGGAGCCGACCGCAGTTGCCGTGCCGCTGCCGTCCTCAGTCCAACCGAAGCAATCGTTGTTGAGGTAGGTTTGGCCCGAGATGTTGACGCTGCTGACGCTGTTGTTGGCGTACCAGAAGCTCGAATTTGCTGGCAGAAGGCCGAGCTGTGCACTCATGACCATTTCCACGCCCGTACACATGTGGGCGTCGGCGTCATTGCACGCGGCTTCACACATGGTCTTGGCACCCTCGTAGCCTCCGAGGTCGCCTTTGGTCTTGTTGTGCTGGCCGCAAAAAGCACCGTAGCCCGGTTCGCCTTCCGCTCCTGGCTCTGCCGCTGGTCCGGGCTCCCCTTGCTTGCCCTCGGGACCCTGTAGGCCAGTCGGTCCATCTAGCAGACAGCCGGTGACGGCAAACATCATCAACAACGAAACAATGATTCGACGCATGACACCTCCCAATGGCCCGCTGTGCTGCAGGCATATCGGTGAAGAGGCACGCTCGGGAGGCCCGCTGCGTTCTTTTGTAGCGCCGTACTGAGCCAGCCCTAGGCGAGAGAAACATCGGCGTGGTTGCGAACATGTCGCAGCAACGACCTGTTCGGGCCTGAACGAAGGCGCAAGCGCCGGGCCTCAGCGAATCAGCGCCAGCAGCAAGTAGAGCAGCAGGGCGACCACGATGACTGCGGCCGCCAAGCGTTTCCAGACGCGTGACGGGTCGCGCCGGGGCACCATTTCGGAATTGCGCTCGGCTGTGTCGAGGCCCGACCACGAGGTGGGTGGGTTTTCGATCTCTTCTTCCCAGGATGGTTGCTGCTTGGCAAAGGTGCCCGGCAAGGAGACGCGGCTGAGGCGGCCGAGGCCCTGATCGATCGTGGGGCCGAGCGCCATGACGAAGGCCTCGACCATCTCGGCAGGGGTGCCGAAGCGCTCCTCGGGATCGGGACAGAGGGCGCGGCCGAACCAGTTGTCGAGCGCTGCGGGGAGCTCTTCGCGATGCTCGCTGGGGGGCGTGAAATTGCCCTGATTGACTTGAATGGCCAGCTCCGTCAGCAAGTTGCCGTGGAAGGGAAGGGCGCCCGTCAGCCCGTTGTAGAGCACCACCGTCAACCCCCACAAATCAGCCAAGTGATTGACGTCCTTGGAGTCGGCGAACTGCTCGGGGCTGAGGTAATGCAACGTGCCTACGATCTCACCGGTGGCGGTAACGCCGGCGAAGTCATCCACGCGCAGGTGCTTGGCCGCGCCGAAGTCCAGCACCTTGACGAAGATCTCGTCGCCGCTTTCCTGAATGAGCAGGTTGGACGGCTTGATGTCTCGGTGGATGATGCCCAAGGCGTGCGCCTCGCTGAGCACTCGACCTACTTGGCGGATGATGGTGACGGCCTGATCTAGCGAGAGCAGTCCGTGTTCGCGCAGCCAGTGCGACAAGGTGGCGCCATGCAGCAGCTCCATGACGATGTAGGGCGTGCCGTCTTCCATCGTCCCGTAGTCGTAGGTGCGCACCACGTGCGGACTGGTCAGCTGCGCCGCCGCGGTGGCTTCGCGTTCGAAGCGTGCCACCTTGCTGGCGTCTTGGTCGCTCTGGACGAATTTGACGGCCACTTGGGACTTGAGCAAGAGGTGCTCGGCAACCCATACGCTACCCATCGCGCCTTTGCCCAACTGGCGGGTGAGGCGCACCTTGGGTGTGACCATGGTGCCTGGCTCGAGTTGCATGCGCTTGCTCAGCCGCTGACCATACTCCGAACGGGCTCCAGACACGCGTCTTGTGGCACCCTGACCACCTCGGCCACAAAATGACGGCTCCCCCCTCTCCCGGCAAGGAGAGGGGGTTTGGGGTGAGCTGCCCGCCGGTCAGTCTGCTCGGGCGCCGGTAAAGCCGGTCGAAATCTCGATGCTGGCGCCGATCACCAGCGCCTCGAGCTTGCCGTCGGAGTCAGGGTCACCGGCCCAAAGGCAGCCGCCCGCGTAGCCTACCGCGACTTTGCCGCTGCTCAGCTCGTCCACGGTCCAGTCGCTCTGATCAGCCCCTCCGCTGGTCACGAGCTCGGTACTTGCAGCCGACAGGCCCAACATGGCGCAGTTGAAACCGTTGCTGGCAATCCCGGCGCCGAGCAGGACGTCGAGTCGGCTGCCGTCTTTGTTGATCAAGCCGAAACGGTCCGCGGTGCCCTGCTTGATCTCACCATCGCAAACGTCGTTGCAATCCGGGTTGGGCGTGCCATCACCACAGTCGCCGGGCTGGGGCGCGACCAGCTGGCCCTCGCAGGACTGGGTGGGAATGCGGACCCACACGTTGCGCGGGTGGTTGTCGTTGCGCTGCTCCATGTCCACAGTCGCGGGCCAGACTTCGCTGGGACACACGACATCGGCTCGGGCGCAGTCCAGATCGAAGCTGATGGGCTGGCCATCGTGATTGATGGTGATGGTGCCCCCCGTGGCGCCCAAGGTCTCCTTGTAGACTGCGCCGCCGAGCTTGATCTCTACGTCGATTTGGTTGTCGTAGCTCAGCGCCCATTTGCCCTCGATATCGGGTGCGTCGAGCCCTGGGCCTCCACATTGGGTGGCGCCGGTAAGCGCAGGAAAAAGCAAGAGTGCTGCGGCCAACATGCGGCCGCGCTTCATCATGTCTTTGGTCATTGGCATATCGTCTCCCTGTTGGAGACTGATGACAGCATCATCGGTGCCAAGCCGATTCGGTCGCGCAAACTGTGGAAATCATTGCCTAGCCAAGGCGGCGAAGGCCCCAATGTTCACGAAAATGGCGGAGCCGGAAGTTCACAGTCGACTTCTTTCGCGGCACGATCGCCCGCGCTACATGTTCTTGAAGGGGTCCTGTTGGGGCTTGAGCAGGGGGGGCGGCATGTCCTTGAAGGGGTCACGTTCGGGAATTGACCTGGGGGGCGGCAAGCCGCGATTGCGAGGCCCGCGCATGCGGTCGATCGTTGCCCTGTCGAGGGGGCGCTTGTAGACCCGCTTGGCCATGGAGACGCTGCGTAGCTCCTCGAGGGCGATGGCGGGCGCGTGCAAAGTCTCGAGGGGTGCGCGCAGCCAACTGGGCAATCCGTGGCCTGCACTGCGACGCAGTTTGGCTAGTGCTCGGTACCCATGGGCGCTGGTTAGCAGGTCACGCTTCTCGAGCGAGCGCAGCATTTTGGCAGCCTGGGCCCGATGTTTGGGCCGCTTGGCGAGCACTTCGCCGAGATCAGTTTGCAGCGAGGGGTCGTCGGGTTTGGCCTTGGATAGCTTTTGAAGCGTATCGATGGCCCAGCTGAGGTTGCCAGCTCGATCCGCTTCGGTCTTGTTGGGCCAGTCCTTGTTGCCGCGATGGGCAATGAAGTCGCCGTTGAGGCGCGCGACGGACACGGCCATGAGGCGCAGGGCGCGATTGATGAGGATGTTCTTGCCGAGTTTCTTGCTGCGGATGCGGGGCGAGTACATCAACACGAAGCGGGTCGCCGTCTGAGCCCGATCGTAGTGTAGGTGGTACTCAGCCGCCGACAGCTTGGAGACGGCGAGGTCGACGACGGTGAGCACCGCGTTTCCACAAGCGCTGGCCTCATGCGTCGAGGTCAGCGTCACCGTCGCGATCAATGCCACCAGGACCGACAAGTTGTGATGATTCCGCATCGTATTCATTGCGTCGCTCTTGCTCTTCGGAATGTGACCAAGGTAGCAGAAAAGCGTCAGGGCGATCTCATACGGCTCCGCTGCTCAATGGAGGCAAGGCGCTGATGGAGGTAAAGCAAGGTCGACATGTTGACCGAGGCCTCCAAGCAAGCGCTTGCCAATTTGCGCGATCCGAGCCACCTCAGCTGGTACATCGTCGCGCTGCTGGCGCTGGCGATTTACATCTACGCAACCGAAATAGAACGCCGTAACTGGAACCTGGTGTTCGCGGGCTTGGCTTTCTGGGGGATGGACTGGCTGAACGAGATCGCCAACGGGCTGATCCTGCATTTCAGTCAGCGTTCGGCGCTGTGGACTGCGCCGGGCAAGACCGCTTACCTAATTTTGGTCGGACTGAACTTCGAGATCTGCTTCATGTTCGCAATCGGCGGAATCGCCTTGGCCAAGATGCTCCCGAAGGACAAGACGCTCCGCATCTGGGGCATTCCCAACAGGCTCTTCTTCGGTTTGGCGAACAGCATCTTCTGCGTCGCGGTGGAGATCGTGCTCAATCGCGCAGACATGCTGATCTGGGAGTACTCCTTCTGGAGCTTCCCTCATGTCTGGTTGATCGTCATCTTCGGCTACCTGCACTTCAATCTGGTGGCCTTTTGGGTTCACGACATGCCCAAACTGCGCGACAAGGTGATCACTGTGTCGACCATCTGGGGGATCGCCGCCGTCAGCATTCTGATCTTCGGCGTCGGCTTGCGCTGGATTTGAGCCTGCGGTGCCTACAGGCTCTCGGCGTAGCGGCTCCAGTCACCGTTGGGGGGGGGCAAGTGGACGCGTTTGCCTTCGCGGTTGTACTGCTTGACGTAAACGGCGTTGAGCACCGCTGTGGCCACGGCGCATAGGCCCAAGGCGACCGAAGAGAGCAGCCAGCCGATGAGCGGGAAAGCGGCTGTCATTTTGACGATGACGACGACTGCCACGGTCGCGATCGCCGCGGCGCTCAGCGGAGCTGCATAAAGCAGTCCGGCACCTGGCAAGAGCAGACCGAGCAGCGCCGCGGCCGCCACACTCTTGCTTCGGTCCTTGCGCGCCACACTAGAGTCGCGTTTGCAAAACGAGGGCGCCCAGCGCCGCTGTTGTTGTGGTTGTACGGTCAGCCCGGGCACGCGGTAGTAGATCGCGCCCGCCTCCTCGTCGAGCTCTACCGTGAGGCGCTCTTCGCGCGCCATCTGATCGAGCCACTCTTCCGTCTGGGCTGGCTCTACTCGCAACGCGGCCACCACATTGGCGACGGAAATCGTCGTCCCAGCGGCAGCCAGCTCAATCACCGCAATCTGAAACTCTCCGTACTTCATGCCTTGAAGGTACGCCGCTACCGCTGGCTGAACAGTGAGCCAGCTCACAGCTGCGGACGATTTGTTCCAATCAGCTTCAGGGACAGAGCTGGTCAACGCCAGGTTTCGACTTGGCGGCGGCGCTGCCGAGCTGCCGGACCAAGGCTCGCAAGTCCCCACAGTGGCTGGTGCTTGCCCCTCGGCGCAGCGCCTCCTCTGTCAGATAAGCCGCATCGGGAGGACGCTTGGAGGCAAGGTGCTTGGCGAGCTGCAAGGTCATCGTGATGGCGTCTTCGTTGTTCGCACCTTTGTCGCCGCTCATCAGTCGAAAGAACCGAAATGCCATTCGAGGTTGACCGACCTCGGCATAGGACTTGATGCTTTGCCTGCGTGCTCTGCGAGCAATAGACGACATGCAGTGCGCCTTGGGGTGCGAGCTCGCTCCCTCAGCAGCGCGCTTGAAGTCGCTCAGAGCCTGGGCGTGCCCGCCCATCGCCTGCTTGAGGATCCCCAATTGCCAGGACGCATAGAAGTAGCCCACGTTGTCCGGCGGCGAGTACTTGAGCACCTCACGAAAGGACCTGACCGCCATGTCGTAGTAGTTGGGGCTCACTCTGCCCTGGGCGGCGAACAGCTCGCCGAAACGCAGGTAGACCATCGGCACGAAGCGCGAACGCTTGTGATTCTGCGTGATGGAGAGGTAACGCTTGCGGGCTTGCTCTGAATTGCCGCCGCGTTCTGCCGCGACGCCGTCACGAAAGAGTTGCTCGTCTTTGGGTAGGCTCCCTTTCGACCCTTTGCTGAGCAAGGGTTCGCCATAGCGAAGCGACTCCACGCAAGCCAATCCGTCGGCTCGTCGCGGCCGCCGTTTGGCGATCACATCAGGAGCGTCTTGGCTGTCGGTAGCGGCCTGGGCAGTTGCGACTTCGATTACAGGGGTCGGTCCCCGGGCTGGCCCTGAGCTGCCACCCGTGCCGCAGCCCGAGCCACCAACGGCCATGAGCCACGCAGCTACTAGCCACAACCTGCCTTGGCGCCTGAGCTCCACTCGGTGAGCCTGGCGCAAAGATCGACAGAGCGCAACGCGTACAGGGGTTGCCTTCACGAGCAACTTCGAGCCAAGAAGAAAGCCGATGGGCTTCGCCGGGTTACCAGCCGCACGATGCCCTGTTGCCGACGAGCGACGACAGAGCAGGATCGACATGGAAATAAGAGTGGTCAAGAACGTCCTGGACGCCAACAACCTGGTGGCCGCCGAGAATCGTCAACGCTTCGCAGACAGTGGGGTGTTTGCGCTCAACCTGATGAGCTCGCCGGGCTCTGGCAAGACGACTTTGCTCGAAAAGTCGATTCCCCAGCTGATGGCCACCCATCCTACGGCCGTTGTGGTTGGCGATATTTGCACCGCCAATGATGCGAAACGGCTTGCGGTTGCTGGTGGACCGGTGGTGCAGATCAACACCGACGAGATGGGCGGCGACTGCCATCTCGGCGCTCACGTCGTGCGCGAAGCGCTCGCGGGAATGGACCTGAGCGCCTCTGACCTGTTGATTGTCGAAAACGTGGGCAATCTGGTCTGTCCTGCCGAGTTCGATATCGGCGAGTCGGCCAGGGCGGTGGTGCTGAGCGTGACCGAAGGTGAAGACAAGCCTCTGAAGTACCCGCTGATGTTTCGCGTCTGCGACGTAGCCGTGCTCAGCAAGATCGATTTACTGCCGCACCTCTCCTACGACCTGAGCCAAACCGTTGCGAACATCAAGATGGTCAATCCAAACATCCAGATCTTCGAGCTGTCGGCTCAATCTGGTGAGGGCATGGCCCCTTGGCTCGACTGGCTCAAGAACAAGAGCGCCGCCAGCAAGAGTCGTCGTGCCTAGCGTCAACACCGCTCACTCAGCACCCGAGTTGTCCGTTCTGTTAGCCGTCAGCGCGCCGAGCGCTTTGCGAATCACCTCCTCGAGCGACCCGCCTGCCCCGACGAGGACCGCCCGCACCTCGGCTCTGCCGAAGCCCATTTTGCAGAGCGCGTCCTCGGCGCTGCGCGACGCCTGCAAAGCTCCGTAGCGCCGGCCGTCGGCGTGATGAAAGCGCAGCTTGCCATCCGCGTCCCGGTCGATGACCAAGCTGCCCCGGTGTGCATGGTCATGATGTGCTCCGCACAGAACGATGATTGACCCAGGCTCGGGACGCTTTCCAGGCTGCGGGTAGGACAGGTGAT
>CAZRGL010000288.1:0-13831 GCA_964599485.1 uncultured Polyangiaceae bacterium
CCCAATAAAATCGAACGGTGGGATAGTAGCGACCGCCGCGACGAGGTCCGGCCGCAGTCTATTAAGAACCTAGTCAGCCTGTTTGGCGGCAGTTCCCGGTTTGGTTAGGTACCTGAAGAGCTTGGAGCCAGTCGAGAGCACGATCGTGGCTTCCTTGCTCAGTGATTTCTCGTAGGCCTCGAGGTTACGAACGAAGGCGTAGAACTCAGGGTCTTGTCCAAATGCCTCGGCGTAGATCCGCGTCGCTTCGGCATCGCCTTTACCGCGGGCTACCTCTGCATCCTTGGTGGCTCGAGCCAGAATCAGACGCTCGGTCTTGTCGGCCTTGGACGTGATCTCGTCGGCTTTCTCCTGGCCCTGGGCGCGGTAGCCTTTTGCCAGCCGCTCGCGCTCGGCGACCATGCGGTCAAATACCGATTTTTGCACCTCTTTGGGCAGGTCGAGCCGCTTGATGCGCACGTCGACGATCTCGATGCCGTAGTCCTTGGCGCGATTGCGCACCCGCTTGGTAACGTTGGACATCGTGCCGCCACGAGCGCTGCCCACCATGTCGCCCATGGTTAGCGTGCCCAGCTCTTGGCGCAGCTCGCTGCCGACCAAATCGTCGATGCGCAAGCGGGCGCGATCCTCGTCAGCAACCGACTTGTAGAACAGAAGTGGATCGACGACGCGCCAGCGGGTGATGGGATCGGCCACCAGCTTCTTCTTGTCAGAAGTAAAGTAATGCTGCGGCATGGTGTCGCGCGCCAAGATGCGCTTTTCGACGTGGATCTCCTTCTGGATGAAGGGGATCTTGAACGTCAAACCAGGCTCGGAGATCGTTCGCTTGAACTCACCGAACTGGGTGATGACGATGTGCTTGGTTTCGTCGACGAAGACAGCCGAGGAATAAGCGCCTACCAGGACTGCGAAGACGACCAGGGCGATGGCAGCTGACTTGTTCATGTCACTTGCCTCCTTTGCCGCCGAGCAGGTTGCCACCTAGCGGGAGAATCGGGACCGAGCCTTTGGCCACATCGGCATCGATGAAGACCTTCTTGTCCACCTTTTTGAGGATCTTCTCCAACGTCTCGAGATGAAGTCGCTCCCGAGTGACATGGCGCGCCTTGCGGTACTCGGCGAGGATTGCGCTGAAACGCTTCGCCTCACCCTCGGCGAGCAGCACGCGCTCGCGGGCGTAGGCTTCGGCGGCCCGCTGGATCTTCTTGGCAGCGCCGCGCGCACGCGGGATGCGGTCCTGCTGATAGCCAAGCGCCTTGTTGATCTTCTTCTCGCGCTCTTCGCGTGCCCGAACCACATCGTGGAAAGCGTCTTTTACCTCGTCAGGTGCGTCGACTGCTTGCAGTTTCAGATCCACGATCTTCAGCCCGCTCTCGTAGAGGTCGAGCAGCTCTTGCAGCTTCTTCATGGCTGCGATTTGGGCGCTTTCACGTCCGGTCGTCAGAATGTCAGTCGACTCCTCTGCCTTCTTCGGACTCTTCTTGGCAGCATCTGGGTCAGGGGCACCGGCATCGGCCTTCGCGGCCACTTTACCAGCGCCATCTTTACCAGCGCCATCTTTGCCCCCGCCATCTTTGCCCGCGCCCTTCTTGTCCGCGCCCTTCTTGTCCGCGCCCTTCTTGTCCGCGCCTTTCTTGACGGGATGTTGCGTGCGTTCGTCGAGTTTCTCGAGACCCGAGGTAATCGTCGATTGGCCAACCACTCCGCGCAACGCGACCTCGGCGGCGACATGGAGTGATTTTTCCGGATCGTTGAGTCGGAACAAGTACTTGACGGGATCGGCGATCTTGAACTGCACGATCATCTCCGCCTCGACGATGTTCTCATCGCCGGTGAGCATCTGCGATTCGCTGATGACTCGCTTGGGGCCGCCCTTGCTCGAGCGGAAGCCGATCTCGGCGCGTCGCACCTTGGCGACGTTGACGATGTCGACCCTCTGGGCCCATGGGACGATGAAATGCAGGCCCGGCTTGGTCTTGTCGGTCATCTTGCCGAACGTGCGCACCACGCCGATTTCGCCAGGATCGATGCTGTAAGTACCCGCGAGAACTACCAGCACCGCCGCCACGAGCGCGACAATGGGAATCGCGAGTTGCAAGCGCTTGCGTAACGCTTCGCGGTACTCAGCAACCACCGCTTTGATGTCAGGATTGTTGTCTTCGTCGTCGAATTGATCACGCATGCCGCTCGGCCCCTGTCTCGCGCCGCTGATTAGCGAGCGCGGCACTGTGTACAACGCTAGCGGCGAGGCGCAAGACGAATCGTGTCGCTCCTATCACAGCGACCTCGCCGCTCATACCACATTTCGCTACAGTATCGTCCCCGCTAGAGGCGTCCTGCGAGTCGTGCCACGACAGGATCTGGATCCTTGCGGAGGGCCTGAATCGATGGCCGAGCCTTGCGGGCTGCCAGTAGCCTGAGCGCACCCAAACGCACCGCCCGAGGCTCCAATTGGCTCGTCGCCAACTTCATGGCAGCAGCGGTGATGGCCCCCTTGCTGGGCGCGCTCGCCAGAGCAAGCAGCGCCCGTTTGCGGATGTAGGGCATCACCGACGGGTCTCGAGCGAGCGCCAGCAGCTCGGGGGGCTTCAGCAGTTGGGTCAACCGTTTCGCCGGTGCGGACGCACGCATGCGGTTGCACCAGTGACTGGTGATCAAGCGCGACGCGACGGATCCCATGCGCTTGTTCCAGCTTGCGGACAGGGTTGCTGCTGCGGGTTTGCCCTGCAAGCCGTTGGCGGGTGCGGACTTCGAGTCCGGCGGGTTGCTCGCGGCGTCGCCCTCGGGCGCTTGTTGTAGCTCGCCCCGGTACAGTGAGCTGCCTTGTAGCACCCGCGCTTGCATGGTCGAGAAGATGGTCGCGTCCGGGTTGGCCACTGGGAACATGATGTTGCCAGCGTCGGGGCAATCGTAGAGCTTGCCCATCACGTCACTACAAGTTGGCGTGTCGTTGAGTGGATCGAAGAAACCCGCCGTGATTTCAGTGGTGTGGAAGAGCCCCGCGAGATGTCCTGCTTCATGGCGAACCACCAGCGCTGCCAGCTTCACATCGGCGATGGCTTCCATCACCACACCGCTCGAGTGGGTGCCATGAGTGATGCCTTGCCCGGGGATGCCGGCGGCAACTCCAGCGGCCTGCTCCAGTTCTCCGCTCAAATCGGAGACGACGAAGAGGTTGAGCGCGGGCGCCACCTTGCTGTCGATGCTCTTCTCCTGCAGGAGCAAGAAGGACGATTCATCGATGGTGGACCACTGAGGGCCAAGTGCAAAGTAGCTCACCTTGCCGAGGTTGATCCCGCCCCAATCGTTGAACGCCGCGGCGAGCACGTCGTTCATGTGCGACTCGGGGGCGGCGTTGTCGGCGATGTAGACGTTGACGTCCATCACGCCGCCGTGGAAGTCACCATCAGAGGTACGCCGCAACCACACACTGACTTGGGCTTGATCCTCGACGCCGAAAGGATTGCCCATGAGCAGCTGCCAGGTGCCTGTCTTGACTTTGGGCATGGCGCTTGCGGCGTCGGATTGGGGAACGCCGGCGACGGTGGTGCCGTACCACGAGAAGATCCAGCTGGTGCCGTCGATCATGTAATTGTCGATGACCTTCTGCTGGGTTGGCGACTGCAGTTGCTTCACGCCGACTCGGCCGTAGGGACCGAACGCTTGGATGATGGTGGTGAAACCCAAGGTGTTCTCGGGAATCTCGAAGGTCACCAGCTCGTCGATCTTGACCACACCCAGATCGATCTCCTCGAGGGTTGACGAGATTGGCGCGGCGCCCCCCACCGAGCCGCCCACCCCACCTTGTCCGCCAGCACCCACGTTGCTGCTGCTCGTCGTCGAGCTCGTGGTCGTGCTGCTGGTCGTCGCCGCCGCGCCTCCTCCTCCCCCTCCTTGGCTACCCTTGCCTGTGGCCCAGAGTGCCGGGTCGTAGAAGGCTTCGCCACCACAAGCGGCCACGACAAAGGTGGCGGCGACAAAGGTGATCAGGCGCATGTTTCGAAAAAGCCGTTGAGGGCCAACTCATAGAATAGCCTGCGGCTAGGTGCTGCGGTCCAACAACCGCGACAAATTGGTGGGCAAGTGTGCGCACTTAGACCACAGCGGATCGTCGCCATCGCCGTCTACGCCATGCAGCTCCGAGGCCCAGCGCGAGCCACCACGGATTGGCACCCGACCGTGGTCCGACCCAACAGCCGCAGCCGCTCGGCTCGACCGCCGGGCTATCCGAGGGGATGTCCAGCTCGTCGCAGCTCGGTATGCCGGGGCCGTCGCCGCCGTCCCAGGTAGCCGGCGTTGCCAAGGCGTAAACGTTGTGCAGAAGCATGAAGTCCAGGCCGTTGTAGCGCTCGCCTTCACTGCCTTCCGCGCCAACATAGGCTTGATCGGCGCCTCGAATGAAGCGGCTCGAAGTGGTGAAGCTGTGATTCGCGGGACCGTTCGGGTACGGCGAGGCCACATCGCCGTCGAGTGGTAGCTCGCTCAGCATGGTGAGCGTTTCGGCGTTGACCTCGTCGCCACGCGCGCACCATCGAGGTGCTTTTTCGTTGCCATGGATGGCGCGGTGTATGAGTGGATAGACGGGCCATCCTTCTTTGGCAGCGAGGGTCACCAGGTCGTCCGTGGTGGTTTGCAGCCAACCGTTTCCGATGGCCGCTGTGGTCATTGCCATGTGGAGGCTGTCGAGGCTGACGTAGACGATGCCGTCCGGATTGCGGGCGAGCTCCCAGATCCCGAGGGCTGCGTCGGGAACATAGGGTGCGTAGCTGCCGTCGGTCAAAAAGTCGATCGCGCGCGCGGTGCCGAGCGCGAAGCCGATGGCCCCTGCTCCTCGCGCCACCGGACGGTCGTCGCAAGCGGGGTTGAGAATGGACCACAGGCCTTCATTACTGACGTGCTCTACGATGCGCTGCGCTTGCGCTACAGCCCACGACTGCAAAGGGCGACCCTGCACGACGACGGAGGCCGGAATGAAACGTTTGACGAGTGCTAGGCCAAGGAGCAGGTGGTAGACCTGATCTTGGCTCATCTCATTGTTGGTGAGCACCGGATCGAGGTAGTCCGAGAGCGTCTTCGATAGCGGTGCAAAATTGGCATGGAAGCCCGCACCAACGTCGTCGCGGATGAAAAATCCGTTGAGCGACTCGGCCATCGTGCAAGGGGCCGGAAAGGATGCGTCTGCGACCCGATCGAGGCGCTCGAGCGCGTTGAGCGCGTAGTAGAGCTCATCGACGCTCGCCTCGGTGGTTGCTTGCCCACCGCGATCAAAGCCAGGATACGCCGCTGGTTGGGACAACATCGCGTGCTCGGTAGCGAGCACTGCCAGATACCAGCCGAGCCGGATGGTTGCGTCTGCCCAGCGAATGACTCCGTCGGCCTCGTGTCGGCGCGAGGCAGGGATGGCCTCGCCCGAGCCGGCGCCCACCACCACGAACTCCTTGCGCAGTCGATCTCGCAAGCGCCAGTATTTGTCGGCGTTGTCTGCTGTGGTCTGAGCGGCAGCAACAACCGTTGCCGCGAGAACGGCCATGCCAAGGGTTCCGGCTACGGCCTTGCGCAGCATCGAGCCCGGCCGGCGTCTAGAAGCTACCAACGACGCCAATGAAGCCAGGACCGATCATCGGCTGCGCCTTGATGCGCAGCATGCCGTCGTCTTCTTCCTCGTCGTCTTCTGTCGTGGCTTCCTCGTCCTCTTCGCCATCGTCAGCCATCAGAAACAGAATGGTCCCTGCCGCTGCCCCGACTCCCGCGATGACGAACCCAGCTGTTGAGATGTTGCCGTTGGTCTTCGCGATGTTCAGATCGTTCTCCGCGCTCGGAGGACACTTGCCGCTCTGGCAGTCGTAGAGATTGAGCACGTCATTGGTCGACTGAATGGCGGCGATCCCGAACGCGACGCCCAAGCCCAGGCCTACTGCGCCGGTGCCCCATGCGACGTAGGCTGGCCAGCGGCTGAGACCACCGCCGTCGTCGTCGTCGTCGTCGTCGTCATCGTCATCGTCGTCGTCGCCGATGCGCGGCTTCATGGTGATCTCGAAGGTCTTCTTGTCGCCCTCTTCGAGCCTCACTGTCTTCTTCCAGTCCGCATACCCTTTGGCAGTCGCTACGATCTTGTACTTGCCTGGGTTGAAGGGCACCGCGCCATCAGCGGGCTCGAAGCCTTCATCATCGACCGTGACGTTGACCTTGTCCGCCGATGGCTCGAAGATGTCGATGGTCAGCTGTGGTGTGCGATCTTCCAGCTCGGCAAGAAGAGAGGTCGCCTGCTTGACGGCCTTCTTTTCGGGCCAGGGCCGCACCTTCATCTCAGAGGCTTCACGCAGCACGTCGCCGGCAGTCACGAAGTCCTCGAGCTCGATCAAGGCCTTGGCGAGTAGAACCTTGGTGGTCGCCTTCGGCGCCAAGCGATCAGCGCGCTTGTACTTCTTGGCTGCTTTCTTGTACTCGCCTTTGGCGGCGAGCCGCTTGCCTTGCAGGGCGAGCTTCTGCGCCTCGCGTCGTTGCTTGAAAGTAGGCGCCGCAAAAACACCCGAGGTGCACAGCGCAAGTGCGAGCAGCAGCAGCGCGGAAACCAACGTCGAACGCTTCATCGTAGTTGCCATCGGCCCATCTTATAGCCTGTTTTGGGCCGTCGTGGGAACTGCCGCAGGACCGCGCGTTTGTCGAGCAGTTGGCTCACAACGAGGTGAGCAAGGCTCTTTTTCGACTGACGCGCAGCACCTCGGACAACGTCCCGAATCGCCTACTCTTCACAGCTTACACACAGGTTTGAAGCCTCTTGATCCACAAAAACACTGTTTTTGTAGGGTAAATCGCAATTCTTGGTTGGAGTTCTCGAAGAAATGTGGTTGTTTTCCTGCCTCACGTCGGTCGATTGCCGACGGAGGCGCAAGAAAAGCCGCGCGGACAAGGCATAAAGGAAAAAAGAGAATGGCTACCAAAAAGACGGCTACCAAGAGGGTTGCACCCATGACCAAAACAGCGCTCATCAATGCGTTGGTCGACGGGGCAGACGGACTCACTCGCAAGCAGGTCAAGGAGATCATCGAGTCGCTCGCCGATATCGGCCACAAGCAGCTCAAGCGCCAGGGCGTGTTCACCGTTCCCGGTTTTGCAAAGTTCACCGTAGTGAAGAAAAAGGCCACCAAGGCACGCAAGGGAATCAACCCGTTCACTGGCGAGCCCACCATTTTCAAAGCAAAGCCCGCCAGCAAGGGCGTTCGCGCTCGTCCGGTCAAGGCGATCAAAGACGCTGTTTCCTGAGCAGCTGATGCTCTGAACAGGAGCAACCATTAGAAAGGGCGAGTCTTCGGGCTCGCCTTTTTCCTTTTGTGCAGGGCGGGTGCCGAACCTCGAAATGGTCGTAGGCGGCGTGCGGCGGGAATGAACCGGATGAACCCCGCTCCTACGACCATTGGTCGAGTGGTTACCGCTTCTCGTGTCGTGAGCGATCGCTGAAGAAGCGCAGTGGTACGACAAATCGGATGTCGCCACCTGTCGGTTTCGGAAAGCTGAGCTTTCGGGCTGCGTGGAGCACGCATTGGCGCATTCTGGCGTCGGGAAAACGCGATCCCGCCTGGAACGCCTCATCGAGCTTGCCGGCTTGGGTCAAATGGAAGCGGATCACAATGCGTCCCCAGAGCCCAGGCGCGTAGGCGAATGCTGCCCGATAACATTCTTCGATTGTGGTCAAGCCGTCGCGCACGCCCTTGGTCATGGCGCTTATCGGAAGCTGGCCGCTGCCTGGAACCAGGAGATCTTCTGGCGGAGGCATGGGCTCGTCGCCCGGTCCAACACGAATCGCCACCCAAACCCGTGAGGTGCCGCGGGCGCGTTGCAGCTTGAGCTTGCTCAGCTTGTTGACGATGCAGCGGGCAACCGCGTCGTTCTTCAACTTGGTCTTGAGCATTCGCGGCCTACGTACGCGACCATTTCGATCGAGCGTGAAGACTGCTTTTGTCCATCCTCGCAAGTGTGGATCCTTATAGGCGCCGAGACGGTAACAGCGCACCACCTTTATCCAATGGTAGCGGCGGGCCGAGCGCTGGATTCGTTTGGCGTTGTGAGGACCTTTGACTTTGTCGACGTTGACGATGACGCGCGGATCTGGGTGACCCAGCACCGGCGCCGCGTCAGCGATGAGCACCCCCATTGAACCATCGTTCCAACGTTTGCGATCCTGCCAATCGGCAATGTAAGCCGCGCGGGTTTTTGGCTCGATTCGCTCACCCAATTTGTAAGGCGTTTCGACTCTGATGGATGGCGTGGGCCCCGTGGGCTTTGGAGGCCCGGCGTCGACCACTGCGGGGGTAGCGGTGGTGGCTGTTGCGATGGTTGGCGCACTCGACGGCAGGACCCGTGGATCCGAAGGCCATAGCGGGGGTGGTGTCGGAATGAGGTGCTCGGTGGGAGGCGCAGGCGGCTCCCACGAGGGCGAACAGCCGAAACAAGAGATTGCGATGACGATCCAGCAAAGTGCGTCACGACCCATTGAAGTACCTCACGTAACGTGCCCGTAGCATCGACCGGTGCATCATGCTCACAGGTCGAAGCGGTAGATCAAGCTAGCCTTGGTGGCCACCGATTGTACGCTGCCAGAGCCTGTTACGCAGGTGTCGAGCAGGTCATCGCTGAGGCCATAGTTGTCGAAGCTCGTTGTGATCTGTGAGCGCACCGAACCGCTGAGCTTGGCATCGAGGCCGAGCTCAGCGCGCAGGGCAAACGCGAGTGGCGCCGAACCGCTGCAGCTGATGGGTTGCGCTAGTGCGGGTTGCATGACTGGCCAAGCCGAGCCTGTCACATCTGCACGTTGCCAGCTGCCACCGATCGCCAGGCGAACGAAGCCGCCTATGCGCTCACTCATGAAGGGGTATAGCCGCAGACCGAGCCAAGCGGTGTTGAGGTCGCGCGACACGCGGTAGGTGCCGCCATCGAGCACGCCGCTATCCTCGTTGCCGAGGTCGAGATGCTCGAAGCTGAGGGCGAAGGCAATCCGGGGGGCGAAGAAGAGTCCCAGGCCTGCGCCCAGCAACAACCCGCCCCGATCGACCAGCGACAACATCGACGAATCATCGAGTCGCGCGGCGCCTCCGAGGCGTAGCTCGAGCTCGAGTGCTCGAGGCGTATCGAGCTTCCATTCCGAGCCTAGGTTGCTTTTGGAGTGCAGTGCGGTTGTGGGGTGCGGCGCTGCAGTTGGCTCAGCGCCCTGCGCGGCGTTGCTCAGCAACAGCAACGCTGCCACTGTCGCTGGCGCCGCGCAGGTCCACATGGACGCTTGATAGCACGACGACCCGGATCTGCCGCGCCAAAAGGCGCTCCTGGTGCTTGGTGGCTCTTCGCCTCACTTGCTCGCGCGCTCATCGCCCACGCGGCGGCCGAATCGAAAGCCCCGCACGAGGGTGTCGCGTAGCACCGTGGACAAGCTCCCTGGACGCGCACCTGAGAAGCTGAGCTTCGACGGAGCGATCGCTGCCACCTGCACCTCGCTGCTCGACAGCGCATGCGCGCCAATGTTGATCTCGTCGAGGCCGAAATTCAACCGCTTGCTTTCGAGTTGCAAGGTGGTGTGCTCGGCTGCGCCCACTTTCGTTTGATAGCGCACAGCGCCCCGCACACGCAGGCTCTCGATGGCCGCTTCTTTGTGGCTGCCCGCGCGTAGGCTCCCTCCGCTCGGCAGCTCGAGGCGGGCAGGGCCGCCCAAGTCCAAGAGCATCTCGATGTTGTCGAACAGCAGCTCACGCAACTCGACGGATGACGGCTCAGCTTCGACCGGCTCGTTGCGACGTGGCAGCTCGAAACGAAGCAAGCGACGTAAGCGGACCATTTGTTTGTCAGCGAGTTTGCGCTCCGCCGCGTCGAGCGTCCATGCCACCAGTGTTTTTCGATCGAAGGGCACCAAGGGGATGTCCTTCTCGAGCACCAACTTGCCTTCGCGCACAGCAAAGTCGAGCACGGCGTCTTCGAGTGCGGACAAGCTCTTTTCCAGTCTTCGGAAATTGAGGGTGCCGTTGGATATCGGGATCCGGAAATGGTGGGTGGCGCGGCGCTGACCGATCAGGGGCAAGGTCGCATCCGCTGTGAGATCGACATCCACTTTGCCGCGCAGCTGATCGAGCAGCTCGAGTTGCCATCGCGTCGGTTTGGCGTCGCCCTCATCTGGTGCGTGGTCAGTGGAGGCGTCACGCGACAGCAGGCGCGTCAAGTCTGCCGCGTCCAGGGCGGTCGAATCCACCGCGAAGGCGTCTGCTTCGACGAGCAGACCGTTGTGGGCGTCAGACCGTACGCGCAGATTCGAGATCTGAAGCGCATGCAATCCGATCTCGAGATCCGCAATTCGCAATGCGAGCCTGTCTGCCTTCAGCTCCTCGACGACCAGGGCGAGCCCGTGCTGTCCGAGCGCGACGCCGATGCCCTTCGCTCGAACGTCAGTCGCTATCACGGGTTGACTGCTGAGGGAGGGCACGTCCAGCTTGAAACCGGTCGCGGTCAGCTCCGCAGCCCCGATCTTGCCAACGAGCCAACCGCTGTCTCGCTTGCGCCACACGGTCACGTTCAGCTCGGCGTCTTTGACGCGCGCGGTGCCGACGGTGTCGAGACGAGCTTTGCCGATGGGCCAGCATAGCCGCTCTGCGACGATGGGCTCGTGGCCGCGGGCCTCGATCAGGATGGTTTCAGGGTCCGTTTGAAGTCGACCGGTGACTGGGCCCGAAGGGCCTAGCGCAATGCTGCGCGCCCCGCCGAGGTCGAGTCGCATTCCGTCGAGCGCCAACGTGGCCAAATCGAGCTCCATGACCACGACCCTGCCATGTGCCGCTGTAGCCGGCCATCTTCTGGTGGTTGCTCACTGCAGTTTGGTTGCAGATGGCACTGCGGATCCGCGCAAGGACGTCATGTTCGCATTCGCGAGAGCCACCACGGTTCGATAGATTGCTTTGGCTCGGGCCAACATCAGGTTCGGCTCCAAGGTATCAACTCGATCAGTTGGCTTGTGGTAATCGTCGGACTCGCCTGAGCTGAAGAACACCGTCGGCACGCCGGCGCGGGCGAAGGGCCAGTTGTCACCACGACCGCGCGATTGTCTTTCGATCTCTTTGGCGATCAGCTCAGGGAAGTCTCCTGGCGCATAGGCGCGGATCCCCTCTTGTTTACATGCTGTGTCGACAAGCGCTCGCAGGGCGGGAAAGCGCTTGGTTCCCACGATCCCCACCGCACGCCGGTCATCGATTTGCCAAGCCGCCTTGAGTAGTCCGAAGCCCGTTCGATCGACCAACCTGCGACCGATCATGTCGATGTTCAGCATCGCGACGATACGATCGAGCTGCACGGTGGGCTTGCGCACGAATGCCTTCGAACCCAGCATGCCCACCTCCTCTGCGCCGAAGAACGCGAAGAGCACAGCATGGCGTCGTGGTGGCTGCTGTCGTTTCAGCGCAGCCGCGATTTCGAGCGCCACCGCCACGCCTGAAGCGTTGTCCTCTGCGCCGAGATAGCTCACGCCCTGCTTTACGCCGAGATGGTCATAATGAGCGCCAACGACGACGATGGCAGGTCGACCGTCGCGTTTGCCTGCGTCTCGTTCCGTTGGGCCATGGGGACCAAGGAAGCCCAGCACATTGACGCTCCGGCAGCCGTCGGGCAGCCCGGTGGTGTCGATGCGGTGCAAGCGCGACGACGATCCGGGCAACGTTGCCACGCCTGCCTCGTCGAGCTTGCTCGCGACATAGTCGGCGGCGCTGCGTTCGTCCGCGGTGCACGCCGCGCGGCCGTGCAGCTCGCTCGAGGCGAGATGACGCACATGGGCCATCAGTCGCGCTTGTGAAATAGGACCACTCCGCGACACGGGGTGGGACGTCGTCGCTGCGCTGCTCGTCGAGGCGACAGAAGCCGTCGTGCTGGACGCTGCCGAGAAAACCGGCTTGTCGGTCTTGCAAGCCAGCACGCACGACAGAGCTGAGCAAACCAACGCCAACTGCGGCCAACTGTTTCCCAGCATTTGTGGAGCATAGCCTCACCGACGCGCAGGACCACGCTACAATGGTCTGCTGATGCGCCGCTTGAAGTCAGGTTTCGTTGCGCCTTGCGTGTTCGCGCTGGCTTGTACGGCGCCTGAGCAGGTGCCGTCGCCGAGCGCTTGTCCTTTCAGCACGGGTCGCGGTTTCAGCGACGTGACCACCTCCCTCGGCCTGCCCGCGCATGGGGGCGAATGCTTGGCATTGTTGGACTTCGATGGGGACGATTGGCCCGATGCCCTGGTTGGCAACACCGCCATCGACGGAACGGCGCGCCTCGCGCTGTATGGCAATTTGGGTGGCGCTGGGTTCGCCCCGCCCAAGGTGATCTTCGAGATCGCCGAAGGCGTCTTGAGCTGCGCAGCAGGCGACTTCGATGGTGACGGTTTGGATGACCTGGTCGTGGGCTACTTCGGTGGCGGCGTCAGCCTGCTCCGCAACACCGGCGCGCTCAGCTTCGAGGATGCCAGCGACCGATTGCCGCCGCTGGAGCTCAAAGATTTCTTGCAGCTATCCAACGGCTTCTTCGACTACGACAACGACGGCGATTTGGACTTGTTGATCGGGCGCTTCGTCGGGGCCGTTCTGCCTTCACAACCAGATTGTGTGATAACGGACGAAGAGTATTTCTGCGGCTCGAGCACACCACTGATGTCAGCCGAGCCCATATTGTTGCGTAACGATGGAGAGGAATTCGAATTGTCGCCGGGCTCCTTCGCGGAGCCGTGGCCGCAATCGACTCAAGGATTGGCCTTCCTCGATTGGGATGGCGACGGCTGGCTCGATGTTCTTGCGGCCAACGATTGGGGAAAGAACGCGCTCTTTCGCAATGTGGCTGGTACAGGCAGCTTCGAGAACATTGCCGCGGCTGAGGGGCTCGATGCAGACAACCATGGCATGGGACTCGGCATTGGTGATTTTGATGCCAATGGTCAACAAGAAGTCTATGTGGCCGACCTTGGTCCAGACCGTATCTACTACCGTAGTCCTGCGGGCACGATGATCGACAGAGGGCGCTATCTGGGACTCATTGCGCCGACACGCTATACGTCGAGTTGGTCGCCACAGGTGGCCGATTTCGATAACGACGGCGATCTCGACATCTACGTGGTCACCTCGGGCGTTGTGGGCAACGAGGAGGACATGATGCGGCTCCAGCTCAACAGTCCTCTCAAAGAGTTGGTCGAGCAGCACGACTTGATCCTATGGAATGAGGCAAGTCGATTCGCAATCGAGCCCTTGCATCACCGTCCAGGCTCGCAGCCTTACATCGTCTACGGCACGAGCGCTGCCGCCGACTTCGATCGTGATGGCGACCTGGATATCTTGGCTGCTTCGAGCGTGCCTTCCCAGCTGCGCTTGTTGCGCAACGACCTAAGCCAGGGAAACTCGTTGCAGCTGCGGCTTCAGCATCCGAGTCGGAGCTTGGATGGGACGATCGTGTCATTGATCGTCGATGACGAGATCTTGCAATCACGGCTCTTGGCTCACGCCCACGGGGGGCTGGGCTCGTCGTCACGCGTACTACACTTCGGGTTGTGCGAGCGCGTCCGCGTGGACGCCATCGAGGTGAGCATGCTCGATGGCTCGGTGGTGCGACACGAGGGCCCATTCGAGGCCAACCAGCAAGTGCAAATCGACCTGTGATGGGTCACGGGTTCAGCCAGGAATAATCGCGCGGGGTTTACCCGGTTTACCCCCGCCCGGGTCCGAATCCGCCCGGGTCCGAATCCGCGTCCGTGTCCGCGTCCGAAACCGCGTCTGCGTCCGTGTCAAATCGGCGTGCGGGAATCGAATTGCGGTAGGGGCATCTCGGGCGGTTT
>CAZRGL010000289.1:0-13820 GCA_964599485.1 uncultured Polyangiaceae bacterium
CTGGATCGCGCCTTCGATCTCCTTGCCTTTGGGCGCAATGTACTCGAGCTTGGCCGAGAAGCGACGCTCGTCGATCGCGCCGATTTTGATGTTGGCCGCCATGCCGACCTTGATCTTGCCGACGTCTGCCTCGTCGACCCGACCGAGAAAGATCATGTCGTTCATGTCGGCTACGAGCGCGATCGTGGTGCCATCGTTGAAATTGTTGCTCTGAATGACGCTGCCGCCCTCTTCCACGGGCACTTCCAGCACCGTACCCGAGACGGTCGAGCGCACTTTGGTGTTGGCCTGGTCGTCGCTGCGCCGCGTGGCGCCGTCACGCACCACACGTAGCTTGCGGCTGGCCACGCCGAGCTCCGCTTTGCGCAAATCACGATCGAGTCGGCGCTCGGCAAGGCGGCGCCGAGCCAGCAGGCCGTCCTTGCTGAGTTGCTCGGCGCGGCGCAGTTCCACTTCTGCATGGCGCAGTGCGATCCGGGCGCGGTCCACCGAGCCCTCTGCATCAGTCAATGCCGCCATGTTGGGTACGATGCGGATCTCGGCGATGAGCGCGCCCTTCTTCACCACCTGCCCGGGTTCGACCAGCAGCTTGCGAATGATGCCCGACACGCGGGGCTTGAGCTGGATTTCACGGCGCGGAACCATCGATCCAGTCGCCACCGCTTTTCGAACAATTGTGGCGATCTTCGGCTTCTCGGTGGCGAATACAGGCTTTTCGTCTTTGGACTTGAAGTAGAGAAACACGAGCGTCGCTACGAAGCCCAGCGCCAATAGAACCAAGCCCAGCGCGGCAAGAACACTACCAAGACGAGAGCGTCGCTTCTTCTTGCTCATCGGCGACTACTCGTCCCGCAACGCCGCAACGGTGCGGATGCGCGCCGCGTGCAGCGCAGGAAAGAAACCCGCAATTGCGCCACCAAAGGCGACCGCAACTGTGGCGACGATTGCAGTCGTCAGGGTCACGACCGGCGGAGCAAACGCGGAGCTCGAATCAGCGCTCTGACCGCTGCCCATCAACAGGCCGATGAGCTCGAGCAAACCCACACCGCATACCAGGCCGAGATAACCGGCTACGCACGCGAGCACTACCGCCTCGAGAACAATCTGCCCGACGACGGCTGACGGCGTGGCGCCGATCGACTTGCGAATGCCAATCTCGCGGGTCCTCTCGCGAACGCTGACCATCGTGATGTTGCTCACTCCCACCAATCCGGCGATGAGCGTAGCGCCCGCCACCAAGTAGATCAGTAAGGAAATCGCCAAGAACACGTTGTTGACCTTCTGCACCTCTTTGTCGACGTTGAAGCTACCGATGGCTTGCTTGTCGTCGGGGGCAACGCGATGACGCTTGCGCAAGACTTCGACCAGCTTGGGCTCGATGCTGCCGGCCCGTACGTCGGGCTTGCCGAGCACCGCGATGTAGTTGATGTACGGCCATTTGGTCAGCGCTTTTTGGAAGGTGGTCAGCGGTGTGTGAACCGTGGCCTCCTGCCGCGCTGCGCGCTCACCACTGCGGTCGCTCTTGAACACCCCGACGACCAAGAAGTCGGTCCCTTTGATTTGGATCGTCTCGCCGATGGGATCCTGCCCCTTGGAAAACAGCACCTCGGCAACCCGAGCGCCGATGACCGCCACCTTTCTTCGTTTACGGATATCCAGCTTGTTGATGAACCTACCCTTCAAGGTCATGGGTCGAACTCGAACGTAGTCAGGCATGTCGCCCATCACTTGAAACGAACCGCTCTTGCCTCCGCGCGTAACAGCGTTGGACGCACGCCGCCCACCCAGCGATACCCGCGGCGCCACGACGGACACGCCCTCCAATTTGCCAATCGCCAGCGCATCGTCGAGGGTGAGCCGCACATAGCGTCCGGGCACCTGTCCGCGATACGGCACGCTGGTGCGATCGCCCCATATGAACAAGCTGTTGGTCGCCATGCCCGACATGTTCCGCTGCGTGCCTTGCTCGAGGCCGTTGCCGAAGCCCACCATCAGAACCAACAAGAAGACCCCCCAAAACACACCGATGGCAGTGAGCGTGGTGCGCATCGCGTTGCGGCGCATCGTGCTCAGGATCTCGGCGAATCGGTCGAGGTCAAACATGCTCAGCCCGCCTCATCGCCTTCGGCAACAGGTCCCCGCCCCAAAACCGCTTCGCGTGACCTAGCATCGCCTCATGCAGCGCGCAGCGCCTCCACTGGGTTGATGCGCGCGGCCATTCGCGCTGGGAAATAGCCGGCCGCGACGCCCGCCACGATGAGCAGCGCTGTTGCCGACAAGACGACGCCCAAGTTTGCTTCGGGGTTCAGAAAGAAGTCACTCGGTGGCGCATAGCGGCGAATGAGCTCCAGCAACCCGAGGCCAAAAACCAAGCCGACGTAGCCGCTCACAGAGGTAATCAACAGCGCCTCGGTGACGATCTGTCCAACGATGGTGCGCGGGGTGGCACCGAGCGCTTTGCGAACCCCGATCTCGCGCGTGCGCTCGTGAACGGAGATCAACATGATGTTGCTGACCCCGATGATACCGGCAAGGATGGTTCCGATCCCGACGATCCAAATGAAGATCCGGATTCCGGCGAAGAGGCCCTCCATCTTCGCCGCTCCCTCGACGTTGTTCCGCACGCGAATCGCGCGCTTGTCGTCGACCGCAAAGTCGTGTCGTGCGGCCAGCAAACGCTTGGCTTCGTCAGCGATCTCGCGACTCTTTTGCTCCCCTGTTCGGCCCACCGTGAACATGATTTGGTGGATCTGAGTCCCGCCCCCGTAGGCAGTCTGAGCCGTGGTGATGGGCACGTAGATCTTGCTCAGCTCGCGCTCCCAGCCCGTGTCGTTGAAAACGCCAACGACTCGGTACGGCGTCCTGCTCACCTCGATCCATTCGCCGATTGGGTCCCGTTTGCCGAACAGCATGTCCACCACGCGCGGCCCGATCACGGCGACTTTGCGACGCTCTAGTAGGTCGGCCTCGTTGAGAAAGCGGCCGCTGGTGATCAGGGTATTCTCGATGTAGCGGTGGCCTGGGTGGCAGGCCCGCACCTCGAACGACGAGACCTTGTTCTTGTAGCGAACCGTGAATTCCCGCCACAGATAGAACCGCCCGGTGGAGTGCTCGATCTCATTGATGGTTTCGAGCAGCGCGTCGTAGTCGTCGTTGTCGAAACGGATGCGGCGCCCTACCCCATAACCGGCGTGGGGCTTGCTGGTGCTGCCTCGGTAGATCCAAATACTGTTGATCGCATCGTCTTGCATGTTGTGCTCGACGCCGTTTTGCAGGCCCCGACCGGCGCCCAGCAGAATGACCAACATGAAGATCCCCCAGGCCACCGACAGCGAAGTGGCCGCGGTGCGCAGCTTCGAGCGGCGCAGCGTCTCGAGGATTTCATGCCAGCGATCAGCGTCGAACATCAGCCGGACCCACCATCAACTGGCGATTTCGCCATCTACCAATCGAATGACGCGCTTGGTACGCGCCGCGATGTCTGTTTCGTGCGTGACGACCAAGATCGTCACACCGTCATCGTTGACCTGTTCCAGCAAGTCCATCAACTGCCCCGACGTGGTCGAATCGAGCGCGCCGGTGGGCTCGTCAGCCAAGATCAGGCGCGGCTTGGTGATGAGTGCGCGCGCTACGGCGACGCGCTGCTTCTGTCCTCCGCTCAGCTCCCCCGGCAAGTGCTCTGCCCACTCAGCCAAGCCCACCCGTTCGAGGTACTCCATGGCGATCGCGTTGCGTTTGCGCCGCGCTACCTTTTGGTAGAACAAGGGCAAGGCCACATTTTCCATCGCATTCTTGAAGGCAAGCAGGTTGAAGGACTGGAACACGAACCCGATGGTTCGGTTGCGATAAATGGCTGCCTTGTGCTCGGAAAGGTCACGTATGAGCACATTGTCGAGGTGGTAGCTGCCCGAGTCGTAGTCATCGAGGATCCCGATGATGTTGAGCAACGTGGATTTGCCCGAACCGCTCGAGCCCATCACCGACACGAACTCGCCACGCTCGATGCCCAGATCGAGATCGCGCAGCACCTGCAGCGAGCTATCGGCGAGCTCGTAGCTCTTGTTCAGCTTCTCGATCCTGATCACGGTGAGGAAGCATACAACCGCAAACGCCCTCGTCCAGCGAGAGGTCGTCCTCGAGGACCCTTCAGCCTTCTTCGTCGCCCCGCTTGGTCGCGATCCAACCGCGCACCCTACGCCTCAGCTGGGGTAGTGATATGGCACCCCGACCGAGCACCAGATCGTGAAACTCCTTGAGGGCAAAGCGATCGCCGAGCTTCTTTTCGGCTTCGCGACGCAGCGCCCAAAACTCGAGCTGGCCGATCTTGTAGCCGAGCGCTTGTCCCGGCCAATTGATATAGCGGTCGACCTCGTTGTCGATGTTCTCTTTGGACAGCGCGGTGTGCGCTTCGAGATACGCGCGCGCTTTGCTACGTGACCAGCCGAGCGCGTGGATGCCGGTGTCGACCACAAGACGGCCGGCGCGCCAGGCATCGAAGCTGACCATGCCAATGCGATCGAGGTCGGTCTTGTAGAGCCCCATCTCAAGACCGAGCCGCTCGGTGTATAGTCCCCAGCCCTCGACGAAGGCAGTAATGCCGCCATGCTTGCGGAACGCAGGCACAGCGCTCAGCTCTTGCGAGATGGCGATTTGCAGATGATGGCCAGGAATGGCCTCGTGGATGGCGAGCACAACCGCTTCGAAGCGCGGCCTCGTCTGCGGCTGGTAGACGTTGATGAAGTACTCGCCGGGCTTGCTGCCATCGGTGTGAGGCGGGCGGAAATACGCGATGGTCGTGTAGGGCGCCTCGTAGGCGGGAATGCGCCGCATCACGCAGTCGGCTTTGGGCAAGATGCCGAAATAGCCCCCCATCGTCTTCTTGGCGTGATCGAGCGTCGTCTGGGCCGCGTCCACCACTTCCTGCTCGGTTGCGAAGTACAGCGACTTGTCACCACGAAGCTTGGCTAAGGTTTCCGCAAGCGTGGTCGTGGCTAGCGCCTTGCCCGCGAGCGCCAACATTTCGGCATCAGTCTTGGCGATCTCTCGAACACCGGTTTCGTGCACCGCCTTGGCGTCCAATTCGAGCGTCGTGAAGTTGCGAATGCGTGCCCGGTAGCACTGCGCACCATTGGGCAAAGCGTGCAGACCGCTGCCTTCGTCGCCTCGGGCCTTGGGCAATACGACTTGCTCGAGCACCCGACCGTATTGTTCGAGCGTGGGCTTGATTTGGTCAGTCACGATGCGACGCAACGAGCTTCGGAACTTCGCTACGCTCAGCTTCGACTCGTCCGTCCAGGTTGGCCCGACTTTGGCGGCGGGCTTGAGCATCGGCCAATCCGCGAGTGGCTCGGCGAGCTGTTTGTTGACCATGGCGATGACGCGCGAGACCGACTCTTTTGTGGCGACCAGATCACGCTTCGCACCTGCTTGGAGGTGGCTCGCTCGGTTGCTGATGTGCTTTTCGTAGGCTTCGTAGCGGCGTAGCAAATTGTGGGCATCACCGCTGCTCTTGATCTTGTGAAGCTCGTGCAGCTCGTTGAGCTCGGTCACGGGGTTTTCGCGAGGGCTCACGGACCAAAGGTGGAACGCGCACACCTCGGCATCGACCGCGGACTGCAAGTTGGCGATGAGCAGCTCGGTGCTGATGCGGTCAGCCTCAGACAGAGAAGCCATGGGTAGCGCTTTTGCCTGCTCGAGAAACAGGCGCCGCTGCTTGCGCGCCGCCTCGATAGCGGCGGGGCTGTTGTCCCGGAGCCTGTCGTCGAAGTCGCGCACGCCGAGCTGGGTCGCGCGCAGCGGACTGGTCGACAGGACCCAAGCCCAATGCCGCCTCAGCAGCTTGGCGAGCTGTGCGCTCTGCACCCCGACGGCCGCCTCTTCGTGCGCTTTACGCAGCGCCTCGCTGGCAACAGGTTCCGGAACATGCCCCGTTGCCGAAGCATGGTTCGAAGAAGTCTTCGCTGGGGCAGGACAACACGCTGCAATGAAGGCGAGCAGCAAAACTGTGATGCGCATGGTCCTGCGGCTTACCACGTCAGAGCCGGCACCTCACTGCTCGCGCACGCAGTTGGGCCCGTCAGATCGCTGCCAGGGGTGGCAGCGCAGTCCGCCGACATCATCTGCAGCCGCTCAGAACATCACTCTGGGTAGGCCAAAGGCTACGGGCAGACGATCTTACCGATCATGGCGCCGTGCTTCATGATGTTGAGGAAGGGGCCACCCGAGTCGAACACGCCCTCGCCCACGGCGTACGCGCCGGGCTCGGTGACCTTCTTGAAGTCGACGGCGTCGTCGTAGGTCTTGAGCTTGATCAGGTCGCCGTTTCCGTTGTCGAGAGCCGCCCAACACCCATCGCCTGCGCAGATCTCGTTGATCCGCCCCTCAATGCGCAGGGTCTTGCCTTCGTGGCCAGCCATATCGCCGAGGATCTGCGCGATGGGCGTACTACTCTGCAAGGTCACGCCATTGAGAATCTTGTGGCCGTTGGCCAGTGCGTCTGCGGCGAGCGCGGCCGGATCATCACAAATGGCCGTCGCCCCGCCAGCACCACCTTGCGCCACGCTGCCTCCAGCACCACCTTGCGCGGTGGTGCCGCCACTGCCGCCCTGTGGTGTGGTTCCGCCTGCGCCGCCACCGGTGCCGCCGGCGCCACTTTGAGACGCGGTTGTCGTCGAGGCGCTTGGCTCGTCGTCGCTGGAATCGCTATCGCAAGCTGCCGATGCAAATGCCAAGCTGGCAAACAGCACTAGTGCGGCGCCGAGCGCCGTCTTCTCGTTCCAAGTCCTAAGCATCCTTCTTACCCTCCTGCCTCGCGCCCGCGCGAGAGCCCAACCGTAATCCGGTTCAGACAAACTACTTGTCCAACGAAGGCTCTGTCCAATCGTTCCTTCAGATCGCGCATCGGGGGGCGCTGCAATTCGGGCTGCGCGAATCACTTTCGACGGCGTCGAGCGACCCGCTGCGCTTTCATCGCCCGGTAGCCAGCGTTGCCGTCGTAGTAGTTGGTCTTGGTCAGGCGCGTCATCTGCAACGCGCGGTTGACGCGAATCGCCCGACCGAAGCGCTCGATGGCTGGAAGAAAAGAAAAGTAGGTGCCGTAGATCTGCCCCAGAATCGGGATCATTTGCAGGGCAGCGACAAAGCCGCCAACCGCCAACGCTGCCCGAAGGCTGCGTCCTCGGTGGTAGCACTTGATCGCCTCGGTAACCCCCGCGTGAAAAGTGGAGGCATGACCAACCCAACCCGACAAGCGCGCCACAGGCGTACCTCGAAGTGCCTCGTAGACCACCGCGGCTTCGTTCATTCGAGTCAGGTAGTCTGCAACCTTCTTCCAGTCGTCGTCCTTGGGTTTTACGCGACTCCCCTTCTTGGCGAGCTTGGGGATGTGCCTGACCACACCGACACGGGACCGCGCCCAGATCTTCGCTCGCTTCTTCAAAGAGGCTTCGAGCGCATGCAAGAACTCCACGGCGCCTTTCGGACAGTTTTCGATGCCCCCGACTGGACTCTGAGGCACGCCTGGCAATCCGCCGGTGTATCGGGTGGTGTTGTTGCTCATGTAGCGGTTCAAGGGCGCGACGTGAGCAAACGTCTCGTTGAGATCGTCGCAGTCGGACGAGCCGCTGCCGGCCTCGGCCGCCGCGAGCAGATCGACGACCATCGTGGCCTTGCCCGGGTTTTTGCAGCGGGCTAGGCCCGAGCGCAGGCTGTAGTACCAGAGGAACGCGCCGTTGAGCACAGCTTTGCGCGTCGTGGAGCCCGAGCCTTTGGCCCACTTTGCTTGCGCCCAGAAGTGGTGCTCCTTGTCGAGCTGCAGACGGTCCGTTCCAGCCAGATATTCCCCTAGTGAGGCCATTGGGCACGAGCATAGCAATGAGGGTGTGGCACGGCCACAGTGGCCAGCTAGGTCCCGCGACGGCGCGCCAGCACGTTGTCGTCGCATGGCCGCTGCAAGTCGCTCACGTTGACCTCCGCGACGCCCACATCGTCAGGCTGTTGCGGCGCTTGTCGGCAGGGCGGCAGACGTCAACGGGCGCTTGGCGGCGATGTCTGCTTGTTTCGCGATCATGGCCCGCTGCTGCCCTCTGGCACGGGATAGCGGGCCGTGGCTGCAGCTGCCCTCAGTCGAATCGGGGACCTCGCTCGGCCCCTGTGAGGCCTCGGCCTGCGACATCGAATCCTCCTGCTGTGAAACGGCTAGCCGTTGGCGAGCCCGCGCCAACTGTTCGCGCAAACAGTTCACCTGCAGTATCAGCTTGCTCTGAGTCAGCTGTAAGCTGGCTCGCGCCGCGGCAATACGGTCCAGCTCGGCGGCACGAGCTGGGTCGCTCGGCCGCACAGCGGTCGCCAGCAAAGTACCGAGAGCGGTCACATCGCTGCCAACGTATGCTGCACGCGCGGGGCTGATGGTTGGCACCACGACAGCAAGCTGGGCCGCGAGCTGTTGGGAGACTCGAGAGGTCGTCGCCAGCCGGCTCGCCGTGTGCTCCAGCCGATTCTGCAACCGAGCAACCGCCGACTGCCCAGAGGAGTCCGCAACCCGTTGGGTAACCGGCGCCTCGTCGCCTTCCATCTCGCTCGATTCATCGTCGAGGTCCCACCCTTCGACGTCATAGGCTCGTTCAGCCGCGATCCACGCGTGGATCAGGGCATCATCGAGCAGCGCAGCGAGTCGCTCGTGCTCGCTGACGCTGGAGTCGACGAGGATGGCGGCAAACTGCGGCTGCAGAAAAAAGCTCGGTGAAACCTCGAGCATGAAGGCCACGAAGACGGCAAGCGATATGGACTTGGTCAGACCATGGCTGCGTGCCCGCGCCAGTCCCTGGAGGATTAGCGCCCGCAAGGATTCAGGCTCGACGCCAGCCATGAGCTGCGGTCGCTCACGCACCATGTGCTCGCTGATGAAGCTGACCAGCGGACGCTGGTTGGCGCGCAGCAACGCGTCGACTTGATCGGAACGGATCTTCAACATCGTTCACTGCTTCGGTGCAAACCGAGTGCCAGCCGCGCCCTCCGCTGCGCACGCTCTTTGCATCAAGATGGAGCCATGCCCGCCGCAGCGCGCCTCACCGATATGCACATCTGTCCTCTGGCCGATCCGATCCCCCATGTGGGCGGCCCGATTATTGGCCCGGGATGCACAACGGTGCTCATCGAGAACCAGCCCGCCGCGAGGATCAGCGATTTGGCGGTGTGCATACCTGCCATCGATGTGATCGCCATGGGCTCGCCAACGGTAATCATCGGCGGCATGCCCTCGGCTCGTCTGGGCGACCCCACAATCCACGGGGGTGTGATCGTCACTGGTGCTGCGACCGTAGTCGTCGGCATTCCCTGGCAAGCGCCTGCGTTGATGGCCGCCGCCCGTGACGCGGCTCCTTTCTGTCAACTAGACAACCTGCCCATGCCGCCTGTGCCGGCCGCGGCTCCGCCCCAAGCCGAGGCCTTGCAACAGGCCGCCGAAGACGGCGCTCCGTTGTGCGCAATGGCTCCCACCCCGGGACCGGCAGCGCTGTCCCAAGCCCAAGCCGCTGCGGCATCCCAAGGGAAGACGGCCGCAGGTGCCCATGCAGCAGCCCAAGCGCCCGCGGCGGCAGCAGCAGCCCAGTCACCAGCGGCGGCAGCAGCCCAATCGCCCGCAGCGGCAGCCCAATCGCCCGCGGCGGCAGCAGCAAGAACAGGAGCCCACAAGCTATGACCCTCGCTAGCCCCAGCGTTCAGCAACCCATCGACCCCACAGCGCTCATCCAGCAGCTCTGCCCCGTCGAAGGGGGCCTTTTTGCAGTCTTGGACGCCGCCCGCGATCCACAGATCGCGCCGCTACTTCGGGAGCACAGCGAGCCGCACCGCTGCCTCTTCATTGGCGAGAGAGCCGAACAACTTGCCGACTACGCGCCCTACTTGGTCGAGCTCGGGACGGACTCCGCGCTGCTGCGGCGACTGGTCAATGACGGCTGGGGACACTCCTGGGGGGTCTTTCTCTGGTCGCAGCGACCCTTCAAAGTGGTCTGGCGTCAGCTGCACAAGATGCTGACGGTCAACACCGATGACGGCCGCCAGCTACTGTTCCGTTTCTACGACCCGCGCGTGTTGCGCGCCTTCTTGCCCACCTGTACCCCGCGACAGCGCAGCCAGATGTTCGGCCCCATCGCGACCTTCCTATATGAGGACGAGGCGGCCAGCGGCCTCATGCGTTTCGCCCAGCAGTGATGGACAGGCGCCGAGGCTCACGGCACCCACAGCGCTTGGTGGTGCAGGCGCAGGCGTCGAGCAACGTTTGAAGCAACGCGACGTGACACGCAACCGTGCGCCAAACACCCAACCACATCGTTTGCACTCGATTGGCGTGTTCTAGGCCTACCAGTCAGCACGCTGCAGCTACGTGGCTTCGGTGGCGCTGAAACCACGGCAGCTCGTCGTAGCACCGTTGATGCGACGCCGTCGGGCTACGGTGAGGGCCATCGATCAGCCCGGCGATCCAACCAAGCTCATCGGATCGACAATCACCGCGTCGGCAGCATCCTCCGCCGGCTCGGGTTGAGCGCCACTACCTGGCGTTGCCGCCCCGCCGCTGTTGATCAGCACCACTTTGCCGACGATGGCGATCCCGGCTGGTCCCATCTCGATGAATCCGCCAGGACACTTCAGGGTGATGGAGTTGGCGCTCTCGACCACGACTTTCTGTCCGGCCAGCATGTGGATCTCTTGACCCACATCGAGGGCATGTTTGACCGCCACCGACTCGTGGCGGCTGTTCTTGATGATGCGATGCTCGGAGTCGTCCACCAACGTCAAACGCTTGCCCACGACATGGGTGTGGTCGTCACCGTCGACTCTGCGCTTGGTCGTGCCGTTGACGACGACATCGCAGTCACCCTCGATACTTTGCCAATGGTTGGCTCTGGTGCGGTGGCGCTCGTCGTTCTCGATCAGCTTGTCCCAGTCGCGCTCGGCGTGCATGTAGACCTGCTCCATACCTGCGGCGTCCTCGAAGACCAGCTCGTTGTAGCCTTCGGACTGAGGCGTCGACTTGGTGCGAAACGCGCTCTTCGTCTTGTGCTGCGGCAATGGGTAGGGGACGGTATTGATGCCATTGAACACGCGGCCAACGACCATAGGACGATCCGGATCGCCCTCGAGAAAGGCCACCATGACCTCGTGGCCGACCCGCGGGATGGTGATGAGCCCGTAGCCTCCCCCGCCCCAGCCCTGGCTGACGTGCATCCAACAGCTGGAAAAAGCGTCGCTCTGCCCTTCGCGGTCCCAGTGGAATTGCACCCGCACACGGCCGAACTCATCGGTGTGGATCTCATCGGCAGCCGGCCCCACGACCTTGGCGGTTTGTAGCCCGTAGATTCGCGGCCGCTGCGTCTGTCGCGGCGGATGATAGGGATGATCGGCGAAAACCGCGGCCCCGTCGATGGTCCACTCGTCGGCCGTATCCCAGGTGCCCCGCAGACGCAGCCCGCTCATGAGCATGGGCGGCGCCATCGAAGGATGTGGATGATTCTCGACCGTGAGGATCTTGCCGGGAGACAGATCGATGCAGTTGGTATCGAACTGAACCTTGTCGTTGTACGCGCGCTCGGCGGACAGCTCGCGCTCGGCGACCGCTTGGCCGTAGCCATCGTTTACACGCGCCACCCCTTTGTCATCCGCGAAGGGCGTAGCGCCGCCTGGCGCCGGCTCGACCGTGAACACGCCGGGTCGATAGTGGTACTGCTCGCACGGTTGCTCGGGGCCCCAACTGCCAGCTGCATCGGCCTGCGGGAGGGCTGCCGGATTGCGGAAATTGTAGTCGCGAATGTGGTAGCCCCCCGGCCGAAACGCGTTGGCCATGCTGAGCGCGCTGATGTACTCGCGCTCCGGGGCATCCATGGGGTTGTCGACCCAAGGAACCGGTCCGCCTTTTCGATCCGGGCCGTTGTGGGGCTGGTCGGTCATCACCAGCTGTCGTTGCTCTTCCTCGAAGTCGTAGAAGAAGGTGATGCCAGCCTCTTCGAGCAAGCGCTTGATGAAATCGTAATCCGACTCGCCATATTGCACCCGAAACTCGAACTCAGGGTAGCTGACGACGTTTTCGTCGATGCACCAGTTGGCGGTGACCTGCCACTCCGCGAGAAGTGTACGCACGATGTTGGGGATGCTGATGTGCTGGAAGATGCGGTGGTTGCGGCGATGCCGCGCGCGCCACAAGTGCGGGACGATCTCGATGTAGTAGCGCGACAGCCCTAGCGGCTCGGGCCTAATCTGCTCCATGCGCGCACAGATCCCGGTCCACTTGCGATTCACCGAGGTCCCGCCAGCGATGTAGTCGAAAATGGCGAAGCTGGCGTCGAAGCCCAGTGCGCTGCCGATGTCCAGATCGTGACGCTCCGACAAGAACCAGATCGCGATCTTGTAGCCATCCGAAAGGCTCTCACTGACATCGAAGCGACGGACAGCGAGATCACCGCCGAGCCCTTCGATAGACAACTCGAGACGCCATAGTTGTTCTGGCTGCATGCTCAACCTCCCTCACCTCACGAGGGCACGGGGCTGCAAAGGACATTCCAAGTCCTCGTCGGGGCCACAGCCGTGGCGGGAGGCGACTTCGCTTCCGCCGGCCTGTCCGCGACTGCTTTGCGACTGTAGCTGACTCGAGCCACAACTGTTCGCGAGCGGATCGCGCTCGCTGTTCAGCAGGCCCCGCCACTGGTCCTAGGTGCAGTGCAGGCCAGTGAAACCAGCGTTTCGCGTCACGGCCGCAGGGCGCCCGCGAGTGCGGCACGTCGGTTGCAATGCAGCCTCCTCACAATTCGCGGACGAGCTCGGGACAAAGCAAACGCCCCGTTTCGGTGTTGGCCATCAACGCGCGTCCGTCTCCTATCCACTCCCAAACAGGAGAACACAGCATGGCAACTCACATGTTCGTCAAATTCGAGCCGAAGAACGGCAAAGCCGTCATCGGTGACACCACCGACAGCCAGCACACCAACTGGCTAGACGTTCAAGACACAGCCTTCGGCGTCTCGGCACCGATGGACGCTAAGAGCGGTCGGCCCGCGGGCAAGCGCGCTCACCAGCCAATCTCGGTCAACCTGCGCGTCGATCGCGCTACCCCCGAGCTCATCCAGTACTGCATCCGGCACCTACCTTTCAAGAAGATCACCTTCAAGTTCTTCCGGGTCACGCAGGACAGCACCGACGGCAAGGGCGCCGGCGCCCAAGGCACCCAGACAGCCGCTGCTGGTGAAGAAGAGTGCTACTACACGGTCACCCTACTGGACTCGTACATCGTCGACGCGACTCTGGACCCCATCCCCGGCCAGAGCTTCGACTACCTGACCGTCACGATTCAGTTCCGCCAAATCGAGTACCGCCACGAAAAGGGCACCTCGGCAAACGACAACCTCGACGAAACCATCAAGGGCTCGAAGGTCATCGGGCAGCTCGAGGCCCACGGCTAAGCCCGCCCGAGCATCAACCGGAGCAAGCAACCCACCGAAGCACCTTCAGCAAACATAGAGGACCCCATGGCAACCCATATTTACGTCAAGTTCGAGCCGAAAGACGGCACCAGCGTTACTGGCGACGCAACGGACAGCGCCCACAAGGGCTGGTTCGACGTCACCGATTTCTCCACCAGCGTGAGCGCGCCTGCTGATGCCGGCACCGGCCGCCCCTCTGGCAAGCGCCACCACGCGCCCATCACCATGAGCTTGCGCGTCGACAAAGCGCACCCGCTACTGGTCGCCCATTGCATCGGCAGCAGGCCGTTTTCAAAAGTCACCCTTCACATGTTCCGGGTAACCCAGAAGTCGGGCAGCGGAACCAAGACG
>CAZRGL010000290.1:0-10196 GCA_964599485.1 uncultured Polyangiaceae bacterium
CGCGCTGTTGGCATGCGGCAGCACGGTGGTGCTCGAGCCGGGGCCTTTGCCCGGTGAGCCACTAGACGCGGGTGTGGTCGTCGCCGATGGCGGCCCGTCGATGCCACCACCTACAGATGCCGGTAGTGCCACTCCGGCCGACGGCGGCGGTGGCGCTGGCGGCTTCGCTAGCGACAGCGGGGGTGGCAACGTCGGTGGGTGCGGCGGTGGCCTGGTGTGGGCGCGCACGTTTGGCGGCAGCGCCCACGACCGAGTCCACGACATCGCCATCGATGCCGCGGGCAACATCGTGATGGTCGGAACCTACGACAGCCAGCTCAGCTTCGATGACGTCACCCTCGAGGCCAACGGCGTGGACAACGGCTACGTTGTCAAGCTCAGTCCCGACGGCGCCCACCTGTGGAGCAAGAACTTCGGCGGAGGCGGCAAGCATGCCATAGGCGGCCTGACGCTCGATTCCGCTGGCAACATCTTGGTCAGCGGCACTTCATCCAGCAGCGTCGACTTGGGTGGCGGCACCCTGCCGACCGCCGGTGGTAGCGACGCGTTCATCGTCAAGCTCAGCTCGGACGGGGCACACTTGTGGAGCAAGCTGCTGGGGGGCGCGGCCAACGACCGCGGCGGCAAGGTCGCCATCGCCCCAGCTGGTAACCTCGTCTTCGTGGGCGAGGCAGGCGGCGCGGCTGGCGCTCAGCTGAGCTTCGGCGGACCGCTGCTCAGCACCGCGGGCAGCGGCGACATCTTCATCACCATGATGGACGCGAGCGGCGCACACCTGTGGAGCAAGCTGATGGGTGGCCCCGAGAGCCAGGGCGCGCGCAGCGTCGCGGTCGACAGCAAAGGGAACATCGCGATAACCGGCGGTACAGGCGAGAGCCTCGACTTCGGCACCGGGCCTTTGGGCGACCAATCGCTTCAGGGTTTCGTCGCCATGCTCGACGCGGGCGCGAGCCCCATGTGGGGATCGGTGTTCCCGAGCTCGGCTTACCAGGGCGGCTTCAACGTGGCGTTCGACTCTGCGGACAATATGGTGGCAGCGGGCCTGTTCGCCTACCAGATGCAGATAGGCGGCGGCACGCTGAAGGGCAAGGGCGGCTGGGACATCTATCTCGTTTCGCTCGATCCTCAGGGACAACTTCGCTGGGGACGGGTCTTTGGCAACAGCAAGCTCCAGTCGGTGCGGCAGTTGACTGTGACGAGCTCGGACCGCCTGCTACTGACCGGACCGGCGAGCGGCTCGGTCGACTTCGGCTGCGGGCCCGTCGGCGGTGAGTCCGGCAGCCCCAAGGCAGTCTTCACCAAGCTCGATAACAATGGGGCCACGCTCTACAACACCGTCTTCGGCGATGGCTTCGGCGACGAGGTGAAGCACATGCAATACGCCCAGGCCGCGGCGCCCGATGGGCAAGGCGATGTGGTGGTCGCGGGGGTATTCAGCGGTAGCATTTCCTTCGGATCCAGCAGTGCCACCAGCGCCGGTCAGCACGACCTGTTCCTTGCGAAGCTGTCAGGCCTTCCGCAATAGCGGTGCCGACGGGCTCAATCTCGCCACTCGACGATCACGAAATTGCCGAGCTCGTAGTTCATGGTCACGCGCATGCCATCCTTCTGGAGACGAATGCGATGCTCGGTGATTTCCAACACGGGCCCTCCCACTACAGCCATGCCTCCAATTGAGCCTTTCGCTGTCGTGATGATCTCGACCTGCGTGCTTACCGTGAGCAACTTGGCGCCAGCATGAAGCACCACAGGCGTTTTGCCCTTCCGAACGAGTAGGCCGCGGATTCTGTTAACGCCTTTCTCCTGCTCGGTAAGGCGCTTGGTCAAGCGACATGCGGCGCTCTCGGGGTCCTTTCCGCAGCCGGGTCCCAGCTCGGGTGCGAGGCTGAAATCACGCTCTTGGCCAATACCGATGTAGCGGAAGAAGTCGAGGTTCGAGCAACCCAGTTGCTCGTCCATCTGCTCGCAAGCCTTCGTGAGCCACTTCAACGCAGCTGCCTCATCGACCTTTCCGAGCCAGCCAGCGACGAGGCCGAGCGAGAGATCGTAGCAGGCCTGTGCAGATCCCAACTCGCATCCTTTTTGTAGAAGCTTCCGCGCCTGCAAGGGCTTTGATGGAGCGTACAACTGTGCCCCGGGGCGACAACACCAAGCTCCGCCGGCCAAACAACCCTTCGTGTAATACGTAGCGGCCCGTCGCTTCTCTTCGTCCAACCAGTTCTTGTCGTAGTCCAGCTGGTAGTCGTGGTGCATCTGGGATGCCGCCTTGCAGCACGCGCCAGTGCGACCGAGCTCACAAGCGCGCGCCAACAACCCCCCATAGTCAGAGACATTCGGGTCCGCCGCAGCGACGCACTTGTCGGCGTCACCTGCATTGCAGCCAGCCACATCCATCTTGTGCTGCTGGCATGAAGCACCACATGGGTTGCAGCCAATCGTGGCGATCGCCAACGTGAGCGCTACGCCAATGAGAGAGCCAATGAGAGAAGCTATGGGAGCAAGGGGCGAGCAGCCCCATGGCGCGACACGACGACTGCGCATGGTCGCGACCATAGCTTGGTTTAGCGAGGCATGGATCTCACATTGCGCCGGCAACGACGCGACCTATACTTAAATTAGATAGCTTTAAAAAGACAAATCCTTCATGAGCAACGACAGAGCATTCTGGGCCGTCGTTGGCCTCGGTGCTCTTGGGACAGCTCTCGGCAGTTATAGTTGCACGCTTGGCTCCGTTGAAGCGGCTCCAGCACTCGATCCGAGCGCTAGAGCAGCCACTGCGCAGAGTCACAGCGAGAGCGTAGCCGCTGCTTTGCAAAGAGCACGCGCAGAGGGCCGAAATGCGTCTCGAGAACATCGTCGCACGCGACCAACGAAACCAAAAAGCGCGAGGCGCGAAGCGCTGGCAGCTGCCTTGCGAGCGTACATCCGCGCCCGGCGCAACCAGCAAGCTGCGCCAACGAGCTCACGCGCTGAAAAGACGACAGCCCAGCCGAAGTTTGTCCGGTCGAAGCACATGCCACTCGTGGACCTGAGCTGGCAGCAGTATGGAGTGTGGGCCAAATACGGCAACGCCGTGGCGGGGCGTGACTACAAGACAGCCGAGCAGATGTTGCCGCGTATGGATGAGCTCTTTGGCTCTGACATGGCGACGATGATGATCGACGCCATAGTGGAAGACTATGACGGATATCTCGATGCGATCATCGAGGCGCAATGCGTCGGACACGACCCACAGTCGGTATGGCGCAAGACGATGTTCATGCCATTTCTCCTCGCGCGACTCGACCGGACGCTCGGCGAAGCGGGCCGCAAAGGGACCCAGGCGCGCTTGGTGTGCGGCTACGAGGGCTGAGCCGAGCTGGCCTGATCGCTACCGACTGCAATGCGCTGCGTAGACACTGCGCGTGACCAATAGGTTCAGCTCGGCGCTGGTCTTCACGGTGATGTCGGTCTCGACGAAGGCGCCTTTGCCTTGTCGTTGCTCTTTGCGGTGTTCAGTCCCGCCTGCACCATCAACTAGCCAAGTGGATCATGCACACACCAGTATTGCGGATCCGCCCGGCGCTTCTGGTCAGGTTGCTAGCGATCTGGCGATGCGAAATACTTCCAATAAAAACAGTTGCTTGAAGAATTTCTGCCCTCGAGGCAGCGCAGCGCGGCGAGGTTGGCCCTGTAATTGCTTGTGGGCGGGCATCACACGTTATCCTACATGAGCCCACTGTTCACTACGGAGTCTCACACAATGTTTCGCAACACTCGCCAAGCCGTCCTGCCCCTCGCCGCGGCCCTCGCACTTTCCTTCTCCGCCGGCTGCATGACCGACAACATCGGTAGCGACGAGCAGCACTCGACTTGGGACAAAGCCAACGCGCCTGAGACCTTCGGGGTTCGGAGCATGACCATCGAAGAGCTGCAGAAGCCAGAGGCCCTTGGAGGCTACTTGGCAAGCAAGCCGTGGGCCGATTCGTACTGGCCGCTCAACAAGAAAGGCATGTCGCATCGCTGGAACGGCAATGCAAGCTTCGAGTCCTTCGACGAGCAGGCACAGTCGGCGCGCGACGCGCTCGCTGCCGAGCCGGAAGAGGGGCAAGCGCCCTGGGCCGCTTCGTGGCAGCTCTCGCCGGCCGAGAAGTACGACATCCTCTTGCGCGACGACGCCTACACCATGACCAAAGAAGGTTGGGACGTCTACAAGCAGTACGAGGACTACGAGCACAACTGGAGCTGGATGGGCCATTGCCACGGCTGGGCGCCCGCTGCGTATTTGGAAGAGACTCCGGCCGCCAGCGTCGTGGCTGACATCGACGGCAAGCAGGTCCTGTTCACCGAAGGCGACATCCGTGGCCTGATGACCAAAGCCTACGCGTCCAACTCCATGTCCAAGGGCACTGCCTTCATGGGAACGCGCTGCAACTCGCGCACCATCATCAAGGACGAGCTCGGTCGTATCGTCGACGGCACGATGTATGAGCAGGTCGAGGCTGCTGAAGGCGAAGAGGCCAAGAAGGAAGCCAAGCTCGACACCGCCAAGACCATCTACATCAAGCGCAACTTCTGGAGCCGCTACAACTTGGTGACCTACAGCGAGTCCATCGATTCTGATGAAGAGAAGGTCATGCAGGCCACCGCGAGCGCCGAAAAGCCGGAGAGCTCCTACGTGGTCAATACCTTCGCCTCGATTCGCGACTACCAGGATCAGAAGGTCGAGAGCACGCGAATCTTCGTCTACAACAAGGCCTGCCGCGACACCAACGCCGGCGCCTTCCACCTCGTTCTCGCTCAGTACCTGTCCGACCTGAAAGCCCCCGAAGACAAGAAGAGCTTCGTCATGGACGTCACCCGTGAGGACCAGGTGTGGAACCAGCCCGTCTACGGTTTCGAGAGCACCATCGAGAAGGTCGAGAACGTCGAAGACATCGAAGACCCACTCAAGGACTTCCGCGCTGAAGGCACCGTGCAGATCGCTACGGTCAAGAGTGTGGTCCACTACGCCTTGGAGAAGGGCCCCTACGTTGATTACAACGAGGAAAACGGCACGAAGATCACCAGCAAGACCTACAAGTACACCCTCGAGATCGACGACAAGGGCTTCGTCATCGGTGGCGAGTGGGACGTAAGCGCCTCGTCGTGGGGCGGCAGCTCGGCTCCGGACTTCCTGTGGGCCCCGCAAGGCGTGCTGACCAGCTCCGCCAAGGCCGACTACGCAACCATCAAGAAGCTCCACACTTGCTCGATGGACGTCGACAACGCCCACGAAATCACCACCCCCGGCGGCGAGACGATCCTCGCCGTGGACTGCGCGCTATAGAAAGCCAGCCCTCGAACGCGACCGCCCGAGTGACGAGCTCAGGCGGTCGTTTTGCGTTTACCTCTACCCGAAGCCTGTACGCTTCGGAGTCGCTCGATGTGTAAGCTCGGCCAATGAGACCTTCGCAAAGCCTGATGGTCATGGCCTGCATTGCCCTGGGCTGCGGTGCGCGATCGGAAATCGGATCACCGTACGAGCGTAGCGGCACGAGCGTTGGCACAACGGGTAGCAGTGGCAGCGGCGCTTCTGGTGGCAGCGGTGCTTCTGGTGGCAGCGGTGGTGCTGGAGCCGGTGTAGCCTGTAGCAGCCTCGCGGTGCACGCGCCTTACCGCAGCTTCGATGTGACCGTCGCCGACGCCCTCGCCCATCAGCCACGGCTCGCAAAGACTAGCGCCGACGGTCGGGGCGTGACGCTCGTGGTGCGTGAGCAGCAAGATCCCACTCCCATCGACGGCAGCCCGTTGCTCACTCGAGTGAGCTTCGAGCCATGGGACAGCTGGCCGGCAGTGCCGCTGGGCAATTCGCTATCGCTCTCTTCCGGCGACGCCTTCGTTCTCCCACGCCGAGCCGAGGAGGGGCTGAGCGCCTGGCTGTTCATGAGCACGTTCGCCAGCGGACCGCAGATGGCGCTGCTTCAAAACGTCCCGGAAGACGTCTCGAATCCCACGCCAATCGTCGCCTATGGCAAGCAGTCCAACGTCCCGGCATTTGTGACCGCATCGTTGCCGGATGGCAGCCGTGGTCTGGGGCGTATCGAGCCCGTCGCCCAGGCGGTGGCTTGGCTCGACGTTGCGAGCCAGGCAGCCCTCTACCCGGCTCCGGCCCAACTCGGCTGCTTCTTGCTGGACGGTATTCGGGGCTCCTCAGACTTCATGTTTGCTTGCTCGTCGTCCGGCGGCTTTGTTGTGGGCCGGTTCGGTCCCACGAAGCCCCAGATCGAGATTACCCATGAGAAGCTCGGACTCGCACCCGCGCAGCTTCAAATGGTGCCACGCAGCGACGGCGGATGGGTGGTCTGGCAGGACGCTGGCGGCGAGACCTCAGGTCCGCTCCAGGCCATGCGCGTCAACGCCGACGGCAAGCCCGTCACCGACACGATGCAGCTCATTGCAGAGGGCATCATTTTCGAAAACGTCGCCTTGGCGTCGCTGGGTGACGACCTCGTATTGGCCCATAGTGATGTGTTCGATCCCGGTCCTCCCAACATCGTGGTGCGGATCTTCGACGAGGCGGGCAGCGAGCGGGCCGCTGCTTCGTTCACTCCACAAGCCTGGCCTCGGATCGGGGAGGGCTACGGACTGGTAGGCTCCCCCGCAGGCGACGCACTGCTCATATCTTGGGCGAGCGCCGAACCAGAGCCAGCCGTGCAAGGCAACGCGCGCGCCTACGTCGCTCGGCTCGACTGCGCGCCTCGAGCGAAATAGATCCTCGTTGGTGACGAGAAGCTCCGCGCAGCAGATGCGCCCGCGCTCGGTGGCGTTGGGGTATGGTGGTGGCTTCGCTGATGCCGGACACCCAACCATCGATCCCGACTGAAGAGGCACCGGTCTCGTCGACCGCGACGACTCCGGCCGCGACGAGCGAGCATGCCTGGTCGGGAAGCGCCGTGCCTGAAAAGGACGAGCTGGTGGGCACGACGCTGTGTGAGACCTATGCCATCGAGCGCCTCCTCGGCGAGGGCGGCATGGGTCGCGTCTACCTGGCCAACCACACCCGCATCGCGGGCAAGCGCTTTGCGGTCAAGACGCTGCATCCTCAGTTCCTTCGCGACCAAGAAGCGGTGGCGCGATTTCAGCGCGAGGCCGAAGTGGCAGCGGCGATCGACAGTCCAAACGTCGTCGGTGTTTACGACATCGGCGCTGCACCGGACGGTCGACCGTTCATCGTGTGTGAGTTTCTCGACGGGGTGGAGCTCGGCGCCATGATCGACGAGCGTGGCGCGCTCCCGCCACATTATGCGGTCCCCATCGTCCGGCAAGTGTGCCGCGCGCTGTCCTCGGCACATGCAGCCGGTGTCGTGCATCGCGACGTCAAGCCCGAGAATGTCTTTCTTACCGGAGACATGAACCAGCCACTCGCCAAGGTGCTCGACTTTGGCATCTCGCGACTCGACGACGGCAAGGGCAACAAGCTGACGCAAACGGGGCACTTGCTGGGAACGCCCTCGTACATGGCGCCGGAGCAGGCCCGCGGTGAGCGGGTCGACCATCGTGCGGACATCTATGCCACTGGCGGCCTGCTCTACGCCTCGTTGACAGGGCAAGCCCCGTTCGAAGGCGAATCCATCTCCGCGACCATCGTTGCGGTGCTCACCGAGGAGCCGGCTCGTCCCACGACGATCGTCCCCAGCGTCCCGCCGAGCCTCGAGCTCATCGTGCAGAAGGCGATGGCCAAGGAGGAGGAGGAGCGCTACCAAAGCATGGACGAGCTAGTCAGTTGGTCCGTTCGACACCACGGCCGCTCAGCCGCGCGATGGAGCGCGGCCGCAGACTGTTTTTCGCAAGCCGGCTCTGGCCGACGAGGCCCGCGAGATTCGCGATGCGCGTCCGACGCTGGTGGTGCTGATGATATTGGCGCTGCTCGGATTGGTGGTCGCATTGGCTTTGTTTTCGCGTGGACTGCTGCTGGCGCTCGGCGTGCAGCTCTCGACGCTCGAGTGGACCCTGGGCTGGGTAGCGCTAGCAGCCGGTTCGGTAACGCCGTTGGTGTTCGCCGTGCGTCATGTGGGCCGCGAGCTGTGGGGCAATACGGCGAAGGTAGTGGAAGCAACCCGGGCGCTACGCGACTCCCTCGTCATGGCGACGACGACCTACGCCTGCGGAGCGCTGCTGGTGAGGTTCGTCGAGGGCGCGATCTGGGGCCGCGATGCGACTGCTTGGCCGCTGTGGGATCCGCTGTTGGTGACCCTGGCAACGGGCGCATTGCTAGCAGACGTCTTCGGGCGCAAGCTGCGCGCTCGGCAACCCGATGTGGTCAAGCCCAAGCTGGCTGGAATGCTCGCCGGCGGCGTGACCGGGCTCGCGGTTTTCATCATCGCCGTCGCGGCCTTACGGGGAGGCAGCACACCGCCGGTGGTCACTCCGAGCGCCGACGACGCTGCGAGCAAAACGTCCGACGTGCAGACCATCCCAACTTCCGGCCAGAGCCCAGGTGCAGATCCGACAGGGACGAGTAATGCGGATCCGACCAAGGCAAGCAAGACCGAGCTGGCCGCGGCGTCGGCAAAAGGAGTCGGAAGCCTCGAAGCGCTGGCAAAGAAGTTCCCCGGAGATCTAACGGTCGCCCGCCAGCTCATCCTCGAGCACGCCAAGAAGTCGGCGTCGCGACGGACTGCGCTCGAGCTGGCCGACAAGCTCTTTGCCAAGCGTAGCAGCGCAGCCGGCGACAAAGCGCTGCAAGCCATGGTGCGCGCGAGCGCGCGCGATGGTGGAACGACGGCCGACTTGGCATTCACCTTGATGGCCTCCAAGATGCGCCAGCATGGGCCCGATCTGCTGTACACGATTTCGCTGACGCAGCCGACGCTGCGCGAGCGCGCCACCACACTGTTGGCCGATGCAGCAGTACGGGCCCGGGCAAGCGAGGCGCTGCGCATCGCCGTGGATCTGCGCGCCGCCGGAGGTTGCTTTGCCAAAGCCAAGCTGCTCGATCGCGTTGCGCAACATGGCGACGAGCGCTGCATCGTCCAGCTGACTCCCCTGATGACGGGCCGCAAGAAGGGCTGCGGGTTCTTGAATCTCAAGGCCTGCCCCGCGCAATGCGCCGCCCAAGCGAACAAGATGCACAAGGCCGTTCAGAAGTTGAGAAAGCGCCGCGCCAAGGAAAGCCGTCCGTCTTCGCGTAACTAGCTTGCCTAGGATTCCCGGCGCTAGTCGATGCGTCTGAAGACGATCGGCCGCTCGTTTTGCGTCGAACCAGTGCGACATGTGTCTCGCCCCTTTGACAAGCGAGTGTCTAGCGGGTTGGACAACGCTGCGCCAATCCGGCTGAACCACTGGTGTTTCCTCGTTGGCCCCAACCTTGCTCCTGACAGTCAACAATGAACTACGAAATCATGGGCAAGCGTGCATCTCGCAAACGCGGCGGCGCTCTTCTTTGTTCTGCCCTCTGCCTCTTGGGCGGGCTCCTTTCTTCTGCACCGACCGCCGAAGCCGGCTGGCTGACTGTTCCGGTCAATGCGGACGGAACCTTCGGAACCAACGTGCCGGGAACCGACGCCTACAAGATCACGGTGTACGAAGGCGACGTCGTCTGGTGGACCGAGCTGACGCCGACCGATTCGGTCGTGCAGATCGCCGGCCCTCCGGGTGCCGGAGCAGATTTGTGCGCGGACCCAGCGCTCGCGCGCCCGTACAACGTGCCTTCGCCCTACGCGGCGTCGCCTGGCGAGTTCACCGGTCCGGTGCGCAACAGCCCGGCAGGCATGATCGTCCTGTCGCCCAACGATTGCGGCTTGTATTCGCTTCCGCTCGCAGACACTTGCCCGCCTGGAAAGGAAAAGGGGACCGCTGGTGTGCGCCGGTTGTGCGAGCGGGACAACTCGGTGTGTGAGCCCTCCCTCGGCGGGGATCTGTCTCTCAAGTACCGGACGATGGATGAAACCTGGGCGAACGAAGACGTCGCTGGGGTCTTCTTGAGGCTTGATTGGAAGGACTTGCAGCCTACTCCTGGCGCGCCCAACTGGAGCTTTCTCGATCGCGAGCTGAGGCAGGCTGCCAAATACGGCAAGGTCGCTGTTATTGGTGTTCGTGTTGGCAGCAACAGCATCCCAGCGTGGATGGGCGACGAGTCGCAGACTGGTGTAGATCTCGCAATAACACCAATCAAGATAAAAAATGCTCAGGGCGCGTCGAAGAGCTTTCCGGGAAACAACTGCGGGGCGACCTAC
>CAZRGL010000290.1:10206-13712 GCA_964599485.1 uncultured Polyangiaceae bacterium
ATCGCCGAACGATCTCAACTTCAGGAACTACCTAACTGATCTAATCGTGCAAATGGGCAATCACATCGCCGATGACGCGCGCTTGTTCCACCATGTTGCTGGCGTGAAGGTCACCGGCTTGGGTCTGCATACCCTCGAAAACCGGGCGCCCAAGCGCTGCAACATCAAGCACCCTTCGAATAACCAGCTGATTGATGCGGCCGATCCTTTTGTCAATGGGGTCGATCACACCGGTGGGTTCAACTACCTCTTCCCCACTGGTCCAAGCACCTACGAATCCGTCAACCCCGGCGCGACCTGCGAGTGCAACCCCAAGGTGTGGAGCGACGCCGGATATACGCCAACGGATCTGTACCGATTCTACCGGTATGTGGAGGACGCGATTGACGAGGGCTTCGGACATTACCGCTCGAAGATCTTCATGCTCATTCAAGAGGGGTTCCCTCAGGTCGGCGACTTCGGCGGCTACGAGGGTGACACGCTGGCGGAGTACGACTTCATCACCGAGACCATCATGCAATCGTCGGTTCCTGGCGTCGACTATCCGCAGCCCACCGAGCAGACCGAAGAGCTGCTCCGACAAGGGCGCGAAGGACTGTGGTGGGTTCCAGAGAGCGGGGGCTTTCCCTCTCGCGAGAGGGGAAGAACGTTCATCGCGTCGCATCAAGCGCTCAACGTCTTGCCCCAGGACGCGGGCCTACTCGCATGCAACCAGCAGGAAGCCATCGACACGACGCCCGGCACCAATCTCGGCAGCCCGTTGTTCCCGGTCGGCACGCGCGCCCACGGCGGCCCCCATTGCCCAAACAAATGGGCCGCCAACGAGGGCATCGTTCATGGCCAGAACACCGGCTTTCAGACCACCAACAGCATTGTAAGCGCCGAGGATGTGGACTCGACGTTGTGGAACCTGACCGCCAACACCAACGGCACTTATTATGAAAACTACGAGCGCACCTTCTGGCTGCTGGCCAACGAAGTTACCCCAGGCACCGGGCCCTCACGGGTGCCGCTCGATGCCACGCCCACCCTGCCAGGAGCGGTCGCCAAGAACCTCAACGCGTGGGGCGAAGTACTACGCTGGCGCAGGCGGCAACTCGACGAGCTCATCCCGGGGAACCTCTACTTGAACGATCCCTACCCCGATATTTGGAAGCGCACCTTCTCGAAGGACATCCCAAACGGCGATGTCGAGTACTACTATTACATCAATCCACGCGTCTGCAGCGGGGCAACGCCAGACCGCTACATGGTGATCGAATACATCGGCACCTGAGTAGGCCGGACAATCGCCGAGCTCAACTCGCGCGCTTCGCGAAGGACGACGTGCGGCCCACCGCGAGCGCGAGCAACAACAACCCAAGCTTCCAGGCCGTGGGAGCCGGGTGGCGCGTGGCGCAGCCAGAGCAACCCTTGCCCGTACTTGCGGGTGACTGCTCCGCAGATGTCGGCGAGGAGCTCGGGACTGTTGCGGAGCTCGATGGTGTGGCTTGCGCGGTTCCGGCCGAATCACTGACGAGCTTCAGGGAGCAAGCCCGGTCAGTGAGGCGGGTAATGGTATAGATCTGGAGAAACTCCTTGGGGCCGTCAGACTTTGCGATGTGTCGTGGACTGATGGTGACATTGCAGTCAATCGCCTTGTCATTGGGGAAGCGCAGCTTGCGAGGCGCTCCGGCCGCAAGCGGACCGGACGCGAGCGGATCGTCGGCGTCGACTGGTGGCGCCTTCGTCTGCTGCTCGTAGTGGCTTCTCTTGAAGGCGTAGAGCTTGGGGCGGCCAGCGATACGTCGACCGAAGCTCAGCGGCTCGCGCGTGGGCAGCCTGCGTGCCCGCGCCCGCGGCACACCGTTCGAGTTGCTATGCGGGTAGACAACCAGCACGAATTCGGGATGGGCATCGAGGTTGTCGACCTTCACCCGAAAAGGCACGTATTTCTTGGATGGGCTGAGGGCCAAGTCGGCCTGTGCGCCTACCGCCGTGGACAGTAGTGCTGCTAACGCAAATGCTATGAGCCGCGGTGCCTTCATCTCCATCCTTGTAGCAATCCTACCAGACGGGCTCGATCATGCTGACGAGCGTCGTGACACCACCTCCAGGGCCACGTCATGGCCCGCAGCGTTGCCTGAGCTCCTCGCGCTCTGCAGGCGTGAGCACGATGGGCTCGGCGGTAGGGTTGCCCGACGCGCCGAAGAAGGGAGACGGGGTGGCGCGGCCAGCAAGCCAGCCCTTCAGGAGAAAACCGATGCTCCGCAGGATCAAGCCGAGAGGGGCCCGCTGTGAGACATTCGCAGCCAGCTCGCCCTTGCCGAAGCGACCATGGATGCGGGCCAGCACGGGTCCGAGAACGTCATCGGCAGCTCGCCCGTCGGCGTCGTGATCAATGAACGTGTGGAGGATGCCCGCGAAGGCCCATTGGGGGCCCAGCGTATTGGCGACCGGGGTGCTACAGCAGCCCGCGTACCAGCGCATCAACCCTCGGGGGCTCAGCCGCACCGCGCGCAGGTGCTCCTGTCCGTCGGTGAGGGTGATCTGGCTCGGCGCCACTTGGAAAACTTCTGTGCCGCCATTTCGGTCGAGCAATTGCTCTGCCTGCTCCAAGTGGTAGGCATAGGCTTGGCAATCATCGCACATGCAGACGACGCGGTTGCCGGTGCTCGGCGAGACATCAGCGAGGATTCCGCGGATCGATCCACAAGCGCATGACAGCGGCAGCTCGGTCGTCATGGGCGCACTGTAGCCCGCAAATGGCGGCGCTCCGATGCCTTCTGGGCTCAAACGCGAGGCGAAAGAGCGCCCACTCGGTTGGGCCAGAGTGACCTGAGGTCATTTCATGCCGCTGGGGGCGGTAAGAATGATGGCGGCCGCACCCATGAAGCCACTGAGGACCGCCAAGGTGACGACGAGCCCGGTGGAGGCTCGGTCCGGCGCGCTCACCCTGGCCGGCTCCTGGAAACTTCGCCATTGGAAACTTCGCCATTGGAAACTTCGCCATTGGAAACTTCGCACTGTGAGGCGCTCGCGCCTGGGCTGGGCTCAGGGACAAGGGCCGAGCGCCGGCACCAACTCGGCGGGCTCCGAGGCGCGACCGGTCAGGAGCGCGTTGAGCGTCGAGCCTCTGCGCAGCAGCGTGACCGTCCACCCGTCACCGTGTCGAGTCTCGCGGGCCGCGAAGGGCAACGCAATGGAGGGACGCGAAGAGCCATCTTGCAGCGAGACACGCTTGACCGTGGCCTTTTCGTAAGGAGCCCACTTGACGTAGACGCGCATGCCGGGGGGATCAGTACGCGGATCGTGGGCCATGCCGCTTGCCTGGCGAATGTCGAGCGCAGCGAGCTCGTTGCCCAGCGCCATGGCTCGGTCCGGACGGTCGACACCACCGAGAAGCGCGCTGACCGCCAGCCGCCCGCCCTGCCAGCGATGGAGCCGGCGGCGCGCTATCAGCTCACCCCAGCCACCGAGCCGACTGGGCGCGCAGTCCTTCGCCGGCTCCTGCCAGCGTATCGACT
>CAZRGL010000291.1:0-13708 GCA_964599485.1 uncultured Polyangiaceae bacterium
GGCTACCCCAAAAGTGAGCCTTCGCACCATCAGAATGAGCCGCTGAACCCCAGTGAGCCCAGCCCCAACGAGCCCAGCCTCAACGAGGCGGACAATTCGGGTTGTTCTGCGTCGCTACCTGGCGAGCCTATGATCAGCAAGCTGATCCCAACAGCCGCCGCCGCGCCCCCGATCACTAGGCCGGCGGTTGAGCCATGGGCAAGAGCCAGGGCGTCCTCTTCGAGCAGCGCGTTGGGTTGCTCCATCTCAGGCGGACACAGCCCGTCAACGCAACCCGACTTGGCTTCGTCGGCTTTGGAAAGCGCCATCCCACCGAGCACGCTGCCGACCACGACGCCCGCGCCGCCGAGCCCCAACAAGGTCCAGCCAGCGATGCGCATGCCGCCCCCGCCACCTTCAGCTGCTTCGGCCAAGGTCAGCGTCTTGCTGCCGCCCGCTTTGAGCACGAAGGTGCGAGTCGCAATGGTCTCGCCATCTCGTCTGAGCTCCACGCTGTGCTCACCTGGATTGAGGTCTATGGGACCGGCCAATTGCTCTGATGAGCGCGTCTGTCCGTCGATCCGAACACTGAGCGATGGGTCCGACGACGGCTCGACCGTTACGCGTAACGTTGGGATCTGCTCGTTGAGGGCGACGCGCTCCGAACGCGCTTGCAGCTGCGCATCACGCCACAAAGGCGGTGCATCATCCGCTATCTGTTCAGCAATGACGCGCGAATAGGCGGCGCGGGCAGCCAACAGCGCGCCGAGATGGCGCTTGCAGCGGGCCACGTAGAGCACAAACACCGGCGAATGCATCAAACGGTCGGCCTCTTCGAAGCGCTCGAGGGCTTGCTGGTAGCGTCGCGCCTCGAAGTGCGCCAAACCCTGTTTTCCATTAGCGACAGCGTCCGCCGCCGTGGTCGTTGCGGCGCACGGCGCGGCTACCGTCAGTACGACAACCGACAAGCACACCATCAGCATGGCCGCAGACAGACGCATCGAGACAATCGTAGCCCAAAGCCGACGGCTCACGAACCCTTCAGCGAAGAACGGTTTGGCAGCCGAGGACGATGTTCACGGTGCCAGCCGCTGCCTCGAAGGCGGCGCAGCTCGCCTGGCCAACACGATTCTGCTGGGACCGAGCGGACCGTCGTGCCTTATGCTGGGCCCATGCGAATCGTCGCCCTACTCTCGTTGGTCGCTTCGCTGCTGGGTTGCGGCCCTGCAGCTGCGCCCGGCCCTCCAGCAACTCCGCCGTTGCCGCCACCGATGCCAACCGGTTCAGCCCCAACTGGCGGGGGCGCCCAATGTGGCCCTGAGGCAGTCTGCCATCCTGGTCAGGAGTGTGTCAGCTACTACGGAATTGGCGGCACCGCGGGTCCCAAGTTTCACTCCTGCGAGATTCGCTGCGGCAAGGACGGCAGCTGTCCAGACGGAATGAGCTGCGCAGTGATCGCCGATGGTCCCGGCGAAGTCTGCCGTCGCTGACTGACCCTCGTCCTCGAATCAACTGGGCAGGCGATCTTGCCGAGCCGATCGATTGAACACCGCTGTTCTTTGCGCTCAGCGGCAGCTCAATCGTCCGGGGGGTCGGCAGGGGGCTGCTGCCCTGGCCACAGTTGCCGATTTGGAGCCTGCCGATTTGGGGCCTGCTGATTGGGAGGCTGCTGATTGGGAGGCTGCTGATTGGGAGGCTGCTGATTGGGAGCCTGCTGATTGGGAGCTTGCGGGTTGTGCGGACCAGTGGGCCAGGCTGGCACGTCAACGCCACCGGACGAGGCTTCCGCATTGGCGGGCTTCGCCTGCACGGACACCACCACACATGCAACGCTGACCGCTAGCACGCCGACCGCCACGACCATTCCGAGCACCTGTGTGGCTGAATGCTCAGCGAACCCAAACGCCCCGCTGGTCAGCCCAAGAAAGCTCAGCAGACTGCTGACACTGCCAACCACGATCCCCCGAGTACGCGATTGGGCGGTGGGCGCGCTCCTGTTGCGCACCAAGTAGTGCACCGAATATCCGAACAGCACGAGCTGAACAATCAAGAGCAAGGCGCCCACCACGACGATGACGACGAACAGGAAGACGAGCGCTTCGATTGCTTGATCGCACTTGTCGAGCGTCAGGGCCGAGCTCGCCAGCAAGATGCCAGCCGCCACGCTCTTCAGCTCGGGGATGTTTCGCATGATGGCTAGCGTAGCGAAAAATACTCCGGAGTTCTCAGAGCTGATGGGCGGGCTCGACCGGCCCCCAGTGGCTGACACCCGTGACCTGGTTGCGCATTGACCTGCGATGGGCAATATCTACTGCGCTTGCTCACGCGCCGGACAGCAGTCCGGCTGCGTTTTCTTTTAGAGGGGAGTTTTTGGAATGGATCGTGAGAAACTGCGTACTTATCGCCCTGGCTCAGTCTTGCTGATCTGCCTTGCCGGCCTGGCGGTTCCGGGTTTGGGCGGCTGTGAGGAGCTCAAGGCGGCCCAAGAAGGGCTCTGCTGCAGCGGCTTTGACGTGGGCGCCGATCTCAGCGGCGTCGACTTCGAGGCAGGTGTCGAGTTCAAAGCCTTCGTGCAGGCGGTGGCCGATTTTGCAGGCACTGCTTCGGCCATGGCTACTGGTGTCGGCAATGCTTGTAAGGCACTCGCGGTGGATCTCGGCGAAGCCGAAGATGCTGTCGCGCTCGGCGATCCTGCCGACGCCGCAGAGGCATGGTGCGGCAAAGCGCTCGCCAAGATCAAAGCGGAGGTGACCGCCAAGGGAAGCATCACGATTTCGGTGCAGCCGCCCCAATGCAACGTCAGCGTCAGCGCCCAAGCGAGCTGCGAAGCCGGTTGTGACGTCAACATCGACTGCAAAGCCGAGCTCGGAGATATTTCTGCGCGCTGCGAGCCAGGCCAGCTGAGCGGCAAGTGCGAAGGCTCGTGCAGCGGCAGCTGCGAGGGCTCGGCCAACCTCGCCGTCGCCTGTGAAGGAACTTGCAAAGGCACCTGCGAAGGCACCTGCGAAGGCACCTGCTCCAATGAGGTCGGCAACGGCGGATGCAAAGGCCAGTGCAGCGGAAAATGTACGGGCGAGTGCCGCGGCAGCTGCGAGGTCGATGCCAGCGCCAGCTTGTCGTGCAACGGGCAATGCACCGGCGGCTGTGATGTGGAGCTGAAAGCGCCCAAGTGCAAAGTCGCGCTCAAGCCACCGTCGGCCGAATGCAGCGGCAACGCCAACTGTCAGGCTTCATGCCAAGCCAGCGCGAGCGCAAAAGCCGAATGCACGCCGCCGTCGGTGGAGATCGCTGTTTCGGGCAACATCGACGAGAAGGTCATCGGCTCGCTCAAGCTCCACTTGCCCCAGCTGTTCTTGGCCGCCAAAGCACAAGCCGAGATGATGCTGAAGAATGCTGAAGCCATGCTGAGCCTCAGTCTCACCCTGGATCCCGGCAACCTGAGCCTCAAGGCGGCTGCTTGTCTCATTCCGGTAGGCGCCGCAATCGAGGTAGCAGTTGGCAACATCTGCGCCAGCGTCGACTCGAGCTTGTCGATCATCGGCGAGCTGGGCGCATCCTGAGCCAACGCGGGGCGCGCGCAGGCTTCACTGCTGGCGCGCGCCGCGCAATCGATTCCCATGGACCGCTGCATGATTGCTGCACTGCTGTGCCTGTCGGTACTGGGTTGCGATTCGCTCAAAGACTGTTCGGAGCGGCCGGGCTGTCCACCCAAAGCGGAGTGCGGATGCGACGCCCAAGGGCGCCTCGTCCGCGAGCTGCGCGACATCAACAAAGACGGTAAAACCGACAGAACCGTCTTTCGGCACAACGCCAACGGCCAGCTCCTCTCTCAGGACGTAGACTACGCAAACGACAGCATCATCGAGCGCCACGTCAGCTACACCTACGACGCGAACGGACAGCGTTTGACCCGCGCCGGGTGGCAGCTGCGCTGTGACGGCTCCAAGTTCCGGTGGAACTGCCGCTTCGCAAAACCTTGCGCCGCCCCATTCGAGCAATGTGCACCTTGCCGCTCGACCCACACGCTCGAAAAAGACGGCAAGATCGAGCCCTGCGGCGCTTCGGCGGCAAAGCCCAAGCGCTGACTGTTAGCGGCCCGCACCGTGCGGACTCGGTGCGGACGGGGTAAGCCGCCCGAGATGCCCTACCGCCATTCGGTTGCACAGACGTTTATCCGGATGCGAACGCGGACCCGGACGCGGACCCGGACGCGGACCCGGACACGGACACGGACCCGGACCCGGACGCGGCCCCGGACCCGGACGCGGCCCCGGACCCGGACGCGGACACGGACCCGGACGCGGACCCGGACCCGGACCCGGACACGGACCCGGATGCGGACCCGGACCCGGATGCGGACCACGCAGACGCGGACGCGACCGCCTACGAACTCTTCGCTCGGGACATCAGCGCGCGCTTGTAGGCTGCAAAGCCACCCCCGGCTGAAACGGCCTCGTATACTGCTTGCGCCTCTGGCAGGCCGCCCTGAGCGAGACGGTGCTCGACCCAAGCCCAGCGCGCGCTCGCAGCCCGGATCTCGACGCGCCCCCGAAGGCCCTTGCGCAGGCGCTCGCAGCGGCGCCGGACTACGTCGATTCCAGCAAAGGGCTGGCCGTCCAAAGGTGTATTGCGCTTGGCGCAAAAAGGCGCCACCGCCAAGCTCACCGGCACGATCCGAGACAGCTCGCTGAGCAGCGCAATCCCCTCGTCGACATCCGCGTCGGTCTCATCTGGGGCGCCGAGCATGAGATAGAGCTTGAGCCGCGAAATCCGATGTGCGCGCGCGCGCTCGGCTGCCGTCAGCAGGTGCTCGCTGCGCGTTCTGCGGTCGATGAGCTTGCGCATGCGCTCGCTGACGCCATCCATGGCGGTTGTCAACGTGCGGTAGCCGGCTGCTTTGAGTGTTGCGACCAGCTCGTCGCTGAGCCGATCGGGCCGCAAGCTCGATAGACCCACCTCGGCGCCCCGAGCCACCAGCGCTTTCACGATTCGCGTGATGGCGGGATGGTCGCTCACCGCGGCGCCGACCAAGCCGACGCGCTTGGCATCCTCGGGGATGAGCTGCAAGAGGCGGCGCTCGTCCACCAAGCGCATCCCCCTGCCCTCTCCGCGCCGCATCACACAGTAGCTGCAGCTGCGCGAGCAGCCACGTTCAGCCTCGATCAGAAACATGTCCGACAGCTCGGTGTCAGGGGTTTGCAGTGGTGAGCTCGCCGGCAGCAGCGCGTCGGGACAGCGGGCAATCGCAGGCAGTATTCCGCCGTGGTGAGCAGGTACGAATACATGCTCCATGTCCGCTAGCGCGGCGAGCGCAGCCTTCCGATCAGGCAAATGATCGCGCGCCACGCGCAACACTTCGACCGCGAGCGCGTCAGCCTCGCCCATCACGATCACGTCGGCGAAAGCAGCCAGCGGGACCGGGTTGGAGAAGGTCAGTGGGCCGCCCGCGATCACCAGCGGCTCGCCCTGCTCACGGTGCGCTCGCAGTGACGTAACACCACTACCCTCGAGGCACTGGACCAAGCCAGCAAGCTCGAGCTCATAAGCGATCGATACCGCCACGATCGGAAAATCGCTCAGGACCCGCAAGCGCTCGTAGCTACGGACAGGGCCCGTCAACAGCTTGCTGCCCGCATCGTCCGGCAGGAACGCCCGCTCGCAGGCCATGCCTGGTTCAGCTTGGATGGCAGCGTAGATCTGCAAGAAGCCCAGCGAGCTCATCGCTACGCGATAGGGTGAGGGGTACAGCAGCGCCACCGACAGTGGCGCCTGCTTGTCGTTTCGCCCTCGCTCCAGGCGAAGACGGCGACGTACCAGCTCAGCGAATGCATCCGGACCCATGAAGCAGCCCACCTGCTTGGTCAAATGGCCAAGCTGCGTCAAGCTTGGCACGAAACGAGTCTGGCGGCGGAGCGTTGCCCCGGCGCCAACAGACTTGCTCGCCGTCCGTCTGCCAGACGACCGCGCCGCCGCGATCGGTGCGTAGCAGCGTGCTGCCAGCGGAAGCAAATGTGTCCAAGGTGTTGGGATGCGGGTGGCCGAAGCGATTGCGCACCCCGCAGGAGACGACTGCAACCGCTGGCGAGACCGCCGCGACGAAAGAACGGCTCGACGAGGTAGCGCTGCCGTGATGGCCGACCTTCAACAAATCGGCCCGCAGCAGATCGCGCTTTCTTGCGAGCAGCGCGCGCTCGCTGGCTAGCTCGGCATCGCCCATCAACAAGGCAACCCGTTTGCCCATACTCAGGCGCAAGACCAGTGAGCTGTCGTTGATGTTCTGCTCTGGGTCATGGCTGGGACATGGCGCCAACAGCTCGACACGCGCCTGGCCAAAGTGGCGCGCATTTGCACACAGCTCCTCGGTGCCGCGAAAGACGACACCACGGTCGCGCAAGCGCGCCAGCAGGGGCCCGAGCGGACTAGTAGGATCCTGACCGACGGCTCCTGAGATCCACAGCTCGCCGATCTCCAGCTCGGGCAGCATGCTGAGCAAACCTCCGTAGTGGTCTGGGTGCGGATGAGTCAGAACCACGACGTCGATGCGGCGGCGGCGGCGCGCTCGCAACACCGGCAACAGCACGCGCTGGCCCGGATCGACAGGACTGCCTACCACGCCGCCAGCGTCGATCAGCATGAGTCGACCGTCTGGCAGATCGACCAAGATACCGTCGCCTTGGGCGACATCCAGCACACTGACTCGAAGCAGATCGCGAGGCGCCCCCTGTTGGTTTGCAACCAATTCGAAGCCCAACAGCAGCAGAGCCGCGAGCCCGATTCTGAGCAAACGAGCGCGCCCAGCGCGACGCCATGACGACAGCACGGCAAGTAGCACCACCAAGAATTGCCAGGGCGTCGGCAGGGGCAACACCAATTGGCCGTATGCCGATTCGGCCGCCGACCAGGCAACTGCCCGGACCGCCAACAGCGCGCCACTAGCCAACAAGGCGGCGCCGTGCTCGGCAGCGGGCGACCACCAGAGCAGCGAGTGCGCCAAGCACAGCGGCAACGCTGCGAGCTCGCCGATCGGCGCAGCGATGACGTTGGCGGCTACCCCGAGCAGCGGCAGCTTGGGGCCCACCATCAGCAACACCGGGGCGCAGCCCAGCATCGCCGCTGCAGTGCTCAACTGTGCGGCAGCGAGCCGGCCGAGCCATCCCCGAGATTGGGCCCGTGTGAGGCTTTGCACAGCGAGCAGCCCCGCGGTGGCACCAACCGAGAGTGAGAACGACAGCTCGCACATGGCGAGAGGCTCGACAGCAGCACCGATCAACAACGACCAAGCAAAACAGCGGCTCGCAAGAGGGCGCCGCCCAGCGCTACGTGCCAACATGGCAATGCTCATCATCGCGGCGGCGCGATATGCCGAGCCGCCACCACCAGCGAAGTCGGCATAGAGCCACGCGGCCACCACACAAACCGCCGCGCTGATCCTGCCCACATCGATGCGCCCAGCCAACCATGACCAGCGTAGGAGCAGGGCGCGTAACAAGCTCGCGAGCGCCAAGACCGCCAAGATCAGATGGGTGCCTGACACGGCCAGCAAGTGCGCCAAACCGCTGTCACGAAAAGCCTGGCGATCGGCATGGCCCAGATCGGTCTCACCGAGCACCAATGCGCGCGCATAGGGCGCCATCTCCTCGGAGTAGCTCGCTTCGATGCGCCGCCGCGCGTGGGCGCGGAACTGGTCGATGCGGGCTAACAGACCACTGGACGGTTGCAGCTCGGAAACATCGACGACCGTGCCACTGGCCGTCACTTCGTTGAGGGCAAGGCGTGGCCACGGGTTGGGTTGTTCGGGGTTGCGCCACAGATCGACAGCCGCCAAGTCCACCACCAGACGCAAATGGTCGCCTCGCCCCAAGTGCTCAGGCGCGCCATAGAGCCGCACGCGCATGCTACCAATCGGGCGCGGTGGCCCGTCGAGCGGGTCACCACATTCGCCCCGGCGTATGTCCAGGTCGATTTGGGCCGCGCCCCAGAGCGAAGAGCGCTGATGCGCTGATGCGCGCCGCAGCACCGGCGAGCGCACCACGGTGCCCTCGACATCGCAACGATTGGGCGCCGGAAGCACACGGACGGTTCGAGCATGGGCTCGGGCTGCGCGCTCGAGACCCAACGACGACCGCACGCCTCCAACCCCAAAGGCGAGCACGGCGAGCAATAGACTGAGCGGGGTTGCTGCGCGCTGACACAACACCCCAACCAACAGCGCACCGACGGCGGCTGGCCAGGGCGAAAGCGCGAGCGTCGGTCCCGCCGCGAACGCCACCGCCACCAGCACGAAGCCGTCGATGCGCCGCTGGTTGTCCATGAGCGCGCAGACCGCAAAATGTGGGCCAGCAAAGCGTTGTAAGATTCCAATGACTTGGCCGGTCGCTACACTGGCGGCCGCCATGGCGGGAGGTGGCGGACCGCCACCTGGCGCCTGCAAGCAGCCAACCTCTGCTCGTCGCGCGCGGCGACGACGTATGGGCGCTGTTGTGGGCCTGCCCTGACGGAGCGTTTGGGCGCTAGAAGTAGTACAGAACGCCTAGGCTGCCGGCAATGATGTCCCAGGGGCTGCCGTACCACGACGTGCCCACTGCAGTCTCGCTCAGCCCCATCTCGGCGTCGCCAATCTTTCCGGACCGTTTCCGGGATTCGAAACGCAGGCCCCACGATGATTGAAGCGACAGCTGCGGTACGTCGATGAAACCGAAGCTCAGCTCCGCGCCAACACGCCCGCCGAGACCGAACACGAATCCGTCGAGTTGCAGATCGAGCGGCTCGCCCGTGGTGCTCACGTCGAAGCCCTCGATGCTGGTCGAGCTGAAGCCGATGTCGAGCTCGGGAATGAGCAGCACATTGAGGTGGCTGGCGGCATAGACCGAAAGAGGCACCGCCAAGCGGCCGGCAAACGCATTGGTCGACGGCGCATCTACATCGGTGCTGCGACCGAGATTGGCGTCGGGGTTGGGGATCTCGCGGGTGATGCTTCCACTGTGAACATTGAAGCCAACCGCCAGCTCGATACCCAAGGTCTTGGTAAACCAATAGCGACCACCAAACAGCGGCACCACGACCTCATCACCCACAATCGTGAGTGTGGCGCTCCCATCACCATCGAAGCTCACGGCGCTGGTTGACGCAGGCAGCGCCGCCGGTACGAAGCGCGTACCGAGAAAGCCGGCTCCGAAGCTACCGGTCACCTTGTCGTGGTCCGTCTTCGTCTTGTCGCTAGCGGACGGCTCCGGCTCGTCCTGTTGTTCGCTCTGCAGCTCTTCATGCTCGCTGGCAGCAGCGAGGCTCGGGCTCGCACCGAGCAACACCACCAGCGTGATGATCAAGAGGTTCTTGTTGCGCTGTGCCTTCATGGGGGCCTTCATCGGGCGGGCAGCATGCGCGTGCGCAGTCCGACGTGCAAGCAACGCTCACACCGACAGCGCAGTTTTTCACTTTCACCGCACGAAAAGCGCCAAAAACACCCACTTGCGCACTGCGCAAGGCTCGGCCAGTCGCTACAATGCACCCACACGGCTTCGGGGAGTGCCATCGTATCCTTCGTGGGTTGGGAAGCTGGCAGAGCCGCGTGCGTCTTGGTCCGTTTTCGATGGGAGGCTCGTCGGTGCTACATCTTTCTTCATCGCTCGTTGGGGCTTGTTCGCGTCCTGCCGTCCTGTGTGCAGCCAGCTTGCTGCTGCTGAGCGGATGCGGTGTTGGCCCCGGCGAAGACCAGCCGAGCGAGGACGCTCTGGAGCAAGTGGCCGCATCGGTCCAGCAACCTATCCAAGGCGGTTACAAGGACACGGTCGATTCGGCAGCGGTCCTCATCGTGCGGTTGAGCCAGGGTTTTGCGGCGTGCTCCGGCTCGCTCATCGCCCCGAACGTGGTACTCACCGCGCAGCATTGCGTGGCGCCGGTGCCCGGCAACGGATCTGTGATCTGTGGAGTGACGAAGTTCGGCAACGCCTACCCGGCCAACCAACTCTGGATCTCGACCAAACCAGAGCTGACCTACAACCCATCCAATTATCACCAGGCCAAGCAGGTCATCATCCCCGAGGGCGATGGGTACACCTGCGGCAACGACATCGCTCTGATCGTGTTGGCTGAGCCCATCGCCAGCGCTGAAGCCGTCCCCTACACGCCCCGCGTCGACGTCCCGGTTTTCACCGGAGAAGAGTACAACGCAATCGGCTACGGCCAGACCTCTGATGGTGGTCCCTCTGGCGTGCGCTACCGTCGTGACAACTTGTTCGCCGGGTGCGTGGCAGAAGCCTGCCCTGCGGCCTACATCACGCCTACCGAATGGCGCGGAGAAACCGGGATCTGCCAGGGCGACTCCGGCGGCCCTGCGCTGGACTTGGGCGGTTTGGTGATCGGCGTGGTGTCGCGCGGCGCCGCTGGCTGCGACAAGCCCGTCTACGGGCATGTGTTCGGCTGGGCCGATTGGATCAAACAAGGTGTCAAAGACGCCGCAGTGGGCGCCGGCATCGAGACGCCCACATGGGCCGAGGGCTGGCCCACCGATCCCGCCTACGGACACCCAGTGGGTGCTGAGTGCAACCTACCCGAAGAATGCCCTTCGGGGATTTGCCTCGATGGAGTGTGCACCCGTTTGTGCAACGAGGCTGCGCCCTGCCCCGAAGGCTATGAGTGCAACTTGGATGGCGTCTGTCAGCTCATTCCCGAACCTGAGCCGCCCCCCGCCCCGAAGAAGAGCGGGTCGCAGACCATCACGAGCTGCTCGCTGGCAGCCGTCACGGGCAAGATGGACCCGACCAAACCGATTCCCTGGGCAATCCTGCCCGCCGGTCTCGGCGCGCTGCTGCTCTTGCGTCGGCGCCGTCGGTCCGGCTAATGCTCCTGGTGCATGCCGTCGATTGCGCTGCGCGCCCTTTGGTTGAGCCTGACCGCCCTGCTCCTGCTCTGTTGTGAGCAGGGCCCTGCCCCGGAGCAACGCAAGGCTCAGAGCCAAACGGACGCCAAACAGGCTCGCGTGGTGTCCCTATCGCCATCAACCACCGAAGCGATGTTCGCAATCGGCGCTGGCGAGCTGTTGGTGGGCCGTTCGCAGCAGTGTGATTACCCGCCTCGAGCCAAGAAGTTGCGCAGCGTGGGGGGGTTTGCCAATCCAGACATCGAGACCGTACTCAGCCTCAGGCCCTCCTTGGTCATCGGCTCACGCGGACCCTCTGGTCCAGTGCTCGTCGAGCGCTTGGGAGGCGAGTCCATCGCTACTTTTTTCCCGCAGACCAATACGGTCCGTGACATCGGTGCGATGCTGCTCGCTCTCGGCAAGAAGCTCGGCCGGGATGAGCAAGCGCGAAAGGCCAAGGGCACCATTGATGCTCGCTTGAAGCAAATTCGTGCTTGGGTGAGCAGTCGAGCCGCGGTTTCGGCGGTGGTGGTGTTCGATGCCAATCCTCTCTTTGTGGCCGGCCCAGGGGGCTTCGTCGACGAGCTGCTCGAGTTGGCCGGCGGCAACAACCTCATCAAAGGAGGCGGCGCATATCCGACCATCGACATCGAACGCCTCGTCAGCTTGGATCCTGACGTCATCATCGATGCCGTCAACGTCTCGGTCGATCCCGCCATAGCGTCCAAGCTGCCAGCCATGCCGGGTTGGTCGACGCTCCGGGCTGTACGAACAGGGCGCGTCCGGCGATTGCTGAGCTCGACCGCGCTTCGACCCGGGCCGCGCATTGCCGAAGGCCTCGCCACCGTCGCTCGAGCTCTGCACAACGAGGCTCCTCCAACCACCGCTGGAGCCAAATGAGTCGATTGCGTGCCGATCAATTGTTGGTCGAGCTGGGCTTGGCCCCATCCCGCAACCAGGCGCAAGCACTGATCATGGCGGGCAAGGTCTACTCCGCAGACCGCCGCATCGAAAAAGCGGGCACTCAGCTCGCCCGTGACACACAGCTGAGGGTAGAGGCCGGCCCGCGTTACGTCTCACGGGGTGGCGACAAGCTTGCCCGAGCCCTCAGCGCTTTTGCTAGTGCTGGGCTCAATCCTGCGGGAAAGATCTGTGTCGACGTAGGCGCCTCGACGGGTGGCTTCACCGACTGCTTGTTGCAGCACGGCGCCGCCCACGTCTACGCCATCGATGTGGGCTACGGCCAGCTCCACCCCCGCCTTCGTGCTGATCCGCGCGTGGTGTGTCGCGAACGAACCAACGCCCGAACGCTACGAGCAGAGAGCTTCGACCAACGTATCGAGCTGGTCGTGGTCGACGCTTCGTTCATCGGCATCGCCAAGCTCATCGAGCCAATCGCCAGTTTTCTGCCGGCCCCAGGTGAGCTCGTCGTGCTCATCAAGCCTCAATTCGAAGTTGGCAAACAGGTGGCAGCCCGCAGCCGCGGGGTCATTCGCGATCCGAGTCAGCGCGCCGAAGCAATCGCCGCCGCCAGCCAAGTCATCGCAGCCGCTGGCTTTTCGATCGTTGCCAACACCGACAGCCCCATCCGTGGCCCCAAGGGCAACCTCGAGCATTTCGTCTACGCGCGGCCGACGAGTAAGAACACCGCGATGCCGATTGGATAGATCAACGCCAGATTGGACATGTTCGAAGCACACAAGCTGTCGAGATTCTCCTGACAGTCCGTGTCGTCGTCCGGATCCTCCATGTCTTCCTTGGCGGAGGCGAAGACCGCGAAGAAAGCGGTCATCTCTGGCAGCGAAGTGATGACGCCAAGTATCCAGCCGACCGCCCATTCCGGTACGCCCAGGCCACGCACGACCGACTCCGCGACGTGACCCAGGAAATACCCAGCGGTGATGATCCCCAGCAGGCCCGTGACCAGCATCAGCACCGCGCGCGACGTGTGGACTTCGCCGCGCCGACGACTGCTCGCTGCTTGAACGCTGGGAGGCGGCTCGGGGTTGAGCTTCCGATCGAGCAACAAGTAAGTCAGAAAGAACCCAAATAGGCCCAGCGCAGTCCAAGGCGAACGAGCCAGAGGTGTGAAGCGACTCAGCACCAACGGAATGACGAACGCGATTGTCGCGAAACCGATTTCGTCGAGGAACTTGCGGTTGGCACAAGCGCGCAAGCGGCCGTGGTAGGCGCACGCTGATAGCAGCAGCATGACGTTGATGACGTTGGAGGCCGCGACGTTCCATAGTCCGGCGCCCAGCAGTCCGTAGCCCGCGGTGCCCACCGTGCCGACCAACTCTGGCAACGAAGTGGCGTAGCCCAAGAACTGCCCCTTGGTCTTGGACGACATCGCGCCAGCGGCGGCGAAGATCTCGATGCCGCGAACCACGAGTCGCGTGAGCATCACCACGCTCAACGCAAGCGCGACCAGCAACACCAAGTTGATCAACATCGAAGCCAGTTGCTTTAGTACAGCTCCCTGGAAGAAAGTACCCAGATCGGCGAGGGCCGGACGGCGAGGGCAAAGCGCGATGCCGACGGCGCAGTGCTGTTACGTCGAAGTTTCACAACGAAGCCCTCGTCGTTCGGAGCTGCCGAGGTGGCTACCTTCTCAGGGGCAGCTGCAGCTAAGGGGGGTTCGGTAGCGCTACGAGCTCGCTGGTCCGCTGGGTTGCCAACGGTATGGCCTCGTCGAGCAGCCCCTCGCGCAGAAACACCAGCAGCGCCGCACGTTGCTGCTCGCTCAGCGCCAGTTTGCCAAGCCGCCAATCCTGATTGAGAACCTCCAAACCGAGACCTTTGCCCCCACCTTTGTCGAGAAAATCGATCACCGCGTCCAGAGTGGGAAACCCGCCATGATGAAAATAAGGC
>CAZRGL010000292.1:0-13607 GCA_964599485.1 uncultured Polyangiaceae bacterium
AGCGCCTCGGCGTCGTCCGGGCAGCGGATCGGCTCTTCGATGTGGGCTCCATCGCGCTGCAAGAGCGCCTGCAAGACCACGCTGTTGCTGTCGACGATGTGCGGACCGCTCGGCATGCTGCCCGGGACCAAGAGCTCATCGCCGGTGATGAGCATGCGCGCGCGGGGGCGGCGCACCACTTCGAGCTCAGCTACCCCAACGCTCGCGAGCACACCGGCATCCTGCGGCCTCAAGTAGCGTCCCGCGGCCACCACGATGCTGCCCTCGGTGATGTCCTCGCCGAGGGGCGCGACGTGTCTGCCGGGACTGACACTACCGCAGGCCAAGACGCTCCCACTGTCCTGCTGGCGAGTCAGCTCGGCCATCAAGACCGCGTCTGCTCCCAGTGGCAATGGCGCGCCCGTCGTGACGGCCAGCGCCTCACCTCGTTGCAGAGGTCGATTGAGCGGGCTGTCGTGTCCTGCTCGAATCTCCCCCATCAGCCGTAGGACGCGGGGGCGCGTTTCACTGGCACCGAAGCTCGACTCAGCAACGACCGCGTAGCCATCCATCATGCAGCGGTCGAAGTGGGGTACGGAAATCTGGGCACGAAGCGCGCCGGCTGAGACGCGACCAGCCGCTGCCGTGACCGCGACGGTTTCGCTAGCCAGCGCGCCGGTCCGGGCCTCGAGCAGCGCCAGCGCCGCACCGACCGCAGTTCGCTGGCGAAAACCGCGCATGCGTATGTCGCTTCGTCTTGGCTCGAACGCCATACGGACGTTCTACCTCATCGAGGCCCGGGCGGCAGCGGGTCACGAGTGCTCAGGCTACAGCTTGACGCAGCTACCGAAGCCTTCGGGATAGTTGCCGGCGCCACCTGCGCACATATGGCCCTCGGGGCAATCGCCCGCCATCGAAGTGCGGCACAGCTTCAAACACTGGTTGACCGCGTAGGAGCAGACATGGCCGGCGGCGCAGGGGCAGGGATCGCCTGCTTGCCCAGTGCCCGGATCGACACAGCTCGTGGTGCCATCATTGCGCACGATGGTGCAGGTCTGGCCTTTCGTCGAGCAGGTCGAGTCGTCGAGCAAGGTGCATGGCTCGACCGAGACGCACACTGGGATTTGTGGGGTAGGCGAGACATTGGGCGGCACGTCCATATCGGCAATGAAGCGGGTGTCGCAGAACGTGCTGGGGGGGCAATCTTCGAGCTTGCCGCAGCAGTAATCCAGACAGTGGCCGTCCGCGACGCAACCGAGTCCAGGCTTGCAATAGGCGGCGCTCAGGCAGGCCTCACCCGCGGCGGACTGACCGGTCGGACCGCATACGCCGGCGACCTCACCAGACGCGCCAACAGCGAGCTGACAGTCTCCATCGAGCGCCGCTCCTCCGTCTCCTGCGCTGCCTCCGCTACCTCCGCTACCTCCGCTGCCTCCAGCGCCCCCGCTTGCCGGAAGCGCACATGGACTCGAGTGGAGGGTCTTTGGCAGGCAGCCCTGGCCGCACAGGACCGCATAGTTGACGGGCGCTGGTTGCTCGCCACCTTCACCAACTCCAGTCGTTATCGATAGCGTGCCACCTTCGCCACCTGTCCCCGTGTTGGGACTTGTGGAGCTGTCGTAGAAATAGGTGTCAGCCATGGTTGCGCGGTTCGCCGAGCACGCTGCAACGCCCACGGCCCCGACAAGGGCCGCAGATAGCGATAGAAGCAGGGCGTTTCTCATGGTCATGGCCGATTTCCGCTCGTGAATGAGCCTAACATGTGCCGAACATGTATTCACAATCCGTGCCTATCGCGGCAATGCGCGGTTTCAGCCGTTTGTGGCCGTCATTGTGCCGCCCAGCGGTGCTCATCGAGCGGCGCTATGACGCCATTGTCATGGGAAACCGGGCCGATCTCGACCGAGCCCGACCCAACGCCCGGCTACCGGCTGACTGTACGCGAAACGCGGTTTCCGGCGCTGTCGTAGGCGCGCACCACCAACAGCTGACGGCCCGGCGGCAAAATGCTGCTCACATCGACGTCGAAGGATTCCGTTCGCTCGTCAAAAACCTGATCGGTCGGGAACACCGGAATGAAGTTCTTGCTGCCCATCCTCTGGACCTCGACCCGCACGATGGGCCCAATGCCGTCCACGGCTGTGCCGCGCAGCCGGGTGCCCTGCAAGTTCAGCTTGGTTAGCTGAGGAGCCGTGTTGTCGATTACAAAAGCACTCGAGGTGAGGCTGTGCCGGGTTACCCGCGAAGGCGGGTTGGCGAGCTCGTCGCTGGCATCGACCCGCAATCGGTAGCGACCTTCAGGCAGCCCAGCGGTGTCCCATGAGTAGCTCGTCTTGGTGTGTGCCGTATCGCTGTCGAGGATGGCTACCCAGGGATGTTGCTTGCCGGCGTCCGAGCGATAGAGCAACCGAAAGCGCAGCTTGTCGCGGTCGGGGTTGTCGACCCGCCAGCTGAGCTTGATCTTGGCCGAAGGCGAGCCTGGCGCAGTTCCGGAGCTCGGTACGCGCGAGCTGCCGGTCTCACCGCTCTTGCTGCCTGCCGTCACCTCGGTGAGCAGTGCCCGAGCGTTGTCGGTGACGAACGCGAGGTCGACCTCCCGCAACACCGCCGCAGCATCCCGGCTCCACTTTGCTCGGATCTGGACGTAGCGCGCAGCGGGAGACTTGATCTTTGCTGGTTTGGCGAGCGAAGCAGACCAGGCGCTCCACGTCTTGTCTGGCTCGGCGGTGTTGCCCGAGCGGGTCTGGAGCTCCAAGGCGCCTTCTGCCGTCCACTTCAGAAGCCCGAAGTGGGCCCGTAGCCCAGCGTCCATCACGTGGCTGGTCCACACGGCGTCTGCGCCCCCCTTACCCGTGACCCGGTGAAACACGACCGGATCACTGGTGGCCACGAAGCGCGTCTTGCCGCTCATCGACAGCGCACCAACTTGTCGTTCGTCCGTGTCGACCACGAGTTGCTCGACGTGGTTGTCGTCTACCGTGAACACCCTTCCCTCAGCGCCGGTGCCGACATGGGGTAAGCCAGCGTCGTCGAGCGCGAGGCTCACGAGATGGGTCCTGCTGCTCGACAGCATGAGCTCTGCCACGCCGCCGGGCGCGAAGCGCATCAACTTGCCCTTTCCTGGGCGCCCTGGCTTGCTCGTGCTCGGTGAAGGATTGAGCTTGGCACGTTTGGCTGGCCGCAGACCCTTGGGCGCATCGCGGTAGGTGTTGGCAATCGCGTAGACGGCTCCCGCGTGGGAAGTTGCGCTGCTCGGCACGATGGCGATGGCTTTGACATCGTCGCCAACGAAGTCGTGCACGACCGCAGCTCGTCCTGGGCCGGTGAGCTTGAACAGAAGCGCACTGCCGTTGGAGCCCGCATAGACGCTGCCGTCTTCGGCCACGGCGAGGCTCACCAGGTGGTCTTCTTCACTGTCGAAGTAGACTTGTGCTTTGCCTCCAGCACCGAGCCGAAACAGCTTTCCTTCGGGACCGGTCGCTGCGTAGAGCGCCTTGGCTTTGGCGTCGAAAGCCAGTGCCCAGATCTCCTCTGTGTCGGCTAGCTCCACCCAGGGCTTGAGCATGCTGCCGTCGAGCTTGTCGACAGCGACACGGAAGAGCTTGCCGTCGGGGAAGCTGCCCGCGATGACGTCCCCTCCGAAACCCAAGCTCAGCGCGCTGACTGCCATGGCGCCGGTCTCTGCCGCGATGCTCACCTTGCCCGCTTTGATGCGGTAAATGCGGCCACCAGTGGCGGTTCCCAACAGCACTGAGCCATCGTCGAGCACCAGCGAGGACCATACGCTCGACGCATCGGCGATGGGTGTGTCTCCGAGCGTGAGCCCTGCCCGCACCGTGTCGTCCGAGCTGATGGCGACCCCTTTGAGGTCGCCGTCCTCGAAGCTGTCGTGCGAGTCGAGCACGAAATGCCGTGTACCGACGGCTTCGGCGGTGGCGCACAGGCTCACGAAGGCGCAGACGCCCAACAGAATGATCAGACCCTTTTTTGTGTTGCTAGAAACGTTCATCATCATGACCGGGAACGCGGGGAAAGATGCTTGGGAGGCAGGGTTGTTTCGGATGGGCTCAGCGGATGACCTTGCGTACCTTGACCTCGACGGTGTCTTGTCCGGTGAGAAAGCCCTTCAGCGGAATGACCACTTGCTTGGTAGCCGCATACAATTGGGGTTTTATCGTTTGGCTAGTGGTGCGCAGCGTGTCGACGGCGCCAGGGGGCAAACGCAGGGCTACATTGCCATTGATTGCCGCGGAAGCTTGTTTGGGCAGGCGGTAGCTTGCGATCAGCGCTTCGCCAGGAAAGTCCATGCTGCCTAGGGCACGGACCAAATCACCGATGTTCTCGGGGGCCGCGACGATGCGATCGACGGTGTAGGCGGGTTGCAGCTTGATTTGAACTGTGCGCCCGGCCAGTGAGCGGGGGATGGGGACCTCGACGGTGCGGTTGATCTGCTTGCCGTGAAAGGCTTGAAGTGTGAGTCGCAAACGAGCCGGTTTCCCAGCATCGATGACCTGCTCGAGCACCTGCGTGCCGCGCAGCTGCAGCACGTCACGCTTGTGCATCACCTTAAGCTTGGTCTCGACTGAGCGAATACGCGAGATCTCCCAGGGGTTGTTGAGCAGGGCGCCCGCCGCCCGGACCACCCGAGAGCGGGCGAAAGTGGATGGGCCCGCAGGAACACGCGATCCAGCACCGAAGTCGTTGAGCGTGAGGGTGCCGTGGCCGTCGACCTGCATCTTGCTCACTGCCCGCCAAGTCATGTCGTTACGCTCGCCACTCGTGGTCTGCAGCGCCGAGCCGATGGCCATGGCGATGATGCTGGGGCTCAAGAACTGATCGTGGGCACCTTCCATGCGCCATTTGGTCTTGGGCGCACCGGGGGCGCCCGCGATGTCCACCGTGATCGGGAAGGTAGGCGCTACCCGGGTGGTGTCCACCACGATCGACGCTTGCCGATCGTTGACCAAGGTTCCGAGCGGTTGGGTCGGCTCGCCGATCTTGAAGGAGCGGTTTTGGGTCGAGAGGATCCAATGCACCGTGCCGAGGGCTGTTGGAAGCTGTTCGATGCCGCCGTTCATCATCGGATGGCCGAAGGCGACGAGCTTGTCGCCCACCACGTGCGTCACAGTGCCGAGGCCTGAGATCGACATGTCGCCACGAACCAGCTGCACCGTGATGACTCCGCCGTCGACGTACTTTGCTTTTGCGGCGGTGGTCGTGGCTTTGCCACCTCCAGTGCCGGCCTGAAGCACACGCATACCCACTGGCTCCAGCAGAGCGCGGGCCAGCTTCACCGCACCTTGGCTCAATCCCCCTACCATCACATCGGTGGACGCGGCGCGCAGACGGCTACCTGCTGGTGCGGCGAGTGAGGGCCTGGCGTTGTTGGCTACCTGGGTGGCGTGCTTGCGTAGGTCGTAGTCGAGCAGCTTGCCGCGGAAACGATTGCGACTGCTGCTCGGTCGACGGGCTTGTTTGGCAGCTTTGGGGGCTCCGGGCAGAAGCCCGCTCGGTCCGCTTGGATGTAGCGCGGGCGGCACCGGGCGTCTCAAGTCTTCCAGCATGTTCTTGATCGGCGTGACGCCAGCGATGGGCTCGACGTTGAAGTACCACCCATAGGCATATGCGCCGATCAGCTTGTCATTGATGAAAATGGGGCTCCCGCTCATCCCGGCGACAGTGCGGGCAATATTGAGCCGCGGGTGAGGGGTCTTGACGATGAACAGGTCTTGACCGGGCCGGAAATTGTGCAGCGTGGAGATGATCTCCACATCGAAACGCTGCGGTTTGGTCCCGGAGAAGACAGTCAGTCCGTAGCCCTTCATGCCCGGTTTGACATCTTTGACGTCCATGGTGCGCTGCTGAGCGGGAAGGCGGGCAGCGAGCCCGATCCCCGCGGCCAGCAACGCGCCGCACAACAGTCCTAGCGGGACGCTGCGCCAGCGGATGACGGTGCGGTGGGTCACAGTCATCCAGCGTAGCCCGAATTATTCACCACGTCACCCTGAGCACTTCGTAAGCGCCCGTCTTCACGGCCCTATTCGCGTCACTCGGGCAAGGCGGCGCCGCTGCGCGCGGAGCGCGAATATGACCGCGAATCCACGCACTTCCAAAGCTCTGACGACTCGTCGGTCAATCATCCGAGGTGGCGGTCTGAGCGGGCGAATTCCGCCCATCTTGCGGCGGCGGTCATGTGCCGGCTGCCGGCATGGGCTATGGTGCATTCGTGAAGGACGTAGCCGTGGTTACGGCGATGTTGTTGTCGTTTGCGACCTGGGTGACGACCCACTTGCTGATCGTCCTGCGGCTGCTGGTGAAACTGCGACCCCGCTACCGCGGCCTGCTGGCTTTGGTGCTGCTGCCGCTGGCACCGGTATGGGCCCATGAGCAAGGCTGGCGACGCTCTTGTTGGGTTTGGGTGGGCGCCGTGGTGGGCTACGCGCTCGCGCGCGCCTTCGCTTGGCTTTGAAGACGCCCTCAACGATTCTTGATTTCGGGGCGTTTGCGCAGGCGCAACCCCCAGCGGAGACGGGGAGCGAGCTCGCGCAGCCAGCGCTCGACCACCTTGCTGGCCAACTTCGGATCGGTGCCCACCCGCACCGCAAAACCATGGACCAAGCAGGTGCCTGGCCAAGAGCGGTAGGCCACGAGGGCGCCGACATATCGGTCACGCTTGAAAAGAGTCGAGAAATGACCGCTGGCGCGGATGGTCGGCATGTCTGCGTAGCCATGTCGTGGCTTGTCACGCTTGCGCCGCAGGCGCTTCAGTCGCGGCATCGAGCGACGCATCTTGCTCTTGTGGATACGTCCTTTGATTCTGTTGACCCGTCGCGGGTGGGCCGGCTGCCGAATGTTGCGGATCATCGCCCGTAGTCGCACCAACTTGCGCCCGAGTTCCTCGATTCGCTTGCCCACCGAGCTCTGCGAGGAGCGCGCTCCAGTCTTGTTGCGGACTTTCGTTGGCTTGCGCAATCCGGTGAAAGTCGGTCGTCCTTTTCCCCCTTTGCGCTTGCGAGCGGCTAGTTTCTTGCGTAGCGCTGCGAGCTTCTTCCTGCGCTGGGCGGCCCGGCGCTTGCGTTTTGCTTCGTGGGCTTTCCAATCCACCGCCTCCACCCCGCGCCAGTGCCGGCCCACGCTTCGATCGAAGGCTCCCAACTCGATGTCGAAGGCTTCGGCTTTGCGGCGGCCTTGCTTGACGAATCGCTCTAGACAGCGTGTCGGCGCGTCGTCACCCTCTGCATCGCGGTAGTCGAGCACTGCGATGGCGTAGTGGTCGTTACCATAACGAAAGGTCGCCCTCGTCGGCTGACCCCAGAGCCGCACGCGTCGCCACTTGCTCGCATCAGGTAGCCGCACCAACAGGGTCCTGAACTTGTCGATCTTCTTCCCCACTGGCGCCTCTAGCAAGCGGGTTAGGGCTGCGTCCTCCGGTGCCTCAGCGTCGCCTGCTGGGTTGTCGCGAGTTACGGTTTTCGGCGTGGGCCGGCGCGCCTGAGGCAGCGAAGGAGCCGCCGTCGCGCAGCCCATGGCGAAGGCCGCCACGAGGACTACCAACAAGAGCGAAGAGAGATGGCGGGGGGGGGCCATTGCCAAGAGAATAGCGCGCAACGCGAGCTTTGCTGCGACGTTGGCAGCTTTTCGGCGTGTACCTTTGTCGTTGCACGCCATGGCGCTTGCTCGATTACTCGAGCAATCGCGTAGCTTTGCCCGCGGTGCCGGCCTGACCCACTCCCCGGTGCAACACGATGCGTCGGCCGGCCTCACGGCCGTGCTGGCGGGTAGCGCTTTGGCCGTGGCCCTGCAGGCGGACGGAGCGGATGTGTGGGTGTCGGCGGCGGTGGTAGTGCTTCAAATCAGCGTCTCCAACCCAAACCAAACCTCGCTCGCGGTTGCGCTTCTTCTCGGCTTTGAGCCGCTCACGAAACCCCTCCATCACGCCTGCGAGATAGCTGCGGCGCTCGCGATTGGAAACGATGCCCTCCTGTCGCTTGTGCTCCACCCAAAGCCGCTCGGCACATCCGGACAGGAACGCATGGACGTAGCCAGCCATCTCCAAGTTGGCCGGCGTGCCGCACAGCTCGAGCACGTTGCCGCGCTTGCCATCGCGAGGTCGATAGCCTGGCACCCAGATCGCCTCCACGAAGAAGTGCGCAGCCAAGATCGCGGCGAGGATGTGCTCGCTCTCCTGGACCCGGCCTTTGGGCAGGCCGATCTGACGGTACGCGTAATGCAAGCGGCTCGGTTGCTGGCTCAGCTCGATGTTGTGCTTCAGCATCAGCCGCTGGGCCACCGCTGCAGCGGTTTCGGCTTCGTGACGGTTCGGACTCTTGGCGAGGGCGAGCAGTTTGGCGACCCGTTTCAGCACCCGTGCACGCTCCTCGGCGTGGGGGTGATCATTCGGAGCTGCGCTCAACGCCCCTGCCGCTGCGCTGTCGATTCCGATACGCTCGCAGACTTGGCGAAAAGCTGGGCCGTGGGCTGATTCGTCCAAGAGCTCCATCACCTCGTCGACGTACTGGTGGGCCATCTCGTGTTTGAGCACCTCGACGACCTCGCCCCAGCTGGCCGTCAACACCAATTGGCGTGCGATTTCGATGCTGCGACGCTGGCGATTCCACCTGCCGAGCAGCGAGCGCGTGTCGCTCAGCTTGATGACCGGCGCGGTGAGCGCGTCCTGGAATAGGTTCCAGTTCAGGTTGCGCCAACAATGGACCAGCTCGCGTACGAGAGAGGCTTCGAGTTGCGCGCCGAGGTGCGCCGCTGTGGCAGGCTCGCCTGGTGGCAGGTCCTGCCCCGCGGCGGCGGGCAGTGACTCCGCTTGCGGGGGCGCGGAGCGGTCGGAGCTCATGGGAGCCCATTTAGCATAGTGGGCTGCTGGCGCATGGGCTATGCGCAAGGTGTCATGCTCGACACCACGTTCAATATGCTGGACCGACAAGGCGTGCTCGTCATGATTCTCGCCGGAGGCGAAGGCCGGCGCCTGGGACCGCTCACGCTCGAGCGCGCCAAGCCCGCGGTGCCGTTCGGGGGGCGCTACCGAATCATCGACATCGTACTGTCGAACTTCGTCAATTCGGGGTTCCACCGCGTCAAGGTGCTCACCCAATACAAGAGTGCCTCGCTCGAAGAGCACATCGCGCGGGCGTGGCGCCTGTCGCCGATGCTGGACAGCTACATCGAGACCATTCCTGCCCAGCAAAGGACCGGCAAGAGTTGGTACAAAGGCTCGGCGGACGCCGTCTTTCAGTGCCTTCACGTGATCGGTGATGAACGGCCAGAGCTGGTCTTCATCTTCGGGGGTGACCACATCTACAAGATGGATGTCCGGCAGATGCTCGCTTCGCACGTGAAACGTGGCGCGGATGTTTCAGTCGCCGCTGTTCCGGTGCCGCGCGACGAAGCCAGGGCGTTCGGAGTGCTCGAGGTGGATGACGACTGGCGCATCGTGGCTTTCCACGAAAAAGTCCCCGATCCCCCTGCCATGCCGGGTCGGCCCGACATGGCGCTGGCGTCCATGGGCAACTACTGTTTCCGAACGGAGTCGCTGCTGCATCGACTTCATGACGATGCCGAGCTGAGCAGCAGCAAGCACGATTTCGGTCATGACATTTTGCCTCGCATGGTCGAGCTCGGCGACGCTGTTTTTGCGTACGATTTCGAAACCAACCGCGTGCCCGGGGAGCTCGATGAAAGCGGCAGCTACTGGCGCGACATCGGGACCATCGACGCGTACCACGCCGCACAGATGGATTTGGTTGCCATCAAGCCACAGTTCAACCTCTACAATCGCCGCTGGCCGCTGCGCACGGGAATCAACCACGATCCGCCGGCCAAGTTCGTGTTCCACGACGAAGCCAGCTCCCGCATCGGTGTGGCCACCGAGAGCATCGTCTCGCTGGGCTGCATCATCTCCGGCGGGCGCATCCACAATTCGGTGCTTGGTAACCGTTGCAGGGTGAACTCCTTCAGCGACGTCGAGCACAGCATTCTGATGGAGAACGTCAACATCGGTCGCCATGCGCGCATTCGTCGCGCCATCATCGACAAGGACGTGGAGGTCCCGCCGGGCACCGAGATTGGCTACGACCTCGAGAAGGATCGCGAGCGCTGGTACGTCAGCGAGGGCGGGGTGGTGGTCATTCCCAAGCGGGCGAAAGTCGCCGGCGGGCCTGTGAGCAAGGGCTGACGAGGGCGGCTTGGGGCGCAGCATCCTCGTAGGCGATGTGCACGGTTGCGCCGACGAGCTCGGTGACTTGCTCGATCGGGTGAGTTTTGGCGACGACGATCGCCTGTGGTTGGTCGGCGATCTGGTAGCCCGCGGACCTCAGCCTGCTCGAGTGCTCGAAATGGTGCGCGAGCTAGGTGGTCGTTCGGTCATGGGAAACCATGAACATCGACTGCTCGCTTGGAGGGCGTTGCGCGAGGGCAAGCAACCACCTGAGGGATTGGCTGGCTCGACCGCGCGTTTGCTCGACAGTCCGGTGTTGCCCCAGCTCGCCCAGCAGATCGATGAGCCAGGTTGGCTACAGATCGAACAGCTTCCGCTCTGGTTACAGCTCGATGAGCACCGATTGCTCATCGTCCATGCGGGTTTGCAGCCCGGCCTCGATCTCGCCGCTCAGCAAGCCAAGACGTTGCTCTACGCCCGCTGTTTGGACCAGGCTGGCAGGCCTTTGATCGAGCGGGACAGCGGCCCGTTGTGGGGCACCAGCTACGGTGGTCCGCCCCATGTCGTCTTTGGGCACAACGCGCTCGCCGAGCCGCAGCTGCACGATTGGGCGACCGGGATCGATACGGGGTGCGTCTATGGCGGCCGGCTCACCGCCCTCGTGCTCGACCGTGGGGAAGTGTTGCCGAAGGACAAGAAAGAGCGCGCCCAGCAATTGCAAAGCGTACCGGCCCGGTCTTGCTACTGCCCAACGGGTTGAGCTGAGATCGATGGCCCCACAAAAAAACAGCCCCCTCCAACCCACATGTGGGCCGGAAGGGGCATCGAGATGTTGCTAGGATTCTTGTGCTTGTCTTTGGGGAGACCTCCTTGCTTGCCCAGAGCGCAACAGCCCCTGGGCCAGTGGAACGTAACTTCGCTTCTTGAGGAGACTGTTTGTCGAAAAGGGGGGACTTGTGCTTTTCGCGGCTGGCTCTTGGCTGCCTCGCCGCGTCTGTGGGTTCAACGTTTGAAGCGGCGCGCTATTCCCCGGCCCCCAAAAAGCGATGGGACGGTCCCGTCGAGGTCGAGCGCGAATGTGCTAGGTATCGGGTATGCGGGCGACTGCTGTTGCACTCATCGGTTTGCTGAGCGCGTTGGGATTGGGCGCGGGTCTTACTGCTCGGGCCGCGTCCAACAAGCCCCAAGCTGCCAAGTCTGCCAAGCGGATCTACAAGGTCGCCGCGATGGGGGATTCGCTCACCGATCCGCGCTCCCATGGTGGCAAGTACTTGCAGGTGTTGCGCGACCGCTGTCCTCGCAGCCGCTTTGATGCCCACGGTGTGGGTGGGAACATGGTCAACCAGATGCGTAAGCGTTTCGCGCGCGACGTACTCGGCAAGCCGCGGAAACCGAAGCAAGCCAAGCCGGATTACACTCACGTGTTGGTGCTCGGGGGCATCAACGACATCTGCTCGGACCGCACGGCCCTGCGCACCAACCCCAAGATCGAAGCCGATCTGGCCGCCATGTATGGCATGGCGAAAAAAGCGGGGCTCGTGGTCATCGCTCTGACACTGCCGCCCTGGGGAGGCTTCAAGCGCTATTACAATCCACGCCGCGCGGCTTCGACGGCGCGGCTGAATCGCTGGATCAAGGCGCAGGTCGGCGCGGCCAAGGTCGATGGCATCCTGGATGTGTACCCGCTTCTGTCTTGCGGTGACCCCGAGTTGTTGTGCCCCCGATACGGTTGGTCAGACAAAGTGCACTGGAACAAGGCGGGTCATCGGGTGGTCGGCGAGGCACTGCATCGCGAGGTTTTTGCCGATTGTGGATAGAAGGATGAGCGCCGCTGCTGGGTCTGGTTGACGGGGATAGACCCGGCGCCATTATTTCGGGGGTTTACGGGGCTCTGCGGTGCTGGTAGCCATTTCGCGCACACGAGTCAGGAGATCGCATGAAGTTCCGTATGCTACTGGCCCTTGGCGCCGCCGGCGCACTGTTGTCGTTGGGTTGCGGGCCGAAAGAGCAGCCCTACAAGCCCAAGAAGGCCTACAGCGGCAAGAAAGCGAATTTGCCCGCGGTGCCCTCGCTGCCCAACAAGTCCAAGAAAGCGGGCGACGCGTATACCATCTGGGGCGCGACCCACGATTTGCGCAGCGTCGTGCACGCCAAGGACTTCGTCGGCAAGCAGATCAAGCTCGTAGGCTGGATCATCAAGACCAACTACGAAAAGCCCTGCAAAGACGAGTTCAAGCGCGGCCCTGAGGAGGGCGACTGCGTACCGACCTGCGCCATCCACAAGACGGGCAAGGCCGACCCTGCTGAGTGCAAGGCGCCTGTGCCGACGTACTGGATCGCTGACGACAAGGGTGAGAAGGACTGGAAGACCAAGGCGATTCCAGTCAAGGGTTTCGCCTCCAACTTCGCGCAGATGTACACCTTGATCGACGCCATCGATACCAAGGACGACGCGCAGCTGCAGGACGAGTTCTTTGGCATGGATTTGCCCAATCCCATGCCCAACATTGGCGGCAAAGTGAAGGTCACGGGCACTTATGGTGTGACCTATACCAAGAGCACTGGCGGTGCCGCGTCGAACCCGCGCACCGGGATCATGACGTGGCAGAAGCAGGAGTGGTTGACGGTGCCGCCCAAGCGCGCCGTGTTGCCCGGCATGAAGATCCGCAACCTCGAGAACAAGCAGTAGCCGCCACCGCCGTTAGCCCCCGTCAGTAGGAGGCGACACTGGTTGCATCAGACAAGGCTCACGCTGCTCGGGCGCGTCGCCTCGTTGCTAGGGCGCCAGGCCCGCGCTGCCTGATCGCGCTGGTTGTCTTGCAGATGACGGCTGCCTGCACGGCGCGGTCGCTGCCGCCCCGATCCCGCATCATCGACCGCGTTGACATGGTCGGTAGTGACAAGGTCAAGGGCAAGGATATCGAGAAGAAGCTCGCGACGACCGAGACCTCACGGCTGCTCGCCGGCATATTCAAGAAGCTGCCAGTGGTCGGCTTGGCTGACACGCTGACCGTGGATTATCACACCTTCGATCGCTTCGTCTTGCAGCGTGATTTGGATCGGGTCAAGCGGTTCTACCGGGCGCGCGGGTTCTACGAAGCACAAGTGCGAGCGGCCCGCGTCATTGATACCGAAGCGGGGCATTTGCGAATCGAAATCGTCGTCGACGAGGGTGAGCCCGTGGTCATCGAGAGTGTGGTCTACACGTTTCCTGACCAGGCACGAGCCTTCAAGACCAACGAAGCGGTTTACAGCCTCATCAGCGCGTATCGTGACGCGCGGGGGGCCAAGGGAGAAGCGGGGCAACGGTTCGACGAGGACCGCTACAACGAGCTGAAAAAGGAGCTGCTCAAGGCGCTCACCGACAACGGTTTTGCGTACGGTCGAGTTACTGGGAAGGCGAAGGTGAATCTGCTCAGCCATCGTGCTTCGCTCTCCTTTCATCTCGCGGCCGGCCCTG
>CAZRGL010000293.1:0-13532 GCA_964599485.1 uncultured Polyangiaceae bacterium
CCCCGTCGCGTTTTCGTCGCTGCAGCGACGATTGCATGCTGTTTGATCGCGGCCGGCGGTTCGGCGCAGACCTCGAGCGCCACCGCCAACCCAAGCCCGCCACCGTCGGCTACGGCCGCCGGGTCTTCCGCGCCTTCCGCTCCAGCGCCACCCATCGCCGCTGACGACCAATTACCACCTGGCCATCCACCCATCGGTGCCGGCCGCGGTGGCCCGCCGCCCGGTACGACTTCCCAAGGCATGTTTCGACCACATCCCCACACGGTCCCCACCGTGGCGTCACTCCCGCTCGGAACAATCGAGATTGTCATCTACGACGCCGATCACAAGCCAGTGGCGAATGCCCCGGTTACCCTGGGTACGAGGCTCAGCAGCGTCGAGAAGGGCGAGTCGCGCTCGAAAAAATCTGGTCGTACGGACCAAAGCGGCAAGCTGGTTTTCAAGGGCCTGAAGCCGGGTCGAACCAACTACCGGATCATGACCAAACGGGGCGCGGCCGCCTTCCGCTCCAAGCCCTTCAACCTACGAAACCGTGGCGTCAAAGTAGAGCTGCACACCTACGAGCCAGCTGGGCTGGCCGACGCTGCAGTGGTGACCGAGGCCTTCATCAGCCTGGAGGTAAAGCAGGACGCTTTGGCGGTCAGTCACCTCATCCGTTTTCTCAACCTGGGGCGGACCGCCTTCGTGCCCGCCCAGCTACTTCTGCAATTGCCCGAAGGCGCCAAAGCCTTCAATCAGCAAGAGTCGATGGATGGGGTGGGTGCGACCCGCACCGAATCGGACCACATCCAGATCGGCGGGACGTTTCCGCCAGGCCAGCGGGAAATCACCTTCAATTACCGCGTGCCGCTCGATGGCTCGGCCACCCAACTGCTCAACATGCCGATACCTCCGCGCGCCGTACGTTCGACCGTCGTCGTGGCGGCTGGCCCCGAAATGGGCCTCGACGTACAGGGGTTTTCGCCGGCCACTGCGGGGAGCAACCGCAATGGGAAGCGAGTGCTGCAAGCAGTCAAGCAGGCTCCCATGTCCGGAGGGCTCGCGGGTTTGTTGCTCGAGGCAACACAGCCGACCACGGCCACCGTGACGCTGACGGGATTGCCCTCGCGAGGCACGGGGCCGATATTGGCTTGTGTGCTCGGAGCGCTGATGGTCATCTTCGGCGCCGCCTACTATCAGAAGACCCGAGGCGAAACGGGCCTGCGAGCGGACCAGCGTGAGGATCTGATCGAAGCCCGCGAAGCGATGATTGACGAGCTGGTGCGACTAGAAAAAGCCAAGCGTGCTGGCGATGTCGGTCCCCGAAGCTATGAGCGTCTACGGGCCGCCATGCTCGATGCGCTCGCACGGATCGTGAGAAAGCTCGACGACAGCGGGAAGCCAGCGATGGCGCGACCCAAGCTCAAGAAGGACGCTGCGTGAGCCCAATGCGCTTCGGTCGGCTGCTTCGGGATGGCCAACGTGGCGTTTTCGTTGAGCTCGATGGGGAACAAGGCTGGGTTCTCAGCGCCGCACCCTGGCTCGCTTCAGAGCGAACCGGCAAGCGTGTGCAAGTCAGCGAATCGCAGCTGCTGACCCCGGTCACGCCCAGCAAGATCATATGTGTGGGCCGCAACTACCGAGCCCACGCAGCCGAGCTCGGCAACGAGCTTCCGACTGAGCCCTTGCTGTTCCTCAAACCTCCTTCGTCTTTGCTCGATCCTGGAGCGCCCATCCAACTGCCCGCGCGCAATCTTTCCGAGCGGGTGGAGCACGAAGTCGAGCTCGGCGTTGTGCTCGGCCGTTCCTTGAAGAACGCCACCGAGGCCGAGGCGGCAAGAGCGATCTTCGGCTACACGATTGTCGGCGACATCACCGCGCGCGATCTGCAGCGCGCCGACAAGCAATGGACGCGTGGCAAAGGAATGGACACCTTCTGTCCAGTCGGGCCGGTGATCGTCAGTGGCCTCGACGTCAGCTCCGCTGCAATCCGTTGCAGTGTCAACGACGAGCTTCGTCAGAAAAGCACCACCTCGTTGATGGTGTTCTCGCCGGCCTTCATACTTGCGTACATCAGCCAGTGCATGACCTTGTTTCCCGGCGATCTCGTCGCGACCGGTACTCCGGCGGGCGTCGGGCCACTGCGGGATGGAGATGTCTTGACGATGACGATCGATGGCATCGGTACGTTGCGCAATCCGGTGGCTGCCACGGGCTGAGCCATGCAGCTCGATGGGAAACGACGGGCCGTTCTTTGGACGATGGCCGCTGTTGCGACCGCGGCCGTCGGCTTTCTCGCATTTCACCACGCCAACCCGCCTCAACGCTGCCCGGCTGGGCTCATTTCACTCGGCCCCCGCTGTTGCGGACAAGGCCAGCGCCTGATCGAAGGACGCTGTGTTGGCCAGCCGACGGGCTGCGCCGTAGATATGGAATCGACTGCAGCCGGGTGCGTGGCGCGTGCCAAGCCGCTGGCCATCGCTGGCGGTCAGCTGGTGCTCGGCCCGGTCGACTGGGAGGCGCAGCGCCGCGTCCAACCGTACAAGGCACAAATCGCTCCTTTCCAAATGGACTCCCACGAAGTCACCGAGCAGCGCTACACGGCCTGCGTCCAGGCCAAGCGGTGCCAACCCCGCCCGCAGCAAGGCGAACCTGGATTGCCTCAAACACACATCAATGCTTCACAGGCTGCGGACTATTGCCGGTGGCGCGGAGGCTCACTGCCTACCCGGGATCAGCTGGCTTTTGCGGTAATGGGCAGTGACAAGCGGCGCTATCCTTGGGGCCAGACTGGAGCAGTGTGCCGACGGGCAACCTTCGGCTTGCGCCAAGGGCCTTGTGGCCATGACGGCAAAGGCCCGGAGCTAGCGGGCGCTCGTCCCTCCGGGGCGTCAGCCGATGGCGTTCATGATCTGGCCGGCAACGTCGCCGAGTGGAGCCAGCCTCAGGGCGGCCGGGCCCATGTTCGGGGTGGCTCGTGGCGCACTACCGGTGCAGCTGAGCTCCGCGGCTGGAGCTATCGCGAAGTGGCGCCGGAACATCTGAGCGGGGCCATCGGTTTCCGTTGCGTCTATAACGACAGCAGGAGCGCGCGATGAAACGTTGGCTTCCCCACATCGGAATCGTCCTCGGTATTTCAATTGCGGTCTACGCGCTGTTCTTCTCTGACAGCGAAGAAGACCTCATCCGCGCCCGCCTCGAGCAGCTCGAGGTGGCCACCAAGGTCAAGTCCAGTGGAGGCAACTTGGTAATCCGCGCGGCGCGCGTTCGAAAAGCGTTCTCCGAGATCTTCATCAAGGACGTCAGCTTTCAGATCCCCGAGCTGAGCTCCATAGGCTCGGGTCGCAACAAGCTGGTGGCCCTCGCCGCCAATGCGCCGCGAAGATACCAGAGCGCTGCCATCGATCTGGACGGGCTCGAGATCAAGATCGACGAGCCACAGACGAGCGCCATCGCTTTTGGCGAAGCAACCCTCAGCGCAACCCGGCGAGGCGGCCAATTGGAACGCGACACCCGTACCGTTTCGTTGCGTCTCGACAAGATAGACGGCGAATGGCGCATCGTGTCGGTGTCCGTTTCAGCAAAGGATGCGCCCTGAGCAATCGGGCTGATTTCCGCTTCCGGCGGTCAACCCGAATCGCGAAGACGCCCGCTCGCGTTCCGCTCGGAACGACATGGTGAATAATTCGGGTTAACGCTAGCCAAGGCCCCAAGCGCGGTTGTAGGATGCTCGGTCCTTCACTATGACCGTGGCGCTTTTGTCAATTGGGACGGAGCTGCTTCAGGGCGACGTGGCCAACACCAACGGGCCGTGGCTCGCCGAACAACTGACGCAGCTCGGTTTCCACGTAGGGACCATTGAGACAGTTGCGGATGAGCACGATGCGCTTGCTGCGTCGCTGACTCGGCTCACCGAATCATACCCGTTGCTCATCGCTACGGGCGGTTTGGGGCCGACCAGCGATGACATCACCGCGGAGGTGGCCGCCCGCGTTGCTGGCGTCGAGCTCGACACGCACGAGGATGTGCTCGCCACTATCAAACGTCGGGTAGAAGCCCGCGGCGACAGCTTCCGAGCTGGACACGAGAAGCAAGCACGTCTGCCGATCGGCGCCGAGCAACTGAACAACGGCGTCGGCACGGCCGCCGGGTTCATCTTGCGGCGCGAGCGCGGCGCATATTTCTTCTTGCCCGGTGTGCCCGACGAGATGAAGGCGATGTACCGCAGCTGCGTCGAGCCGCGCATCCGCAACGCAGCCAGCAACAACGCCTACCAAGTCCTGTTGCACTGCTACGGCGTCGGGGAGTCTTGGATTGCCGAGCGCCTCGAGGGAATCGACAAGGCGCATCCAACGGTGAGCTTTGGGTTTCGTTCCCATTCGGCCGACATCACCATCAAGGTGTTCGCACGCGGCACCGATCCCGCGCAAGCCCGGGAACATGCAGAACATGCTGCTCGCGAGGTGCGCGAGAGGCTCGGTGACGCGATCTATGCCGATGGAGACGAGTCCTTGGTGCACCGAGCGGGCCGCGCCGTCCGTGCCCGCGGCTGGCGCTTGGGGCTCGCGGAGTCATGCACCGGTGGGCTCATCGCTCAGCAGCTGACCGCCAGCCCTGCCAGCGACTTCTTCGTAGGGGGCGCGGTGGTCTATGCCAACGCAGCCAAAGCGAGCCTGCTCGGCGTGTCCGAAGATGCACTGCGCGGACACGGGGCCGTGAGTGCAGAAGTGGCTGCTGAAATGGCAGAAGGCGCGCGGCGGGCTTTCAAATGCGACGTGGCCGCAAGCGTAACCGGAATCGCAGGGCCTACCGGGGCCTCTTCAGACAAGCCTCTGGGGCTTTGTTATTGGGCGGTGGCGCACCCGGGCGGCACGGTGGTAGAGCAGCGTGTGTTCTCTGGTAACCGCAACCAGGTCCAACACAGCGCTTCCCAGGCAGTGTTGCATCTGCTGCGGCGCACGTGCGCGAGCTAAAAAAGCGGCGCGTGACCCATTTCGGCGACGGCTCACGCTTTCCTGGTGGTGGCACGGGCTCGCTCGTCACGTAGCAGCGGGGTCGCAAGGAGACAGGAAGTTGCGTCAAGGCACCACAGGGGGTGGGGATCCACAGTTTAGCGGGTGTGGATCCAACAGGCATGCATCGAGCAAATAGCACTGGCCGCGGCCGCCTCTTCCTGTCTCCTTGCGCGCCCGCTGTCGCCCGTCGGGGGCGCGCGTCCCTGGCGCCCTCGGGCCAAGACCTAGTTCAGTAGCCTGCCGGCGAAGCTCAGCTCGTCGCCGGCAGCATCGATCTCGACTTCGTCGCCATTGTTGATGCTGCCCGCGAGCAAGCGCTTGGCCAGCTCATTTTGCAACATGCGCTGGATTGCGCGCTTGAGAGGACGAGCGCCATATTGGGGATCGTAGCCCCGCGTGATGAGCAGCTCGCGAGCAGCGTCGCTCACGCTCATCGTGATGTTCCGCTCGGCCAGTCGTTTGCCGAAACGGTTGAGCTGGATGTCGACGATGGCGCAGAGATGCTCTTTCTCCAGCCGGTGGAAGACAACCTGCTCGTCCAGCCTGTTGAGCAGCTCTGGCCGGAACTTCCGGCGCACTGCCTCGAGCACGGCCATCTCGATCAGCTCCCGCTTGTCATCGCTCTCCAAGTCATCACGGAGCTCGATCTCGGCAACCAGATCGCTACCCAGGTTCGAGGTCAGGATGACAACCGTATTTCGAAAGTCGACGATGTTGCCCTGACCATCAGTCAAACGACCGTCGTCGAGCACCTGCAGCAAGATGTTGAAGACGTCATCGTGCGCTTTTTCGATCTCGTCGAACAGCACCAAGCTGTAGGGACGCCGGCGCACCGGCTCGGTGAGCTGACCACCTTCGTCGTAGCCAACGTAGCCTGGCGGAGCGCCGATGAGGCGCGAGACGGTATGCCGCTCTCCGTATTCGCTCATGTCCAAACGCACCACGGCGCGCTCGTCGTCGAAGAGAATCTCGGCGAGCGCTTTGGCCAGCTCAGTCTTGCCAACACCTGTGGGCCCCAAGAACAAGAAGGAGCCAATCGGCCGGGCCTCGTCGCTCAAACCTGCCCGTGAACGCCGCACCGCGTTGGCCACAGCCACGAGCGCTTCTTCTTGGCCCACCACCCGCTTGCGAAGCTGATCCTCGAGCCGCAGCAGCTTCTGCATCTCGCCTTCGAGCATCTTGGCCACAGGGATCCCAGTCCACTTGGAGACCACCAGAGCAACGTCCTCGTCAGTGACCTCTTCTTTGAGGAAGCTCTCGGTCGCCTGCAAGGCCTCGAGCTTGGCACGCAAAGCCGGCAGCTGCTTTTCGATCGCGGGGATCTTGCCGTAGTGAATCTCGGACGCCTTGGCCAAGTCACCCTCGCGTTGAGCCTGCTCCTCTTCCTTTCGTAGCTGCTCGATCTGGGTCTTCAGGCCGCTGATCTCGGCGATTAGCTCCTTTTCGAGCAACCACTGGCCACGCATTCGATCGCGCTCTTCGCTGGCGCGCACAATCTCGACCTTGACCTCGGCGAGTCGTTCTTTGCTGCCCCTATCGCGTTCCCGTTTGAGCGCTTGTTGTTCCATCTGCAACTTGACGAGCCTGCGCTCGACCTGGTCGATGGGTGTCGGCAGGCTGTCGATCTCCATGCGAATCTTGGAAGCTGCTTCGTCAATCAGATCGATCGCTTTGTCGGGCAGAAAGCGCTCGGTGATGTAGCGATTCGACAAAGTGACCGCTGCCACCAAGGCCGCGTCTTGGATCTGAATGCCATGATGCACCTCATAGCGTTCCTTGAGCCCGCGCAGGATGGCCACCGTGTCCTCCACGGTTGGTTGCCGCACCAGCACTTGCTGAAAGCGCCGCTCGAGCGCTTTGTCCTTCTCGATACGCTTGCGGTACTCGTCCAACGTGGTCGCACCGATGCAACGCAGCTCGCCGCGCGCCAGCGCTGGCTTGAGCATGTTGGCTGCGTCCAAGGCGCCCTGCGCATTGCCGGCGCCCACGAGCGTGTGCAGCTCATCGATGAACAACACGATGCGCCCTGCGGCGGCTTGGATTTCCTTGAGCACTGCTTTGAGTCGATCTTCGAACTCGCCGCGGTACTTGGCCCCAGCGATCATCGACGCCAGATCGAGCGAGAGCAGCGACTTGTCCTTGAGCGACTCGGGCACGTCACCGTTGACCATGCGCTGGGCGATCCCTTCGACGATGGCCGTCTTGCCCACCCCTGGCTCACCAATCAGCACGGGGTTGTTCTTGGTACGGCGACTCAGCACTTGGATCACGCGCCGGGTCTCCTCATCCCGGCCGATCACGGGGTCGACCTTGCCGGATTTGGCTGCCTCGGTCAGGTCGCGACAGTACTTGTCCAGCGCCTGAAATTTGCCCTCGGGCTCGCGGTCGGTGACGCGCTGCTGACCGCGAATGTCGGCGAGCGCTCCGAGCAAGCTGTTGAGGCTCAAACCGGCACGCTCCAGCGCGCTTTGGATCTCCGGGTCGACCTTGGCCCCTGCGAGCAGGATGTGCTCGGTAGAGATGAAGTCGTCCTTCATCGCCTTGGCTTCATCCTCGGCCGTTTCCAGCAAACGCAACGTTCGTGGCGAAACCCTCGGCTCAGTCCCGCCGCTCACTTGCGGCATGGAATCGAGGCGTCGGCCTAGCGCACCGACCAGGTTGGCGCGGTTGCCCTTGGCTTTCTGAATGAGCATGCCAACGACTCCACCGTCTTGCTCGGTTGCCGCAAGAACGAGATGCTCCGGATGAAGCTCGGGATTGCCGCGACGACTGGCTCGACTCAGGCCATCCCGCAGCACCTCCTGCGCTTTGCTCGTCATGTTGTCTATCGTCATGAGCACTCCTGCCGGCCGCCCCGTCTCGCGGGCGCACTCGGTTGTCCACTTCGCCAGGCGCGGCAGACTTTGTGCCTACGCCGCAGCGTCGTCTAGTGCTTCTATGCTAAGCACGCCACTCGGACACGCAAGAGCTGGGCCGGACCGCAACCTCGAACTGGCTGGGTTACTCCCCCGCGAGCGCCAAGCCCTGACTGCGGACTGCCTCAGCCACCTCCGCCACGCTGCGATGATCAGCCAGATCGAATTGGGCGCCGGCTTGGCTAGCGTTGGAATACGCACCCGGCGAAGTCCGACTGCCGGCGCTGAGCATAGTCACGCCATAGCGCAACAAGGCGTCGCGTAAGGCTGGCGGCTCACGTGTCGAGAGCACCAAATCAACCTGTTCATCGAGCATTGCGCCAAGCGCGATCAGCACACGCCGAAAGGTCTCGTCGCTGATCGGAAACTGCACTTCAAATCCGGGTGGGCCCTGTCGCAGGCGCGGCAGGCTCACCGACACCCCTACCCTCGGATAGCGAGCCCGCAAGGCAGCCACATGTGCAATGAGCGCCGCGACATCGTGGGCAGGATCGCCGAGCCCCAATAGAATCCCCAGACCGACGCGTTCGGCCCCCGCACAGATGGCCCGCTGCGCGGCTGCGAAACGGAGCTCGTAGTCACGCTTCGGGCCGGTGGGATGAACCGCTGCGTACAGGGCCCGATCGTAGGTCTCCTGGTAGTGAACGAAGCTCGTCACGCCACCTGCTACCAGACGGCGAGCAGTCGCTATCGATTGCGGGGGAACCTCCAGCCACAAGGAGCGCCCCGGCTTGGCCAGCGCTTCGACCATGCGAAGCAGATACCAGTGCATGTGCAAACCTGGGTCGTCACCCGTCACCAGCAGGATGTTGTCAATCCCCTGTGCCTCGAGGGCGCCCGCCTCGTCGATGGCTTCGCCGATGGTGAGCTTGCGACGCTTGATTCGGTAGCCTTTGACCGCCCGAAAGCTGCAATAAGCGCAACCGGATTGACACACGTTGGACAGGTATAGGGGGCTGTAGAGCTTCACGCCCCTGGTGGCGCGGACGCGACCGCGGGCGCGTGCCTCGTTTTCGATCGCTTCGATCCCAGCGCCCACTGTGAGCAACTCCGTCAATTGTTGACGGGTCTGCCGGACCGCGGGCGCGTCGAGATCGAGGGCTATGCGGCTCACGCTCGTCGCCTAGCACATTATCAGCGTCGCGCCATTGGGCCGGGACACCTCGCACATCGAGCAAGTGATGGGGCGAGCGCGTCAGGCGAGCCTCACCAGCGCGCGAAGTGTTGCTCGGTCACACCGTAGATGCTGTCGAGTGAATAGCGGTTGCCACTTCGATCGCGCAGCTCACCGCAGAAGGTCCCGTAAGGTTGATGAAAGCGGCTCACCACCAAGCCGAGATTGACGTTCTCGGCGCGCTTGCCATCGGGCGTGAAGCGAAGGTCCACCAAGCCCTCATCATCAAATACGCGCCACGGAGCCAAGAGATCATCCGGATTGTAGTCGAAGCTCACCCGGCGCAGCTTCTCGCAACGGTCACCGAGCCACAGCGCGCAATCAGCTGCATCCTCGTCATGCGACGAGCTCGACGCCGCGGCGCTCTGCTTCCAGGGCCGGTGTGCCGTGAGGTTGAAACCAACGACTTGTCCTCCAGGCAGGCGACCGCTTCCGGCAGCCCAATTCCAGTAGGTCTCCCGCGGTCGGTAGCCTCGGTTCCAGTCGAGCCCGGCGAGCGCCTCGCCCATTTTCACCTCGTCGTGGATCGCGCCGCTCGTCACCATTCCTTCGGCCTCGAGGCCGTAGCATTTGTGCGTATACAAAAAGCGGCCTGGCTCACTCTCTTCGACGACGATTATCGGATCGGGCGCGCGGCTCTCGTCACGGATCTCGAAGCGGGCGCGCAGCGGTGGTTGCTTGCGCGCGCCTCGTCCGAGCTTTCCATGCAGGTTCGCTTCGATGCGGCGTGTGCCAGCGGCAGCGTCATTGTCGAGCACAATCCGACCAAAGCCTGGCCATTCGATTTGCGTACGCCCGTCGACAGAATTGCGGGCGATGCTGATGCCTGATCCCAGCGGCGTCAGGGCCGAGTACTCGTGTACCTTCTTGGTGGCGCGATCGACCACGTACGCGAAAGCGTTTCCGACGTAGCCGGCATCGACCACCGCGCAAGCAAACATGACGCGCTCAGTAACAACACTCGTGTAGTGCCACTCCTTGAGGCGCCAACGCCGCATGCCGCGCTCGAGCAAGCCGAGCTGCGTGCCGCGCAGCCCACTGAGCAGATGCGGCACCGAGGCGTCCTGCAGATTGGCGTTGTCGAAGGGTTGGGCAAACCAGCCCACATGGACGGTTCCGTCGCTGTCCACGATGCTGGGCGGTGTGGGCAAAGGCTGAGGCGCGCTCGGAGACATGGGCTGGCAGGTAGCTCAACTGGCACCGTGCGGCGAAATAAACCTGCCGCCTACGCCGTGCAGTCCCCAGAGGCGTGCAGTCCCCAAAAGCGTGCGGCCCAGAAGCGTGCAGGCATAGTAACGAGCTGTTAGTGATCGGTCTCGCTGTCCCATGGCAGATTCCCCGCAGCCTGCGCCCACGCGCCACCGCCTCGCCATTCTGTCGGCGGCTGTTCTCTTTTCGACCGGTGGAGCGGCCATCAAGGCTTGCAACATGTCCGGTTGGCAGGTGGCCGCATGGCGCTCAGGGGTCGCCGCGGTCGCACTGATGCTGCTGCTACCGGCCGCCCGGCGGGGCTGGTCATGGCGAAGCTGCGCGGTCGGGCTCGCCTATGCGGCCACGATGATCTTGTTCGTGCTCGGCAACAAGCTCACCACGGCGGCCAACACCATCTTCCTTCAGTCCACTGCGCCGTTGTACGTGTTGGTTCTAGCGCCTTGGCTGCTTCGCGAGCGAATCAGCCGCAAAGACGTCGTATTGATGCTGGCGATCGCCGGCGGGTTGGCGTTGTTCTTTCTCGATCTCGAGCCCCAGGGCTCATCGGCGCCCAATCCGCTAGCAGGCAACATCCTCGGCACGATAGCGGGGCTGAGCTGGGCGCTCACTTTGCTGGGTTTGCGCTGGCTCGAGCGCCGCAAGGAGCGCGCTTCGTCAATCAATGCCGTCGTCATCGGCAACCTTCTGGCCATGCTGGTCTGCGTCCCTTTTGCCCTGCCATTCGGCGCCTCGTCGATGACCGATTGGCTGCTGATTGCCTACTTGGGCGCTTTTCAAATCGGCCTCGCTTATGTGCTGTTGACCTTCGGCTTTCGGCGCGTTGGCGCTTTCGAAGCCTCGCTGCTGATCTTGTTGGAGCCGACGCTGAGCCCGATCTGGGCGTGGGTGTTTCAGCGCGAGGTTCCTGGCGGCTGGGCTTTGCTGGGCGGCGTCATCATTCTGGCGAGCTCGACGATCAAGACTTGGCTTGGCCAGAATCGCCAAAGCGAAGCAACACCTTGAGGACACCGGGGCGTGCGGCGTGATCCATTGCCGCAACCGCGTCATCCAAGGCGAAGCGCGCAGCGATCATGGCCCGTACCTCGATTTGACCAGCCGCAAGCGCAGCGAGAGCAGGAGCGAATGGACCGCAGCGAGAACCGACAACGCGTATTTCGTTGATGACCACCGGAGCCAAATCGATCGGCTGCCGCTTGGTCTCGTCCGGAGCTACCGTACTCTTGAGAATCAGGGTGCCGCGCGGCGCGGTCACTTCGAGAGCCAGCCCGAAGCCGGCCGCTGATCCGGTGGCGTCGACTACCAGAGATCTGGGCCTGCGGTCGAAGTCCTCGAGCAACACCGTGTCGATGCCTCGGTCGCGCAAGATGTCCAGGTGCTCACGATGTTTGCCGACCGCCAAGACGCTAGCCCCGCTGAGCGCGAGCACCTGCGCGATCAGGAGTCCCAGCTTGCCGTCACCAAGCACCGTTGCCTCGCTGTTTGGGCCCAGCTCGACCTGATCGAGCACCGCGAAGGCCGCAGCGAGGGGCTCGGTGAACACCGCCTCTTCGTCCCCAACAGCTGCCGGAACCGGATGCAAATTGGCGACGGGCACAGCAACCAAATCGGCAAATGCTCCCGGTTGACCGACGATCCCGAGCACCGTTCGATTGGAACAATGACGCTCGAGCCCAGCTTCACATGACAGACAGTCGCGGCAAGCAAAGTTGATCTCAGTCGCAACCCGTTTGCCGAGCGAGTCAGCTGGCCCCTGCTCGACCACCCCCACAAATTCGTGGCCGAGCACGCCCTCAAAGCCCATGTAGCCACGCACGATCTCCAGATCGGTGTTGCAGATCCCGGCAACGATCGGTCGCACCAAGACCCAACCGTCTCTCAGCTCTGGCTCAGCACGCTCGATCAGCTGCAGCCGATTATCAAGGAAGCACAGGGCACGCACGCTGCGGTCCTGTACCATGATCGAGGCCGCCGCAAGCGACCGCTCGAATCATGTCGACATGCAACCGACCCATCCGCGCTCGACGCCAGGTCAGCTTCCTGTTGGTGGCGGTGGCAACGGTCTTGTTGGGCGGCGCTGCTTGCAACGCTGTTTTCGGCGTCGATGAGCTATCTTACGAAGCGAGCTCATCGGCTAGTAGTAGCTCTGCCAGCACGCTCTCGACGAGTGGTGGCGCCCAGGGTGGCAGCGTCACCAGCACCACCGGGGCAGGTGGGGGGGGCGGCTCGGTCGAAATCGATCCTTGTGCTCCTGATGTGTCTGCTGGGTGCAAAGCCTACGCCGAAAATTCGTGCAAGCGCCACTGGCTCTGCTGGCCCTTCTGGATGAACGTCACCTATGGCAGCGAGCTGGAGTGTGTCGCGCTGACCAAGCGCGAATGTGGGCGTATTCGCGGGGCGCCGGACCACGGCATCACAGAGCAAGCACTCCTGGATTGCGCGGACGATTTCTTAGCGCTGTCGTGTGGCGATCTGATGCTGAACTTGTTGCCCAGTAGCTGCGTGACCGAAGGAATGCGAGCCAACGGTCAGCCCTGCACCACGACCTACCAGTGTGCCAGCACTTCGCACTGTCTTCGCCCGAACGGTGCGACATGCGGCTCGTGCACTCCGCTGCCGAAGGCTGGCGAGCCATGTACCGATGTCTGTTCACCCGGCTCGATTTGCCAAGCCGGCGCCTGCATCGCGCCGCAGGCGTACAACGAGGCTTGCGACGCCGCCAAGCCCTGCGTGCCGCGCGTCAACGCGTGCATCAACGGCGTATGCAGCGCCATGAAGCCGTTGGGGCAAGCCTGCAGCGGGGCCGCCACTGCCATCGGTTCGGGCTACTGCGATTCGGCCAAAGGACTCTATTGCGCCAACAGCACCCCCCAACATCCACCCGCCTGCGCGCAGACCGCTCTGCTCTACCCGGGTGCGAGCTGCAGCCAGAGCAGCTATTGCGCAGGTGGTAGTTGCATCGGAGACAACGACGCCGACGGCAACAAGTGTGTTGGCCATGCAAAGGAATGCGAGGTCTGCGACGCCACAAACGGACCCCATTGCAACATCATCAGCAGCTGCGTTGCCGGACTCTGCGAGCCAGTCGACCATGCGGCCGCAGACTGCGATTGACCGCTAGGGAAGGAACCGCGCGCCTTCGCCCCGCCAGGGGCGCGCGGATCCGTAGCGCCCTCTGGGCCAAACCCGTCCGCCGCGAAGCGATTTTGGGGTGGGGCCCCGTCGCCGAAGGCGATGGGG
>CAZRGL010000294.1:0-13479 GCA_964599485.1 uncultured Polyangiaceae bacterium
AAGAAAAAGCGCAAGAAGCGCAAGAAGGACAAGGGAGCGAAAGCCTCCAAGGGACCCCGCGTGGTGGCGGCGAGCGCGGGCAGCCGCGGGCCGGCGAAGCGCGGCACGAAGAAGGCGGGCCCCGGCAGGGCTCCGGCCAAGAAAGCGTCGGCTGGCCCCAATGCGTTCATGCTCGTCGCTGTTGCGCTGATTGCTGCTGCGGCCGGCTGGTTTGTCGGCGAGCGGGGCCTGCTCAAGGGCAGCGCTGGTGGCGACAAGGTGTGCCAGAATTGGGAAAAAGCGATCTGTGACAAGGCGGGACCCGAATCGGCCGCTTGCAATCAGGCAAAAGCCACCTCGAAGATGCTCACGGGCAAGATCTGTTCGGCGGCGCTTGCCGATGTGCCGGCGACTCTGGCGAAGCTGAAGAAGGCGCGCGAAGTGTGCGACAAGCTCGTGGAGAAGATCTGCGGCGATCTCGAAAAGGGTTCCAAGACCTGCGAGATGGTGCGTGACAAGGCGGCTGCGTTCCCAACCGACCGTTGCCAGAGCATGATGGACAACTACGACAAGGTCATTGGCCAGCTGCGCATGATGGACAAGCGCGGCGGCGGCATGGGTCGGCCTGGCATGGGTCGGCCACCTCATGGGCCAGGTGGTCCGGGTGGTCCGATGCGTCGGCCGCCATCGATGAAGAAGCCGCGGCGGCCCCGCCCCACACCCCCCCCCCCCGCCCCCCCCCCCCCCCCCGCCCCCCCCCCCCCCGCGACCGCCAAGCCCAAGCCCAAGACCCCTCCCGCTCCCGCTCCATCCAAGTGACAGAGTGCTAGCACGTCCTCGGCGGCAGCCTGCTGGCTGTCGCCGCGCGCTATGAGGAAGCTCGACGGCCGCTCTGATTCGTCAACTAGGTGGTTGGAAGGCGCCGCAGGGAAGTACCGCCCCGGCGACCACTATGCCAAAAGGCCCGTAAATATCAGACGGCAGGCTCGATGCGATCACCGTGCCTACAGCATCGAAGACCAAGATGTCGGCGGGCAGGGTCCCGGAGCCGTTCTCATAGTCTGCCGTGTAGATGAGCCCAGCGTTGTCGATGGTCAGCGGCACGGCAAAGTACAAGCTCTGGTGCGTTATGGTGCTCACCACCTCGGTTGGCGAGCTCGGCTTGACTCGCAGGATGCCGCTGCCGAGCGTGGCGACCAGGATGTTGCCGTCGGCGGCCATCTGCATCCCCTCGGCGGTGGCTGAGATGTTGATGGTGTCGAGCACCGACAGATTGGTCTTGTCGACCTTGTAGATGGCGCTGTTGTTTCCGCCGAGCTGGCTGGCGATGAACAAGTTGCCCTCCTTGTCGCAGGTCACGCCGGTGAGGTTGCCGGTGAGCATCGAAAAGGTGGTCTCGTAGTTGTAGGCCGCGTCGTACTTGTGGATCTCGTTGGTTCCGCCGGTGGACGTCGTGGTGTAGAGATTGCCGTCGAGATCGAAAATGATGTTTTCGGTCGGCTGCTTCTCGGTCTTGGGGTGGCAGGCGTGCAGCTCGCCCGGCTTCTTGAACACGCAGAATTGTTCGACCCCGGCGACCACCAAGTAGCCTTGAGCGTCGAAGACCATGCCAGCGGGGCCGTCGGCGTAGGACTGACCAGGGGCCGGCAAGACCATGCCGAAGGCCGGATGGGTCCACTTGGACACGAGGCTGAGATCGGGAGCAAACTCGAACACCTCAGCGTTGCGCGAGCCGGCGACATAGATGTTGCCTATGGGAAATGGGGGCGTGCCGCTGTTGAAGCCACCTGAGCCTCCTGTTCCGCTCGAGCTGGTGGAGGTGGTTGTGCCGCCGCCGCCCGTCCCGCCTGTTCCGCCGGTGTTGGTCGAGGTCGCTGTGCCTGTCGCTCCAGCACAACCTTCACAACTGTCCGCGTCGTTGCCGCAAGCGCTCAGCGCTACCAGTCCCACCAAACCCATGCCGACGCCAAGCCCGATCAAAACCACATTGAGACGCATCAAGACCCCCGATAGCTAACAACCCAAGTTAGCACCGAAGTGCCTGGAGCAGTGATCTGCAGTGTTGGTTGCTTGTGGTGGTGGGTTGTGTGCGTCGAGGCTACAGTGCGGACGCGATGGACGTCGACCGCGACACGATCATCCACACGGGCCTTGCCATGTCGACGGTTCGTGACAAGACCACACGATCGTGGTCGGCGCGTGTGATCAGCGGTTCGGAGCCCGAACGGGTTGTCGCGCTCGGCACCAAGCCATTGCTCATCGGCGCTCATCAGCGCTGTGACGTCATGATCCGTGATCCGAAGGTCTCCTCGCGTCATGCGGAGCTGGCGGTGTTGGAGCGTGGCGTTCGGGTAAAGGATCTCGACAGCACCAATGGCACCTTTTGGCAGGGCGCCAGAATTGGCGAGGTGGTGGTGCCTGCCGGCTCCAGCATCCAGATTGGCGAGACCAGCATTCGCCTCGAGTCCGCGCCGGTGGCGCTCATCGCCCCGAGCGGCCGCCGTGCGTTCGGCAATTTGGTTGGTCAGAGTCTGGTGATGCGAGAGCTCTTTGCTGTGCTCGAGCTGGCCAGTCCCACCGACGCTACCGTTCTCATTCAAGGTGAATCAGGCACAGGCAAGGAGCTCGCGGCGCGCGCCATACACGACCACTCGAGGCGGGCGGCGGGGCCTTTCGTAGTCGTAGATTGTGGCAGCATTAGCGAGCAGCTCGCCGAGTCGCAGCTTTTCGGCCACGTCAAGGGAGCGTTCACCGGCGCGGTGGCCGCTCGCAAAGGCGCGTTCCAAGAGGCTAGCGGGGGCACCTTGTTTCTCGATGAGCTGGGCGAGCTTCCGTTGCCGGTGCAAGCCAAGCTATTGCGGGCCTTGGAGCAACAGCAGGTCGTTCCTGTCGGCAGTGATCAGACGGTGAAGGTCGATACGCGCGTGGTCGCTGCGACCCATCGCGACCTGCTCGAGATGGTGGAGCAGAAGAGCTTTCGCTTCGATTTGTTCCATCGCTTGGCCGTGGTTCACGTGGCCATTCCGCCGCTGCGCGAGCACCCCGAGGACATCCCTGAGCTACTACGGCACCTCTACTCAAATCACGGCGTGCAACCCGAGAACCTGACCGGTCCCAACCTCGAGCTGCTCGAGCGTCACAATTGGCCCGGCAACGTCCGGGAGTTGCGCAATGTGCTCGATCGTGCTTTGGCTCTGACGAGCGGCAATGGCGGTGACTTCAGCGCATTGAAGATATGGCTCCACCCCGGCGGTCAGCAACAACAGCCGGTCATGGAGCTGGTCGACACGCACCTGTCGTTCAAAGAAGCCAAAGAGCGCTGGCTCGAGATCTTCGAAAAGCGTTATCTCGCCGCGGCCTACGCTCGTCATGACAAGAACATCACTCGGGCGGCCGAGCATGCTGGGATCAATCGTCGGCACTTTCGTGAGCTGTTGAAAAGCACGGCATCTACGAAGAATGATTGCGGTGGGCTAGCATGAGGCTCATGAGGTGGGGAATTGCTGCGCAGCTCGGGGGCGCTACATTGGCTGCGATTGGGCAGCTCGCCTGCGCCGACATGTCACTTCTCGTTGCCGTGCAGATCCCAGCTGACTATCGCGAGCTGGTCGATGCGGTCGAGCTGTCGGTCCTGCTGCCGCCTGCTGCCGAAGAGGAGTCCTTCGGTTGCGATGCGGTGGCTTTCGACGAGGTGTCAGCCGCAGTATTCGAGCTGAACTTGTTGCAGCGCCACGTGCTGAGTCAGGATGGCTCGGTTGTGGATCTGGCGGCCATTCCGCGCAGTCCTACCAAGTTGCTCGTCGTTCGTGGTCTCGCTGCTGATCAGACGCTGGTCGTGGCGGGCTGCAGCGAAGTCGGGACCATCGACGGTGCGCTCGACGTGACGGTGCGCGCCGAGCCGGCCTCGGTGATGACCGCGCCGAGCCACGACTTCGATGTGCCCTGGGGGACTGAGAACCTGAGCTACCAACTGCGCGACGTGCTCGGAACGCCGCTCGGACAGTGGCCTGTTCGTTCGACTGAGCTCGCCGCCGGTGGGGTCGCTGAGTCTCGAGATTTGATGACCGATGGGGCAGGGCAACTCGTGATCGGTCCCGCCGAGCCCACGCTTCCGGGTCCCATGGCCCTCGATGTTCGTCCCCAATGGCCTCATGCCCACACGCCAACGCTGCTGGCTTATCAAGGGCGCAAGTCGATCGGTATGGCGAGTCTCGGTGCGCCGGAACAGGGCTTGCGACGGAGCGTTCGGGTGGGTCGACTCGGTCCCGCGGGTTCGCCGGCCGTCGCGGTGCTCGACGCGAGCTCCGTATTGAAGATGGTCTCCCTCCAAGGAGGCAAGATGGTTTCGACTGAAGTCTCGTCTCTTGCCAAAGAAGTGCCCTTGCCTCAGGCAGTCGGACTGCGCCGCGGCGACAAAGCAGATCAGCTCATCCTGACCTTCGCCAACGAGTGGCATGTCGTACAAGGCATAGAGCTCTCGAAGCTCCCCAATCAGACTGGCTCCGCTCCTGACGCCCTCGCCCTGCACGTGGTGCCAGCGTGCAACAGCACGATTGCTGAGCGGTTCGTCGTCCAGGTCGACGAACCACCGTCGGTGAGGACCTACGACACGGTCGGCAGCATGACGGGTGAGCCAATCCCGCTTCGCAAGACAGATAAGGGTCTTTCGTTGGAGGTTCTCGCTGATGCGGGGTGCATCAGCACGGTGAGCGGTGAGCGTCATCCCGCCATGCTGATCACGCCAAAGGACGGACAGTCAGCACGGCTGGTGATCGAGGCCGAGGTCAGACATTCGGTCGAGGTCGGCGCCGGTTGGAACCTCGGGCTGATCCCTGCACAACAAGACGGGCCGGCGCTGCTGGTCGGCACGACGACTACGTTCAAGGGGGTCAGCGTTTCGGTCTCGATGGTGGCGCTGGATGGAGTTGGAGGGGCGGTGTTGCAGTCTGTCGAAAGCCTGCCGATGCTGGGTACCTATCCGGTGTTCACCGCCGCGGGCGATGTGGATGGAGATGATCAACGGGATTTCGTGACGTTGGGTCTGAGTCCCGAGCAACTCGGTGACGGAGCGAGCTGGCCCGTCCGCCGAGCCGAGCACCTCGGCGCCAGAATTCGGGGCGAGCGGCTGTTCGGATTCTCGCAGGACGAGCCGCATGGCAATGCCCTGGTCCTGCAGTTGACGGATTTCGACGGCGACGGATTGGCCGAAACTGTGGTCGTCACGCCCGACCAAGTATTGCTCTTCATGGGCGGTGAGGCGGAGTGATGAACGGGCCAATGCGTGCTGCAGGATTGCTAGCTTTGCTCACCGCTTGCGGACCCGTAGTCCAAGCCCCGGTCGCGCGTCCGGCGCCGCCACGCTGTGGGGTCAGTGCCAGCTGGGAAGGCGCGAGCTGTCGGCCCTTCGATGCCGCAACGGGGGCGCTCGAGCAAGCCCAGCAGGCGCTCGCGAGATTCGAGCCTGAGGTGGCGCTGCAGCATTTGCAGCGCGCCCGCCTGCAAGGACCTCATCGTTATGAGCAGCATGTGGCGCTCTATGAAGCGTTGGGTACGGCGCATGGGTATTCGGGCAACGAAACCGAGGCCCTCGCCGCCTTCGAGCAGCTGCTGAGGATGGCCCCTGGGCATCTCATCAGCTACACGCTCTCGCCCAAAGTCACCTTCCTGTTCGAGCGAGCGCGCGAGCTTGCCGCCACCCGCAGAGCGCCTTCGGTCCGCGTGAGCTGGCAGCGGGATCAGCGTGTCGACAAACCGGTCGAGATTGAGCTCGAGGTGCTAGACGACGAAGCAGGCATGCTGAAGAGCGCACGGGTGTTCAGTCGGCGTCGAGGAGACGAGGAGCACAAGCACCTCGATATCGTCCTCGAGTCGCCCGGGGCGTTTCGCCGGGCTGTATTGCCACCCCTGTCGGCTGATGCCAAACAGGACGAGGTGCTGCAACTGCATTTGGTAGGCCTCGATGGCCGCGGCAACGAGGTGACGCTCTGGGGCAGTTCGCAGCAGCCCTTCGATGTGCCTCTGCGCTACAAGTCGCCTCCGGCCTGGTACGAGAAATGGTGGGTCTGGACCATCGTTGGCACCGTCGCGGCGAGTGCGACGGGAGTGGTGGTGTACGCAGCCACGCGTGAGCCACCAGAAACAGTAGCCGGAACGGCTCAGGTCAGCCCCTGAGCTTACGAGTCTGGCTATTGGATGATCACTGACGACAGCTCGCCGCTCCTGATGATGACCGAGCGGCTGCCGCGGACTGTCCCATTGGATGGATCAGTCAGCACGACCGAATGGCCCCCCGGCGGCAACGGGCGACGCACCACGGGAGTTGGTCCGAGCAGCTGGCCGTCGACACTCACCAGCGCGTAGGGCTTGGCGCCTACGGTGAGAAAGCCCGGCGCGAGCTTTGCCGGCGGGCTAGCGCTGCTCGCGCTCGCGCTGCTGGTAAGCACCTGACTCGGTGTCGGCGCTGCTGTCTCAGATGTCGTCGAAGCAGACGGCGCCGAAAACGTGGGGCTGCGTCCCGACCCCAGTGATCGCGTTGGCGCAATGGCATTGGAGGGGCTTGCGGTGGGGGCGGCAGGATCGTCCTGTAGCTCACTGGCTACAGGTTTCGGCTGCACCGACGCACGAGCCTGCGACGGCTCCGGACCATCCGACATGACTGTGCTGCTCGAGTCACCGAGCCCGTCGCCAGGCACCAAAGCTGCTTGCCAGGTGACGATGGCGCCAACAGCAAGCACGGTCGCCACCAGCAGCCCCCACTTGCGCGCGTAACCCACTTTGCGGACGCCCCGGATACTCGTCGGTTCTTCTGACTCAGCGCCGACCGCGTGCAGCGTGGCGTCGACCCCATCATTCGGCTCGACGGCACTACCCTGCGTAAACGACACAATCACAGATTCCGACTCGGACACGGACCCAGACTCAGACTCGGCCACGGACACGGACTCGGACTCCGCCACGAACTCGGACTCGGACGCGGACGCGGACTCGGATTCCGACACGCGCCGCCCCCTGCCGTGCCCCTCGCGGTGAGTCGAAGCAGCAGCAGCACGCGCCTGTTCGCCTAGCGCCGTAGCGGCAGTCGATGGCTGCCCTTGCTCACGGACGGTAGGCACGTTCGACGGTCGGCCGCCTTCATGGTGCTGTTGGCGCATGGCGATCAACAGCTGATCATGCTCGCTCTTGGCGTCGCTCAGGTTCTTCTTCGCGTAGGTCGCCAGCGACGGCGACTTGTGACGCGTCACGATGGCTTCGAGGGCGGTAGCCATGGCATGGGCGTTTTCGAAACGATCATCGGGATCGCGCGCCATCGCCATCATGACCACGTCGTCCAGACCCTCGGGCAGATCCTCGACCAAATCGGATGGGGCTTTGAGCTGTCCCAAGTCGATGGCGCGAGCCACCGCGAAGGGATCGCCGTCGGCAAACACACGGGTTCCGGTCAACAGCTCGAACAGCACGTTGCCGGCCCCATAAATGTCGGCGCGACGATCCACGGGATGGCCGCGAAGCTGCTCTGGGGCCATGTAGGGCGGCTTTCCCTTGATGGTGCCGATGTCGGTTTCGGGCGTCTGGCGATCGCGCATGCAGGCAATGCCGAAGTCGAGGATCTTCACCCGCCCATCGAAGGTGAGCATGAGATTGGAGGGGCTGATGTCGCGGTGCACGACCTCGAGCTGTTTGCCATCCGAGTCGCACAGCTCATGGGCAGCGTGCAGTCCGTGACACACCTCGGCAACAGCACGAGCTGTCACCAGCGGATCGGGTCGTAGCTTGGTCAGCTCACGAAACGAGGCGCCCGCCACGTACTCGAGCACCAAGAACAGAAGCCCATCGTTCTGTTCTCCGAAGTCGTAGACCTGAGCGATGTTGGGGTGGTGCAGTCGCCCCATCAGGCGAGCCTCGTCGAGGAACATGGCGCGCAGCTCCCGGCGCTCGCGCATGTCTGCGCGAATCGTCTTGATGGCCACGAGCCGCTCGAAGCCGTGAACGCCCCGCCGACGGGCGAGCAACACTTCGCCCATGCCGCCGCGCTTGAGCTCTCGCAGCACCTGATAGCCGCTCAGCTCATGCGGTGCATTATCAACAACACCCACGGTACGATTGGCCCATCCTAGCACGGCGGAGCCCGGCGCGACGGGGCCCGAGCAGCCGCGTCGCAGCACGGCGCTGTGTGTTGGCTGTTGATCGCCACCAGGCTGCTCGGCGGGTCGAGCCAACTGGCGATGGTGTGCTTGGGCTCTGTGGTCCATGCGTCCTCCCCTGCATTGACACTGCTCCTCAATCGGCCAGCAGAGGTGCAAGTCCCCTGCCAGTTTCATCGGTCGCACGTGAGCGCAGGATCCGGCGCAGAGCGGTATCTCCAGGTCCCAGTCGCGGTCATCCAATCTGGCTCGCCGGTACCTGCAGGTACCGCTGCTGGGGGCCTAACCGGCAACAACGGGGCGGCACACCGGTTGCAATTCATCGTTGGTCAGTGGGCAGGTCGCCTGAGCCTAGGCGCCCCGCCGTGATGTCGACATTCAGGAGTTGCCATGACCGAAACAAAACACCCAGTCACACCGCGGCGGATCTTCCGTGCTCTTGCCAGCAATCGCTTGGCGCAATTCCTCGCGATTGGCGCCGCGCTTTTTGCTGTTGCTCCGCCACCGGAATCGCCGCGGAGCATTCATATCGACGAAAGCGACATGGTGGCGTTGCAAGCAGCGGAAGCTCGCCGCATCGGCACTCCGCAGCTGTCCGACAAGCAAGCACAGCGCCTTCGGGCAGGGCTGATCGACGACGAGCTGCTCTATCGCGAAGCGCTTCGGTTGGGCATCGACAAGAGTGACATCGTAGTGCGCCGCCGCCTCATCCAGCGGGTCCGTATGCTGGCTCAGGATCTCGCTGGCGCCAGCAATGCGCCCAGCGAGCAAGAGCTTCGCAGCTGGTTTGCCGCCACCCGCCAGCGTTGGCGTAGCCAGCCGAAGCTGCGCTTCGTGCACGTGTTCATCAGGCGCAACAGCAAGCGAGACGTAGCCGCTTTGCGCAGCGCAGCGATCGCTCACGACCAAGCGAGCACGAGCAACCAAGCGCCGCCACCGCTCGGTGATGCCTTCCCAATCTCCAGGCTCGTTCCGCTCACATCCCTCGACGATCTGGAGCCGATGTACGGATCTGCGTTCGTGACCGCCGTCCAGGCGCTGTCGCCCCGATCATGGAGCCAGCCGATAGCATCCAAGCTCGGCCGCCACCTAGTCAAGGTCATCGAGCGAGCCGAATCGCAGCCAGCGACCTTCGAGCAGGTTCGGCAGAAGGTCCGTTTGGCTTACGCTTTGGAGCAGAAACAACGAGCGGTCGAAGCGTTCTTGAGCGCCGCGCGGCGTCGTTACGATATCGATATTGCCGGACCGGCCTTGCGCAGCAGTGGGCCGGTGGCTCGTCGCCAAGCAGCTGAACCTCGGTCGGTTGCGATGGGGAGTGCGCGATGAAGACCCTATCGCAACGTGCTCGACGACGCGCTGCCGCAACCCTGGCGCTGATGATCCTGACCATGTTGGCGCTGTCCAGTCCGGCCGAGGCCCACGGGTTGCGCACCGTGTATCTCGAGCTGAGTGAGCAACAACAGGGCGTAGCGCTGGGCACTTGGCGTACGACGGTCGTGGATGAGACCACCAGGCTGCTGCCGCCGCCTGATTGTGTGCTGGCTCAGCGTCAACGCAGCTCACGGCACAAGGAGCACTTCACGCTCCGTTGCAAGGGCGGACTGGTAGGCAAGCGACTCGCCATTGAGGGCCTAGGACCCGTGTTGACGGAAGCGGTGCTGCGCGTTCAGTGGGTCGACGGGAGCTCTTCTTCCAAAGTGCTCACGGCCCGCAACACCAGCTGGACCATCCCGAACCAAGCGCCGCGCAGCGTCGTGTCCGTCGCGGCCACCTATGTCGGCTTGGGTATGCGCCACATCGCCGCAGGAATCGACCATCTGCTCTTTCTGCTGGCCCTGGTTCTTCTGCTGCGCCGACCTAAGGCTGTGTTGATCGCCGAGACAGCGTTTACCGTTTCGCACAGCGTCAGCTACTCGGCCACGGCATTGGGTTGGCTGCAGGTTTCGTCAGCAGCGGCTGAGGCGTGCATCGCTTTGAGCTTGGTGCTCGTTGCTCTCGATCTGATGCGGGCCGAAAAAGACCAGCCACGTTTGCGTCAAGCTGTGGCGCTCGCTTTTGTGTTCGGGCTCGTGCACGGGCTTGGTTTTGCGGGGAGCTTGGCTGAAGTGGGCCTTCCTCTGCAGTCGGCTGGCGTAGCGCTGCTCGGCTTCGGACTTGGCGTGGAGCTCGGTCAAGTTGCCTTCCTTCTCGTCGTCTTGGGTCTGATGGCGCTCGTTGCCAAGACCCGCTTGCGCCGGCCATTGGTCGTAGCAGCCAGCACCGCGCCGGGCGGCATTGGAGCCGATTGGCTCATCACGCGAGCGCTCCGCTGTTTCGAACAAACTCTGTAACGCCTTGTAGGGCCCAACAGATCAACCCCTGAGAGGACCGTCATGAAACTGTCACGCTTCCTATGTCTCTTTGCCCTATCGTCGCTGGCTGCAACGGCTTGCGTCGACACCAAGGCCATCGACTCCGACTTCAAACCAGCTGTAGATGACCCCGAAGGCCCGGACGAGCCAACTGAAGGGCCGGCCCATGGCATGCGCTTCGGGCCGCCGCTGCCCACAGAGCCGCCGAGCGACTGCAAAGACTTCGATCCGCTAAAGAGGGCCTACTTCGGTGACCTGCACGTTCACACTTCGTATTCGCTCGACGCCAATGTATTTGGCAACCAAAACAACGACCCGATTGCGGCTCATGCTTTTGCCCGCGGGGCGACGTTGGATCTGCCCGGGGGCCAGTCGGTCACGCTGGATCGCAAGCTCGACTTCTCAGTGGTCAGTGACCACGCCGAGTTCTTGGATCTGATCGGCGTTTGCAGCGTGATATCCGGACCCTTGGCGGACTCCGAGTACTGCAAGCTGTTGCGCTGGTTCGGCTCCAAAGATACAGGAGGCTGGGCCTGGCCGTACATCATCACCCCGGCCATCGACGATGGAGTCGCCCACGGCATTTGCAAGGACAATCCCGAAGCCTGCGAAGCAGCTCGGCTCGACCTGTGGCAGCGTACTCAGAACGCGGCCAAGACGGCCAACCAGCCTTGCGAGTATACCGCGCTCAACGCGTTTGAGTGGAGCTCCACGGAATGGTTGCACCGCGTCGTAGTGTTTGCCGACGACAACGTCCCCAAGTTTCCGCTCGATGCGTTGCGATTCGAGACCCCGGACTTGATGCTGGAGGAGCTGGAAAAGCGCTGCCGACCCGAGGACGGCTGCAAGGCCTTGTCGATTCCCCACAATCCCAACTTCACCCAAGGGAATATGTGGAAGATGAAGGATCTGAAGGAGGCGAAACGGCGCGGCGAATTCGAGCGTCTGGTCGAGGTATTTCAGATTAAGGGCAACAGTGAGTGCTTGAACACTTCGGATCCTGGTGACGTTGGCTACGATTCAGGATGCGACTTCGAGATCGTGCCGGACAAGGACATCCCGGTTGCGCAAGCAGCAAAAGGTTATGTCCGCTGGGGGCTCAAGGCGGGCTTGTTGTGGCACGGGGCTACCGGAATCAACCCGTTGCAGATGGGTATGGTCGCCGCGACCGATACCCACAATGCCACCGGCGGTGCGGTCAAAGAAGACGAGCCGACCGGGCGACATGGCTACGGCGACGTTACCGCAGCGCAACGACTCGGCGTAGGCAAGAAGACCGACGATCCGTACTTCAACCCCGGCGGGATCACCGGCGTATGGGCCGAGCAGAACACCCGTGAGAGCATCTTCTCAGCAATGCAACGTCGCGAGACCTTCGGCACCAGCGGCCCGCGCATCCAGGTGCGCTTCTATCAGACCTGGAACGATACTGATCACTGCGCCGATCCAGCGTTTCCTGCCGCGCTGTCGGCCACTGGCGTGCCTATGGGCGGCTCGATGACGCCGGTCGACGGGGGCAAGCCCCGATTCGTGATCAGCGCCATCAAGGACCAGACGGACTTGGCTGAGATCCACATCATCAAAGCAGCCTTGCACAATGGTCAGATGGTCGAGACGGTAACCGTTGTCGATACGATCTCGCCCGAGGTGGCTTGCGTGACCTGGACCGACCCGAACTACCAAGCCGACGCGCCCGCGTTCTACTACGTGCGCGTGCTCGAAAAGGAGGTCTACCGTTGGTCACACTACGATTGTGAAACGGACGAAACGACCAAGGCATATTGCAAGAAGTACCCGGGGCTCGATCGCAAGATCCAAGAACGGGCCTGGACCTCGCCGATTTGGAACTTGCCGGCACCGAGTGATAGCTGAGCGCGAGATCTGCGATGTTTCCGCCATCGCGTCATAGCCGCGGTGGCGGAAGCCTTCCTGACGGAAAGGACCGAGCCATGATGCCACGAATCGTTCGTGAGATTACCCGGATTGGGCGCCGCGTCAGCGTGCTATGCAATCAGATTGCCAAGTTTGACGGGCAGCTGTGCTTGCAACTGAGGCGGGCCTGGGTTGCTGTCGGCATGAATGCCGGTGAGTGGCAGCTTCGATATGGTAGCGAGGGAGATGCTCGCTTCGAGGATGCTTTGCGCGCTGCGCGTGAGGCTCGCGCTGCACTGACGATGGCGCTGGCTGCTCGCTATGTGGACGAGCCGCTGAGCACCCGGGTGCTCGATGATATCGAGCAAGTCGCCGCCCATTTGCGTAAGCGCGCCAATCGACCGGCGCCGAAACGCTGTATGCGCTCTGCGAATCGTGTCCGCGCGCGCCGCAGTCGCCCATCAGGGGTGTTCACCACCGAGCAATGGCCACCCCCATCCGAAAGCCTCGATGAAGATGGGGGTACAGGCTAGCGCCAAATACGTCCATTCGAGATGCGAACGTTGCGGGTGAACTTGAGGCTGGGTGTCGGGCTCCAATCGGTGGTGCCTTGATCCGAGCCGTAGAACTTGCAGTACATCTCGATGTTCGTGTGCGAGCTTTTGCGCGTCTGTACGCCGCTCTGTTTGAGTGCTTCCTGACCGTTGATCCACAAGGTGATTGTGGCGTCCTTGTTTTCGGACCACACGTAGTGCATCTCGATGTCGAACCACGCTCCCACGGGCAGCGCAATAGAGGACCAAGCCGTCGGCTGGTTGATGTTGAAGGCTTCGCTGCCCCAGACCCATTGGACCGTCATCGAGCCGTCTTTGGCCAGCATGAGCCCAGGCGAGGTGTCCCATCGCTCGGCTCCGCCTTGAGCGGTCGAGTGCCAATCCCACAAGTTGATCCAAGGGTAGTCGTGGCTGCCAGCGCTCAGCGCTTCGGGGAAGTACCACTGTTGGGCGACCCACACGCCTTCTTTGCTCTTGGCTTGCGCTTCGAAGGTGCTGTTTACAAAGCTCCATATGCCAGCCTGGGCCCGCGAGCCCCCCTCGTCGAAAGTCGCGAAGTGGCGCAGCCCAAAGCCAGCGCCC
>CAZRGL010000295.1:0-13469 GCA_964599485.1 uncultured Polyangiaceae bacterium
CCTTGATCTCCGTCTTCGACTCCTTCGCACCTCGCCTCCAGCCTGCCGCGCGGCCAGCTTCTGCGCGCCCCCTGGCACGCGTCGCGGCGTTGATCTCGTCCTCCTTGGCCGCCTTCGCGAGCTCAAACGCGCTCAGCCCGGCGGCTCACATCTTCCAGAGCGGGAACTGCACGAGGAGCCAAGCATACACCGCGTGCGAAAACATACTGGGACCCAGACGCTCGAAACGTGTTGCCACCAGACCCCAGATCAAGCCGCACAGGCCCGCACCGAGCAACACCAACGGGTTCAAAGCCGGAAAACCGGTCGTCGCATGACCGAGCACGAACATCGTGCCCACATGGGCCAAAGCGCATAGGACGCTCGACGCCAGCCAGCCCCGAACTGTTCCGTGAGCCTCGATCAGTACCTGCATGACCAGCCCGCGCCAGACAATCTCGGCGAGTATGGCCATGCACAACACAGAAGTACCTACCCATATGGTCGCGGTCAGCTTTGGCTCGCCGATTTGTGTGTAGAGCCGGACGAGCCACCACTCACGCGGAGAGCCCCGACCGCAGATCACCATGCGACCGACAATCGACAGTGCGTAGAGCACCGCAGCGAGCAATGCACCGATGGTGATGTCGCCCCGCGACGGAGTCAGGATCTTGAGCTCGCCGCGACGCCATAGCCACCAGCAGGTTGCTGCAGCAAGCACCCCGTAGGTGCCGCCAAGGGTAATGACGATGATGACCTTGCCGGCCTGGGCGATTTGGAAAGAATAGGTCAGCGCCGCCGCAGCGATCGCCGTCACGGCCAGCGCAATCGCCCAAGCCTTGGCCCGAACGGCGGGATCACCGTGATCGGGCGCGCGCCCGCGCGCCTCATCCCATGAGTCAGGCGGCAATTCAGCGTTCTCGTCGCTAGACGGCTCGTCGCTAGACGGCTCGTCGCTAGACGGCTCGTCGCTAGACGGCTCGTCGGTGGGCTGCTCGTCGCCGTCCTGCTCTTTTGGGGTGGACGGTGGGGGTGATTCAGAATCTAGCGGACACACGTTGCGCAAATCCGATTGAGAAGCTGGTCGGCGATGGCGTGCTTGGAGGCGCGCGCCAACGGCTCGGCCTCTTTGGCGCTGACCAACACGACCTGGTTGTCATCTTTGTCAAAAGAGTCGTCGGCGTGATTGGCCACGACCAAATCAACACCCTTCGCTTCGAGCTTGCGCCGGGCCGCGGCGATGAGCTCGTCGCCAGACAAGGTCTCGAGCGCAAAACCCACGAGCAATGGGCGACCCGACTTGCCTGCTACCCAGGAGCTGCGCGCGGCCCCCACTTCGGCGAGCAAGTCGGGATTGGGCAGCAGCTGCAAGGTCAGCCCATCCGGGCTGTCGGCCCGCTTCATCTTTCCTTCGTGGCGCTCGGCGGGGCGATAGTCAGCCACCGCCGCGGACATGACGAGCACGTCGGCTTCGCTCAGATCGGTACCGAGCGCAGTCCACAACGCCTCGCGCAACTCGGCTGCGCTCCGAATCTGCACGAAGCGCACCCCTTGCGGCGCTGGCAATACCACTGGCCCCGACAGCAACGTCACCTCGGCCCCACGGCGCACTGCTTGCTCGGCCACTGCGTAGCCCATCTTGCCGCTCGAGCGATTGGACAAAAAACGCGCTGGATCGATGTCCTCGATGGTCGGCCCCGCGGTGACCACCACCCGAAGGCCAGCCAAATCCCTACTGGCAGCGTTGACCCGTGCGAGCGCGGCGGCAGCAATCGCGTCGGGCTCCGCCATTCGCCCTAGCCCAACCTCACCGTTGGCAACCTCACCGTGGACCGGGCCAACCAGCTCGACGCGACCGTCGTCGAGCAGCTGCTGAACATTACGCTGGGTGGCTGGATGGCTCCACATTCGCGGATGCATCGCGGGCGCCAACAGCACCGGATTTCGCGCACAAAGGGCGGCGGCACGAACCAGATCGCTGGCACGTCCCTGCGCCATCGAGGCAATCAGATCGGCGGTAGCCGGCGCCAGCACGACCAGATCAGCGGCGCCGAGCTCGATGTGAGCTTCGCCGCAACCGCCGTGCTCGAACATCTCGACCCGAACGGGCTGTCCGCAAAGACCGGCGAGGGTAGCCTCACCGAGAAATTGCTTTGCCGAGCGCGTCATCATCGGCACCACTTGCACGCCGGCCTTGAGAAGCAAGCGGGCCAGCTCCACCGCTTTGAACGCCGCCACGCTACCCGTGACGCCCAACACGACGCGCTTGGTGGTGGGCTCGGGCACGGTCGCGCGTTGTGTGTCGACCAAGTCGTTGTCCTGCGGCCCTGACATCGGCACGAGGGTGAGCCGAAACGCCCACGAATTCAAGCCAATAGGCTTCGGCCCGCGACTCGCGCGCTACGGTTTCTCAGACTCCTCTTCGTCGGCTTTGAACACCTTCATGCCCGCCTTTTCCTGCCAACCAGAGCGGCCGTAGCGTCCGGGCACCCGTGATTCGACTGTTTTGCGGTATGGATCGGCCGGATCTTTGGCGGGCGATTTGATCTTCGGCCCTTGGGTGATGACCAGGTACTCGTCCGCGCGGTACTCGAGCGAGCGATCGCTCTTGACCTTGCGCTTGGACTTCTCGGCTGCTGTGCCAACCTTCACGATCTGCGTCGTCGGCGGATAGTGGTTGAAGGTCTTGGTGCGCCACGCGTATGCGCCCTCGCGCACCACCCGAAACACCGTCGTCTTGAAACCTGGCACACCGCGTTGTGACAAGCGCCGCCGCCCTTCACGGAGATCAGCGGTGGGTCGCTCGACCTCTTCGAACGGCAGCACCTGATCGACGCGACGAAAGAAGGTCACGGTGCGTCGTCGTTTCGCGCCGAGGACCTCGGCCCGAACCCAACCATCGTTGCCCACGACTTCGTGAAGCACCACGGGCACGTCGAGGTTGTTGCGGACGCGGAAGTTGATCGTGGGATAAGCGACCGCCGCGTCCAGACCGAGCTTGATGTAGGAGCTGGGACGCGAATGAGCGGTACGCTCGACGATCTCCAGACCGGCAAAAAACGCTGCTGCGTGCAGCGTCCCTGACACTTGGCAGGTGCCGCCCCCAATCCCGTCGACCAGCTCACCCTCGGCGATCACGGGCGCGACCTTGTAGCCATTGGCTTCGTCTCGAGGCCCTACCGTCTTGTTGAAATCGAAGGTCTCGCCGGGCAACAGCACCGTGCCGTCGAGCTTGGATGCGGCGAGGCGCAAGTTGAACGAGCGGGCGCGGCGCGAGCGCGCGTAGCGCGTCGAGAAGCTACCCAGCACCTGATCGAACTTCACGTTGCCGAGCTGGGCCGCGAGCACCCGTGGCTTGATCTTCTCGACGGCCGCTTCGAGCTCTGTAGCGCCTTGATGAACGGCCTCGTCGATGCGCGCCAGGGTGGTGTAGACGTCGAGCCGATAGCCCCATTTTTCCGGCACCAGCTTCTTTTTTTCGACGTCGACGACCGCGTCGGCGGCAGCTCGGTCGATCTGATCCTTGACGGCCACCAGGGCGACGACAGCTTTGACCGTGTCGATTCGTACAGGCACGGGCAAGTGCAACACGGCAGCAGCATCCTCCTGCCGCCGCTGTTCATAGGCACGCCGCAGGGCGCTTTTTCGATTGCTTGCATCGAGGACGAGCTGCGCCAGATGGGCGCGGTCGATCTCGGCGCCCAACACCGCCGGACGAATGGAATGGGCACGCTTACCCGGCAACTTGATCGACAAGCTACGTCGCGCATAGCGCCGCACCAAGTCGAGGGCTTCGGCAATGGCGTTGGGCCCCAGCGACAGCGGCGCGCCCGCAATGACGACCTTGGGGGGCGGCGGCGCAGGGGCGGCTGGTGGACGCGGGGGCAACAGCAACCAGACGATCGCGCCAGCACCCGACAACAACACGATCACCATCGCCGAGTAGCGAAGCCAGGTTGCAGATCGGGCGGAGGCCATCTGCAGATGCAATGACCCCAAGTAAGCGTGTCGTCAAGCAAGCACCGTGCCCGACGTGGTAGATGCTTGGAACATGGTGAGGTGCCGGGAAGGTTCGGTGGCGCCAGCGCGTACTTCTCGCTGCTGGAGGGGACGCCAGTAGATGAAAAACTGTTTTAACGATCGCGCTTCGGCCGCGGCCCCGCGCACGCTTCGCCCAGCAGGAGCAAGCCGATCATGAAGGTGCTGCGGCGATTGGTGGGCATCGGACCGCTCGAGCCCAATGAGTTCGGACAGCTCTACCTCGAGCTTGGACGGTCAACCGGCGTGCTCGACGAGCCAACCTTCGACGCCGACGCCTTCGCCGTGCACGACTCGGGAAGCACGCATTACTTGTCCAACACCTACTCACATTTTCTCACGCTCCGGCGACGCCAGCGCGAACCCTATTTGCGCCATGTTTTGCGCGGACATCATCAGATTCGACAAGAGGGCCTTCCCGACACTTGGGAGGATGCCGCGCCGAAGCTGCTGGTCCGGTTGCGAGACGCTGTCTTTTTGGACGCGATCGCCTGCGAGGGCCAACGCCGCGATGCCACGGTCGAGCCGCTGCAACAGTCCCTCGTCGATGGCCTCTACCTGACATTGGTGCTCGACAGCGAGCAGACCATGGCAACGGTCACCAGCGACATGCTCGACGGATGGGGCAAGAGCTTCGGCGAGGCGCTCACGCGAGCGCGCTCGAACCTGCTGGACGTCTCGCTCGATCCGTTCGTAGCGGTCGCCGACGGCGTTTGGATGGCGCCGTGGGACGACTCTTATGCGGCCTCCCGCGCCACGCTCTACCACTTGCTGCAACAGGTGTGCCTCGATCCACTGGTGGCCGTGCCGGCCCGAGACTCCTTGCTGTTGGCGCGCTCTCGTGACGACGAAGCACTCGAGTCGCTGATCAACGTCATGAACGAGATAGTCAAGAGCGCCGCGTACCCGATCACGCGGCGGATCTATCAGCTCGACAAGCAGCAGCTCGTGCCCTTTTCGGTGCCTCGTGAACACGCCGCTGCGGTTCTTCATCAGAACCTGCTAGCCGCCGAGATTCTCGACAGTTACGCCGATCAGCAGCGGCTGCTGCAGGAGGCGCTCGGCGAAGACGTGTATGTGGCCAGCGCAGAAGCAGACGAAGATCCTGAAGGTTGGTATGTCAGTCGGGCGGTGTGGACCCAAGGAGTAGACACGCTGCTGCCGCAGGTCGATCGAGTCTTTTTGCTCGAATCCGTTGGCCCCGTACCCCAGATTTGGGTGGCCCCGTGGGACAAGCTGGTCGCCTTGCCGAACGCTTTGAAGCAAGGCGAGCAGCTGCACCCACGCTGGCGCACATGCGCGTTCCCAGACGCTGAGCAACTGCAGGCCATCGCCGTGCCACTCGAGCAAGATCGACGAACCGCTGAGCTCGAGTCGGGCGACAGCTGGACCGACCTGGCCCCGTCCTCGGCACGCAGCGCAGACGGCAAGTGACGTCGGATCGCGAGCTTACACGAAAGCTGATTCGCATCTGGCCGGTATTGCTGCGATTCCGCCCGACCAGTTCGTTTGCCCTGCTATAGTCCCCACCCCCTTTCGCTTGTGGACAAATTGGGGGGAGAGCGCAAGGCCATGGCAGACCCAACGAGACCGGAAAACGGCTCTGATCAGCAGGCAGGAGAATCGATGGACAGCGGCCTCGAACGCTCCTTCACCGCAGCGCTAAGGGCGGCCGAAGGCGCCCCCGATAGCGCCGACGCCTGGGACCACCTCGAGGAGCTCGCTGACAAGATGCAGCGCCCCGACGAGGTCGCTCTGCTTTATCGGCAGATGCTCGAGCGACAGCTCCCCAAAGCCACCTTTGGCAAGCTCGCCGAGCGAGCCGTGCAATTCCATGAGGAATGGTTCGGCGACACGCCCGACAAAATCACCGGCGTGCTCTCGCGCATCATCGAGCTCGATGCTGAAGCAGACTGGGCCTTCGAACGGCTGACCGTGATGCTCACCTCCGCCAGCAAGTGGGATCGCCTGTTGGCGGTATACGACCACACGCTGGCCACGACTCAGGACGACGACAAGCGCAAGCGCTTGCTCGACGATGCCGCCCAAGTCGCCAAGGACTTCGCCGACGACGCCGACCGCGCCGCTGACTACATGCAGCAACAGCTCACGCTGGAGCCTGACAACAGCCAGCTGGTCACTTCCCTCGAACGAATCCTCGAGCGACAGAAGCGCTTCGGCGACCTCATCGAGCTGTGGCGCAGTCGCATCGAGCGCCAGAGCGCAGAGGAAGCGCGCAACACCCGGGTGCGCATCGCAATTTGCTGGCTCGACAAGATGGGCCAAGCGCAGCGAGCCGTCGAGGTACTTCGCGAGCTGCTCAGCGACAGCCCAGGACATGCGGAAGCCTGCGTGCAGCTCAAGCGTGTTTTGGCCATGGAGGAAGCGGATCTCGACACCCGCCGCGCCACGCTGTCGTTGCTGCGGAAGAACTATCTGGTGGCCAACCGTCGCGAGGACGTGGTCCGCGTGGTGCAGCAAGCGCTGAGCTTCGTCGAACCAGACGAGCAGTCCCCCTTGCACCGAGAGGCCGCCACGCGCCTGGCGATTCTGGGACGCGATCTAGAAGCCCTCGAGCACTACCGAGAGCTGCTCTTGCGCGACCCCAGCGACGCCGACGCCCGCAAACAGATTCGGCAGCTCGCCAAGCGCTCCGGCCGCCACGACTTGCACGCCCAGGCCTTGGTCGACGCGGCCGAGGCGAGCGAGGACGCCAGCCAACAAGTCGCTGTTTTGCTCGAAGCTGCGCAGCTGCGGCGCCGGGAGCTGGATGACGCCCCGGGAGCCGTGGAGCTGTACCGGCGGGTCTTGGCATCTCCGGAAGCGCAACCCAACGTGGCCTTGGGCGCTGCACGCAACTTGGCTGAGCTACTCGAGGACGCCAACCGCGACGAGGAGCGGCTGGCGGTGCTCGAACGGCTGGCCTCGCTGGAGACATCTGCACCGGCGCGGCGCATCGTGCTGGGCCAGGCGGCACGTTTGGCCGAGGCGCTGGGGGACGTGGACCGCGCTCTGCAGAGCTGGCGCCCCATCCTGAACGCCGATCCGCACGATCTGGAGGCGCTCGCCGCGGTAGCAGCGCTCCTCGAGCGTGCCGAGCGCTGGCCAGAGCTGGTGGTGGCGTTGCGCAAGCGTTCAGAAGCCAAGATGCTACCCATGCAGCGGCGTGCCGACTTGGTGCGCATCGCACAGGTGCAAGCCGAACAGCTCGAGCAAGCCGACGACGCGGTCGACACTTGGCTGCAGTTGCGGACCGAGTTCGGTGACGGAGCCGATACCTTGGCTGCGCTCGATGAGCTCCTTGGCCTCACCGGCCGGTGGGACGAGCTGGCTGGCCTTCTTGGCGGCGCCGCCTCTCGCGAGCGCGATCGCGCCGGCACGCTGCTGGCGCGACTGGGTGAAGTTCACTTGCGGCAGCTGCAACAAGAGGGCGAGGCATTGCTTTGGTTCAGCCGAGCACTCGGCGTGAATCCTGAAAACGAGACGGCGCTCGAGGGCTTGCAAGCGTTGGCTTCGAGCCCAGAGCACGGTACCGGCGCGGTGCAAGCGCTCGTTCAGGCCTACCGAATCGGCGACCATTGGCAACAGATCCTGGAGCTACTCGACGCCCGCCTGGCCAGCGCCCGCGACAGCCGCGCGCAAGCGGAGCTGCTCCGTGAGGCAGCGGCCGTGTACGAGGAAAAAGCCGCTGACCCGGCGCGCGCTTTCGCGTGTGTCGCTCGGGCGCTGCCCATCGAGCCTGCCAATTTGGTGATCGAAGCCGAGCTCATGCGCTTGGCGGCCCAAACAGAGCAACATCTGGAGGCGGCGACAGCCCTTCGAGCAGCGGCCGAGGCTACGACCGCTCCGGCGCGTGCAGCCCAGCTACACCACGAGGCGGGACAGCTCTATGAGCTGCGCCTCGAAGACCCGGTCGCCGCGTTGGAGGCCTACAAGGCCGCTTCCGGATGCGACGCCGACCATTACAGCGCGCTAATGGCGATGACCCGTTGTGGTGGACGTGCCGGCCAATGGCACGACGCTTGTCATGCCGCTGTGCGAGCGATTGCAGCCCGCGATCATTTGCAGCCTGCGCTCGTCGAGACATTGGAAGCTGCGGCCGACCCTGGCGGCCAGTTCAGCGAGCTAGCCAGCGCGATGGCGGCCGCGCTGCAAGAGCATCCGTTGCGCGGCGAGCTTGCTCAGCAGCTCGAAATGGTGGTCGCACGTTGGTATCGCGACCGGTGCCAAAACTTGGACGCTGCCGAGCAGGCCGCGACCCGTGCGCTCAGTCATGGTCCCGGCAGCCGTGAGGCCGTGGCGACTTTGGCGGAGCTTCAGCGCCGCGCGCCGGGCTCGGCGCTCATTGCTACCTTGCTGCGCCTCGACGCCATCGAGGAACATTCTCTGGACCCCTTGCTCGAGGCCGCCAAACTGGCGCTCGATACCGAGGACGACGTGGTGCAGACCCAGGCGATTCTGGAGCAACTGTACCGCAAAGCAGGAGGCATGTGGGTTCGCGACGAACCTGCACTCGGCAGCCAAACCCCCGCAGAGATTGCCCAATGGGCGCTGGACAAGCTGATCGCGTACCACGTCTTCAGCGGCAATGCGGCGCGGGCCGTGCATGTGTTGATCGACGGCGCCCGGCTGCCATTGGACGCCGATAAAGCAGTGAGCTTGCGACGCCGCGCAGGCGAGATGCTGGCAGAGCGTGGTGAGACGGGGCGGGCCATCGATGTCTACCGCGGTGTGCTCGAAGCGCGCCCACGCGACATGGAAGCACTGCAGCGGGTAGCCGAGTTGTGCGAAGGCGAAGGACGTGTATCGGAAGCGCTGGCGCTGAGGATGCAGGAGCTGGCGCTGATCAAGGATCCAGAACGCCGATTGCAGCTGCGCTTGGACCACTCCCGACTCACTGGCGTGCTCGAGGCCCAAGGTGGTCGGGTGGCATCCCTCAAAGCCAATTTGGCTGACGCCCCGGGGCACGACGAGTCCATCGAGGAGCTGTGCCGGGTGCTGGAAGACCGTGGCCGCCAAGAGGAGCTGGCTGAGGTGCTCGGCGATCAAGCCTCGAAGCTGGAGCTGGCGGACGAGAAACCGCGGGCCGCAAAGCTGTGGGGTAAGGTCGCCCGGGTTGCAGAAAAACCACTCAACAACGTCGGCTTGGCCATCGCCGCCCACTCCCGGGTTGTGGAGTTGGCGCCGACCAACGAGTCGCTCGACGCGCTAGCGCGGCTGCATTTGGAACGGCAGGAGCCTGCTGCTGCTGCGCAGTGGCTGGAGCGGCGCTTGGCCACTACCGCGAGCGCTGATCGAGTGGCCGTTCTGCTCAGGCTGGCACGCGCCCAGATCCGGGCCGAGCAGAAAGACGCAGCGGTGAGCTCACTACAGACCGCGTTCGAGGAAGCGCCTCGCAACGCCGAGGTCCGCAAGCTGCTGCTCGGTTTGTATCGCGCGGCCAAGGTGTGGGAATCGCTTGCCGACGCGCTGACGACCGCGGCGCTGGTGGTCAGCGACGAGCAGACGGTGCTGGGCTACGCGCGTGAGGCGGCCGATTTGTATCATGGTCGGCTCGCCAAGCCTGAAGCCTCGGTGCCGGTGTTGCGTAAGGCCGTGGAGCTGGCCAACGACGACCGTGAGCTGCGCGGCTTGCTCGCCGAGGGGCTGCGCGCAGCGGGCGAGCTCGACGCAGCCAAGGAGTTGCTGCTGGGACTGGTCCAGGACTTTGGGCGGCGGCGCTCACCGGAGCGGGCGGGCGTGCATTTGCAGCTCGGTGTGGTGGCTCATGCCCAAGGCAACATCGACGAGGCCATCGACCAGCTCGAGACCGCATCGGGCATGGACGCCAGCAACGTCACGATCTTGAAGACCTTGGCGGAGCGGGCCCAAGAAGGTCAGCAGCTCGATCGGGCCGAGCGCGCCTATCGAACGCTGCTCATCACCGTGCGGCGCGAGAGTGAGGCAGAAGCGCTACCGATTGGACCGACCGAGGTGTTGATTGAGCTGAGCCGTATCGCTTCGGAGCGAGGCCAGCCGGACAAGGCCAACGAGCTGGTGGAATCGGCGCTCGAGTCGATCACGCAGCACGATTTCGAGGCGGAGCGCTTGCAAGCCAAGCTACGTAAGCGCGATGAGCACGAGCTGTTGCGTCGTTTGCTCGACGCGCGGCTCGGCCATGTAACCGCCGCCCACAAGCGAGCCGACATTTTCTCCGCCCGAGCCGACGTGCTCGAGCAGCTCGAACGCTTGGAAGAAGCCCTAGGCGACCGATGTGAGGCCGTCCAAGCCGACCCGGGTTCGCCCCTGCACCACCAAGCCGCGTGGGATTCGGCCGCCGCGCAGGGCCGCCTGGAACAATATGTGTCAGTCGTCGAAGCCCTTCTGAGCGACGAGCGGGCCGACTCCAGCGCCCACGTACGCTGTGAGCTGCAGTTGCGGCTGGGCGAGGTCTTGGAGAAGGAACGGCAAGATCTCGACCGCGCTACCGATCTCTATCGGCAGGCAGAATCGACCGGAGTGCGACAAGTCGACGTATGGCGCGCCCAAGCACGGGTGGCCGGCGCACGAGGCGACACCGATGAGCAAATGCGACTGCTCGAGCAGCTCGCCAGCCTAGGTGAAGACCAGGCTGAGACGCGCGCGGACGCCCTCTACCGCTTGGCTGAAGTGCAGCTCGCGTCACCGCACACACTGGAAGAAGGAATGGTCTCGCTGGCCAAGGCGCTGGCCGATGACATGCGTGCCGAGCGCGCTGGTTTGATTTTGCGGCGGGCGGCGAGCACCTACGATGACAATGCTGAGCTACTCGACTTGTACGAGCAGGTCGCGCGCAAGAGCGAGGGTCAGACGCTGCTCCTGCACTATTTGCAGCTGCGAGCCAAGCACCCAGACGCTACTCCAGAGCAGGCCCGGGAGGCTGTGGAATTGGCCACCGCGCAGGAAGACTTCGAGCTTGCTGAAACGCTCATGCTACGCGCCGCCGAGATCGGCAAGAGCTCCCTCGGAGTCGATGGGATGCACCGGGTTGGTTGGGCCCTTCTGGGACTGGCGCGCCGACGTTTGGCAGTGCAGGACGTAGCTGGCGCAGTGAAATGGTTGGGCGAAGCGTCCGAGGTTGGCGACATTGCGGAGGTGTTCGCGCTCGGTCGTGAGGTGGCGGAGCTAGCGGCGGCGCCAGATGGCGATTTGACCCTGGCCGCCAAGCTCTACGAGCGACTGCTGGAACGCGACCCGACCGTGCGTGAGGCTTGGGAGCCGCTCGCCGACATTTATGCTCGCTTGGGCGATGTGACGCGACTCGAACGAATGGTTGACGAGACGCTCGACGGTCTGCAGTTGCCTGCCGAACGCAACTCGCTACGGATTTCGCTCGCACAGGCGCTTTTGACCTCGCAAGAGCGAGCTGCCGATGCGATTGGCGTACTGCAAGACGTTTTGGTGGAAGACCCCGACCAGGAGCAAGCGCAGCAGCTCTTGGTCAATTACTTCGAGCGCAGCGGCCAGAGCGAAGAGCTGTTCGAGCTGTTGCAACGGCAGCTCGCGGCGGCTGAGGCGCGCCAGGATCCAGCTGCTATCAAAGCGGCTGCCTTGCACTTGAGCAAGCGGCTCGATGAGTCCGACCCAGCTGAGGCGTTGGCGGTGTTGCGGCGCGGCATGGCGCAGTCGCCCGATGATGCGGATTTGTTGGGCGCGGTTGTGCGGCGACTCGACGCCGATGCCGATCCGCGCGAATACGCCGAGCTGAGCGAACGCATGGTTCGTGTCGAACCCGAGCAGAGTGCGGGTGAACGAGCGCTGAAGCTGTTCGCGATGTACCAGCAGCTCGAGGACACGGCCGGCGCGCTGAGGGTGTTGCAGCTTGGTGCAGAGCGCGCCCCAGGCAATGAGAAGATCCACCAGCTGTTGCAGCATCATTACCGCGAGCACGGCGACTTCGCCGGTTTGGTCAACAGCTTGTTGTCCGCGGCGGAACGTATCGAAGACGAGCTGGGACGCGTGCCGCTGTGGAAAGAGGCCGCTTTGGTGTACTCCGCGCAGCTGGGCGACCCGTCAGCTGCTGCCGGACTGCTGCGGCAGGCGGCGCGGCATGTTCCGCAAGACGTCGAGCTTCGGATTGAGCTCGCCAACATGTTGAATGCAGCAGGAGAGCACGAAGGCGCTGTGGCCAGCATCAGCGACGCGCTGCAAGCGGCTGAGGAAGATGATGCGAAGTTGGCGCTGTTGCGTTCACGGGCATCGCTACAGAGCGCAGCGGGTTTTGCTGACGCGGCGATTGGTGATTTGGAGCAGGCGTTCGAGCTGAACCCAATGAGCGTGGCTGCGGAGTTGGAAGCCATGCTCTGGCAGCGTCATCAAGAGGCTGCTGCCGCCGATGACACGGCGCTGCAACGTGCGTACACGATTCGGTGTATCGACGTGATGTTGGTGCAGGGCAAACGAGAGCCTGCTGCGGAGCTGTTGCGCGAGTGGACGCAGCGGGTCGATGACGATGTCGAGGCGCTGCGACGGCTACGCGACATCGACACGGCAGATGGGCGTTGGGGCGAGGTGGCCGCCAGCTGCCAACGTCTGGTGGCGCTCGAGACCGATACGGCGCAAATCGACGCGGCGCTAGCGTTGTCACACGCGTACCACGAGATGGGTCAGCCAGAGTTGGCGCGGGCTGGCCTCGAGCATGCCCGCAAACAACAGCCCGACAGCGCCATGCTGCGCACGGAGCTTCGCAAGATTTATGAGCAGCTGGGGGACCAGCATGCCCTGGCGGGTCTACTTCTCGAGGATGCGCGCGCGCTCGAAGACAAGAGCGAGCAGCTAGGGCAGTTGCTCCGCGCGGGGCAGATCTTCGTGGAGTTGGGTGACGCGGTCTCGGCGGTACCAGCGTTGCGTGAAGCGCTGGCGCTTGCTCCTACTGAGCCGAGCGCTGTGGTGTCGTTGGCCGACGCGTACATCATCGCTGGGTGGTTCGACGACGCCTCAGATTTGCTCGATGAAGCGATTGCCGCAGGCAAGGGACGACGCACGCCGGACCTGTGCTTGTACTACTTCCGCAAAGCGCAAGTGTCGAATGCCCAAGGGGACAAGCCCAAGCAATTGGAGCTGCTACAAGAGGCTCACACGTGCTCGAAGAAGAACGGCCAGGTGGCGGCAGCGCTAGCCGACTTGGCCGAGGAGCTCCAAGAGTGGGACCTGGCCGCCAAGACGCTGCGCACCATCACGCTCATCGACAGCGATTGCCCCATCTCACGCGCTCAAGCCTTCTACCGCCAAGGCCGCATCGCGCAGTACCTCGGCGACGAAAAGAGCGCCAAGATGTGGGCCCGCCGCGCAAGAAGAGAAGACCCCGACTCGACAGAAATCGAATCCTTCCTAGCCGACCTAGGCGAAAAGGTCTCCATCCCCCCCAACCCCCGCAACCCCCCACCCCGCGGGGGGGGCGCCCCCCCCCCACCCCCCCCCCCCCCCCCCCCCCC
>CAZRGL010000296.1:0-3301 GCA_964599485.1 uncultured Polyangiaceae bacterium
ACGGGCGGGCATAAAGCCCGCCCCTACGGCGAAGCTAGGTTATGAGACGGCCTCTCAAGGGGCCGCCGCGGCTTCCGTCTCGCCCGAGCAACGGCGGCGAAAATGGTACGCCGCCACCAGAGTTGAGCATTCCTCTCGAGCAGGACGAGGGCTTCGCGGACTTCTAAAGCTTATTCGGCGGGCGAATCCTCTGTCATTCGTGCCGCAATGGGCACTGACGCGCGGCGGCCGTTGTCTTTGCCGCTGGACCCATTGGAGCCGTTCGATTTGCGTCGAATCTGCACCGGGGGCGTCGACGGCTCCATCCGACCTGTGGGAGCGGGAATGGGAATCGGGCCGACCTCATTGCGCTGTGGTTTGCTGAGCACGCTCGACAAACGACTCACGGTCGCAAACGCCGCGCCGATCCCCTCCATGGCGCGGTTGCCGATGCGGCGCTTGAGGTCGAAGAGGCGGTAGTCGAGGTCGCGATTGGGATAGCTGAGCGTGTAGGGCTGCTGTCCATGGGCATGCTGCCGGTGGTAGTCGTAGCGCTTGAAGGGCTCTTGCTTCGGCTTGAAGTTGATCGGCTCTTCGATTTCTTTTCGGGTCGCCTCGCGGGCTGCTTGCAGCGCCAATCGTGTCGCCAAGCGCTGGCCAACGTTCGGCGGTCCCAGCAGACGGTGGTAGCGTGAGCGTTGGTCGCGGACACGCTTGCGTACGGTCGGGTTGGGGGCAAATACCTCCATGGCTTTGGTCAGCGGGTAGATTTCGTTGCAGAAGAAGCGGTGGAAGTCAGTGCGCTTGCGGATGACCGGATCGGCGTGCTGGCTGCAGTACTCGAGTCCGTTCAGGTTGAGCTTCCACTGCCGGAACATACATGCGCCCCAGGTTTCGTAGAGCTTGGTGTAGCCGCGCTCGACGATCTCCATGATCTCGTGATCGAAGAAGTGCTTCGGCTTCATGCCGCCGCCGCCGAAGAAACTGATCGCTTCGCAAGGGACCTCAGCTGGATTGATGCGACCGTCTTCGGCCACCTCTGACCACAGCGGCGTGCCGGGGAAGGGGCACAAGCGGGTCAGCTGCTGAAAAGTGGGCTCGAGCGCGATGAAGCTCTGCAGATCTTCTTCCATGTTGTCGCGCGTCTGGAAGTCGAAGCCGCACATCCAGGCGCCGATGGTGGCGATGCCGCGCCGGTGCAGCTCGCGGAAGGTCTCTTCGACAGAACGGCCCTCGCGCTTTGTGTAGCCTTGCTCGGGTGCGAACTTCGATTCGACCCCGATGAAGATGCTGGACACACCAGTCTTGAGCACATCGTCGAAGTCCCACTTTGACAGCGAGCTGACTGAAGAGAGGCAGAAGAAATTGAGCTTTCCGATCCCGAACTCCTGATCCTCTTGCATCAGTTGGCCGAGCTCGCGCATGTACTGATCGTCGGCGAAGCTGTCCTCTTCGATGAGGTTGATGGTGAGCAGCTTGGGGTGCTGTCGGAAGTAGCGTTTGATCTCGGCGAAGGTGGCCGGCGCATCCATGAGGCGCAAACGCTTGCGATCGTACATGTGCGTGGTGCCACAGAAATTGCACCCGTGAGGGCAACCCAGGCTGGCAACGATGGTGCCCATGTCACCAGGCGGATGCGGAGCGACCCAGGGAATGGCCGCCGAGCACTTTGGCAAGTGACTGATACTGACCGGCGCGTCGACGTTTTCGCCGAGCTCTTCGCGCAGAAAACGAATCCCCTCGCCCTCGCACAGTGCGTCGGCGAACTTGCGCCACTCAGCTTCGGCGTAAACCGACTTGATCCCGATAGCCGCCCAGCCACCCACCAGGATTCTGGCACGTGGTGCAACGCGCCGCGCGCGCTGGCACATCTCGATGACGACATCCCGTTGGTTGTGGAAACCGTTGATGCCGACCACGTCGGGCCCCTTGCGCAGCTCGGCCTCGAAGTCCTCCATCGTGGGGTATTCGAGAAACACAGTAGGCGCCTCGATATTCTGCGCGAGCACGTGCGCAAAGTTGATGTGGATGTGCCCCCGCATGGTGAAAATGCCGCAGCCTCTGGAGAAGCGCTGGTCCATCACGTCGGTCAACGATTGGTTGTAGTAGTGGGTGTCGTACGGCCCCACCGGCGTCGTCAGCAGCACATGTTTCATCGGGTTCCCCCCTCTTGTTCGTTGCTCGCTCCGAGATACGCGATGACGTTGCGAACCAGCTCATCTTCGGTTTGCTCGTCAGACAGCACTCTGGATGCGACGTTGAGCTCACCCCACCACACCAACTGGTCGAGCAAGCCGAAGACCATCTGCGCCGCTAGCTCGGCAGCGAGCTCTGGATCTGGATGGCGAATCTGTTGCCGTTGCCGAAGCATGAGCAACGCGAAGCGCTGGATGACCCGCGTGCGGAAGTCCTTACCGACCTCGCACATGGTCTCGTTGTAGTGCGAGCGCGCAGTGACGGCCGCGAACAGCGCACGACGGCCGCGAAAGACCGTGATCAGCTCGCGGATGCAAACGTGGACGATGGCGCTCAATGAGGCTCCGCGGAAATTGTCGGGGTGCTCAAACTCGGTGACGCGCTCATCGAGCCGCCGAATCAACCGCTCGAGCAAGGCGAGCAGCAGCTCGTCCTTGTCGCGAAATCGACCGTAGAAACACCCAACCGACACGCCCGCTGCACGCACGATGTCGGTGATGGTTACTTCCGCGATGCCCTTGGCAGTGATGAGCTCTTCGGCGGCGTCTAGTAGCAGCAGCAGGCTCTTCTTGCTGCGCGCTTGCTTGGGCTGAGTGACGTTGCGTAGTTGGGGCATGTGGGTTCTCGGATAGCGAGCATACAAAAAACAGAATCAGAATACGATTCTAATTCGCATCTCGGCCAAATTACGGATGTGACCGCCTCGGTCGTTTTCCAAGTCGCCTCGGTCGTTTTCCAAGTCGACAGTTCACGGCGGAGCAACCGCGGTGCATCATCGACGCTGTCCCTTGAAGTCGCGTTGCGAGCCATGGCTGGGTTTGGTGCTGCTGTCAGCGCTGCTGTTGTTGTGCAGCTGTGGCGCCAAGCGGCCGATGAAAGTTCCGGGCGAGACCGACATCGAGATCTCGAGCGTCACCCTGCGATCCCGTGGTGGCTCCAAGCTGACGGTCGACTACGGGCCGCTGTTGGACCGACTGGGCATGCGCAAGTCGAGCTTGGTTCTTCCCGGTCGCTACTACAGCGAGCCTCGTGAGGCCGAAGACCGGCGGCGAATCATCGCGTACTGGAAGAACTTCGGTTTCTTCGACGTGAAGGTCGATACGCCGCTGCTCGAGCACGACAAAGA